>NZ_JARVSK010000006.1:0-354504 GCF_030209235.1 Pseudomonas sp. efr-133-TYG-103a
AGAGGCGGTCCTACAGATGCCGCAGCTCTTCGTAGGACCGGCTTTAGCCGGGAAGGCGTGAGGTGTTACGCAGTAGATCGAAAGAGCGTTAGGGAAGCTGGCTTACTCCCGCAGATTCTGTACCCAATTCTCGTCAAACTTGTGTTCTTTAGCGATCTCCAACAGGATTACGTCTTTGCGCTATGCGCTGTTACACAATCCTGCCCCCACGAGAATCCCATGACGACCAAGGCGCCTGCGGCGAGCGACACGCTATCCCTTTCCCGAAAACATCATGAAACCGTTGAGCTGCTGATCGATGCGGAAGCGGATGACGATCAGGTTCAGCACGAAAAACCGGTGGTGAAGCGACCCTGGCTTTTGCTGCTCGGACTGGTGCTGGTCGCGCTGAATCTGCGCCCTGCGCTGTCGAGCATGGCGCCGCTGCTCAGCGAGGTGTCGGAAAGTCTGGGCTTGTCTGCTGCCAAGGCGGGGCTGCTGACCACGCTGCCGGTTCTGTGTCTGGGACTGTTCGCGCCCCTTGCGCCGATCCTTGCACGCCGTTTCGGCAGCGAGCGGGTGGTGCTGGGAATCTTGCTGACGCTGGCGTGCGGCATTCTCCTGCGCAGCTCGTTCGGCGAAGCAGGCCTGTTCGCCGGCAGCATCATGGCAGGCGCCAGTATCGGCATTATCGGTGTGCTGCTGCCCGGCATCGTCAAGCGCGACTTCGCCAGCCAGGCGGGCACGATGACCGGCGTGTACACAATGGCATTGTGTCTGGGTGCCGCTGTCGCGGCTGGGGCCACTGTGCCGTTGAGCCACGCGTTCGGGGATGGCGTCGGTGACAGCTGGAAATCAGGGTTGGGATTCTGGATCGTTCCGGCGATTGTCGCGGCTGTGTTCTGGCTGCCACAGACCCGCCAGCGTCACGGTCAGCATCAGGCGGCCTACCGGGTGAGAGGGCTTTTCCGCGACCGTCTGGCCCGACAGGTCACGCTGTACATGGGCCTGCAGTCGTCGTTGGCCTACATTGTGTTCGGTTGGTTGCCCTCGATTCTGATCGGACGCGGCCTGACCGCGACCGAGGCCGGTTTGTTGCTGTCCGGTTCGATCATGGTCCAGCTCATCAGCTCATTGGCCACGCCATGGCTGGCGACGCGGGGCAAGGACCAGCGGCTGGCAATCCTGCTGGTCATGCTCCTCACGCTGGCTGGCCTTTACGGCTGCCTATATGCGCCGCTCAACCAGCTGTGGTTCTGGGCCGTCGTGCTCGGGCTGGGGCAGGGCGGCACCTTCAGCCTGGCGTTGACGCTGATCGTGCTGCGCTCTCGCGATTCCCACGTTGCGGCCAACCTCTCCAGCATGGCTCAGGGCGTCGGCTACACCTTGGCGTCCCTGGGGCCTTTTGCAGTGGGCGTGGTGCATGACTGGACCGGCAACTGGAGCGCCGTCGGCTGGATTTTCGGCCTGATTGGCGTGACGGCAATCGTCGCCGGGATGGGAGCCGGACGCTCGCTCTATGTGAATGTGACCAGCGAAAAAATCTGAGAAGCGGTATTTCCATCACGAATGTCCGTGGCAAAACGGCTCGCTGGCGCTTATCGTGCGAGCTCATTTCCCACGGATGTCCAAGCGCATGAGCGAAACCCGCCTGAGTGAACAACACGCAGCCCTGATCAGCCGCTTCTACGAGGCGTTCAATCGCCTGAACGCCGAAGCCATGGCCGCCTGTTACAGCGATAACGTGGTGTTCAGTGATCCGGTGTTCGGCGAGCTGCGCGGGCGGGATGCCGGCGACATGTGGCGAATGCTGACGTCGCGGGCCAAGGACTTCTCGCTGCGTTACGACACCGTGCGGGCTGACGAGCGCACGGGTGGCGCGCATTGGGTGGCGACTTACCTGTTCAGCCAGACCGGTCGAACGGTGGTCAACGACATTCAGGCGCGCTTCGTGTTTCGCGATGGCAAGATCTGCGAACACCACGATCATTTCGATCTGTGGCGCTGGTCGCGTCAGGCCTTGGGCGCCAAAGGCACTTTACTGGGATGGACGCCGCTGGTGCAGAACGCCATTCGCGCGCAGGCGCAGAAGGGATTGAAGGCCTTTCAGGCTGGCCGCTGATGCTCTGGTAGAATCGCAGCTTTCCTGTCCTCACCGCTTGTTCAGACGATGACCGAAGTCGCGATCCCCATTACCGCCGCCGTTGAAGCCACGGTCACTAAACCGTGGTTCGTTTATCTCGTGCGCGCGGCCAATGGCTCGTTGTACTGCGGCATCAGCACTGATCCCCAGCAGCGCTTCATCAAGCACCAAAGCGGGAAAGGCGCGCGCTTTTTCAGTTCCAGTCCTGCGACGGCGCTGGTGTATGTCGAGGCGTGCCGCGACAAGGGCGATGCGTTGCGTCAGGAACGGCTGATCAAAAAGCTGCGCAAGCGGGCGAAGGAAGCGCTGGCCGCCAGCTATATACACAGGGCTGATGCCGCGCCATCAGCCTGAGCGGGTAGGCCATCGCCGCTGCGCCAGCTAAGCTGGTCGTTCACCTTTGCGGATGGACCGAAGCATGTCAGAACTGATCCTGCACCATTACCCGGCGTCACTGTTTTCCGAAAAAGCGCGTCTGATGCTCGGCTTCAAAGGCTTGTCGTGGCGTTCGGTCATCATCCCTCCCATCATGCCCAAACCGGACGTCACTGCGCTGACCGGCGGTTATCGCAAGACGCCGGTGTTACAGATCGGCGCTGATATCTACTGTGACACCGCGCTGATCGCGCGTCGGCTGGAGCAGGAGAAGTCGTCGCCTGCCTTTTACCCGGAAGGTCAGGAGTTCACCGCGTCGAGCCTCGCAGCCTGGGCCGACTCAGTGCTGTTTCTGCACGCCGTCAGCCTGGTCTTTCAACCCGCGTCGATGGCGGTGCGATTCGCCAAGGCCCCGCCGGAGGTTGTCAAAGCGTTCTCCGCGGATCGCGCATCATTCTTCGAGGGCGGCACCGCGACGCGTATTCCGCTCGAACTGGCCAAGCATCAGTGGCCCACACTCATGGGCCGTTTGCAGCTGCAACTGGAGCGCAACGGCGACTTCCTGCTGGGCGCCCCTTCAATTGCCGACTTCGCCGTCGCTCATACGCTGTGGTTCCTGAAACAGACGCCCGTCACCTCACCGCTGGTGGACGACTATCCGGAAATACTGGCCTGGTATCAGCGCGTGATCGGGTTTGGTCACGGCGCGGCCAGTGAGTTGAGCTCTGCCGACGCACTGGAGATCGCCCGCCGGGCTGCGCCGCAGCCGCTGCCGGTGGAAGACTTTATCGACCCCAACGGCTTTGAGGTGGGTCAGCAGGTGAGTGTTTCTGCTGTCGACTACGGCGTGAACCCTGTGCAGGGCGAGTTGGTCTTCAACGGTCGCGAAGAAATCGTCGTGCGTCGTGAGGACGAGCGCGCCGGGGACGTGCATGTGCACTTTCCGCGTTATGGGTTTCAGATCAAGGCCGCTTAAGGGCAGCTCCCAACAGAGCATGGCCGTCACTTAAGCGCCGCGAGAATCTCGTCCGGTGAAAAACCTCTGATCAACGTGCCATTGACGTCGATCAGAGGAATGCCGCGGCCGCCCAGCGCCTCGTAGGCTTTGCGCCCGGCGGCGTCTTTTTCGATGTCGAACTCGGTGTACGGAATACCCTTGCTGTCGAGGAAGCGTCGGGTCTGTTTGCAGTAGCCACACCAGTCGGTCGCATACAGCGTGACCTTCGCGTTTGCCTGCACCTGCGCAGAGACCGAAGACGCGGGGTGCACGAAGTTCTCGATCTTGCCCCAGTTCTGGTAAACGACAACGACCAGCAGGATCAGCACGAACTTCTTGAGCGTGCGCGCGAACATCTGCTTCAGCGCCTCTTCAACTGATCGGTGAGTTGAGTCGGCAGGCCTTTAATGATCAGCGTGCCTTTCTCTTCGTCGTATTCGATCTTATCCCCCAGCAGGTGCGCTTCGAAGCTGATCGACAAGCCTTCGGCGCGACCGGTGAAGCGCCGAAACTGGTTCAGGGTACGCTTGTCGGCGGGGATCTCTGGCGACAGGCCGTAGTCCTTGTTGCGGATGTGTTCGTAGAACGCGCGCGGGCGATCTTCGTCGATCAGCCCGGACAACTCTTCCAGCGCGATGGGCTCGCCCATTTTGCTCTGGCTGCTGGCGTAATCGACCAGCGCCTTGGTTTTCTCGCGGGTGGATTCTTCCGGCAGGTCTTCGCTCTCGACGAAGTCACTGAAGGCCTTGAGCAGGGTGCGGGTCTCGCCGGGGCCGTCGACACCTTCCTGACAGCCGATGAAGTCGCGGAAGTATTCCGAGACTTTCTTGCCGTTCTTACCCTTGATGAACGAGATGTACTGTTTGGACGCTTTGTTGTTCTGCCATTCGGAAATGTTGATCCGCGCGGCCAGGTGCAGCTGGCCCAGATCCAGATGCCGCGACGGCGTGACATCCAGCGCTTCGTTCACGGCGACGCCTTCGCTGTGGTGCAGCAACGCGATAGCCAGGTATTCGGTCATGCCCTGTTGGTAGTGCGCGAATAACACGTGGCCGCCCACCGACAGGTTGGACTCTTCCATCAGCTTCTGCAGGTGCTCGACTGCCACGCGACTGAACGCCGTGAAATCCTTGCCCTCATCCAGATACTCCTTCAACCAGCCACTGAACGGGTGCGCGCCGGACTCGGCGTGGAAGAAACCCCAGGCCTTGCCCTGTTTGGCGTTATAGCTCTCGTTGAGGTCGGCCAGCATGTTCTCGATGGCCTGGGACTCCGCGAGTTCGGAATCTCGAGCATGGAGGACTGCGGGCGTACCGTCGGGTTTTTTGTCGATCAGGTGAACGATGGCATGACGGATCGGCATGGATTTCTCGGCTGCTGAAGTGGAACTGAACGGGTGGAAGCCAGGCCCGTGCGAAAGTCGGCAAGTGTACCGCAGACAGGCCCTGGAACGCGCTGTGCGGGCCGAAAACACGGCGCCGGGCCTATTAATATGACTTTTTTGGGGTTGAACCGCGATAAAGCTGACCAAATGGGCAGCAGGGTGCGGATATTTGCTTGGCTCTGTGCTAGTTTTGCCCGGTCTTGCGCACTGAAGCGCGCCAAGCACGCAGTTTGTGGGGTTCTGCCGAACCAAAGACCGATTTCAGCATCTACATTTCGCGTCTGTACACACTCTGCAAACCATTCGAATTTGATAGGGAAGGAACACCACCATGGCTCTGACTAAAGACCAATTGATCGCCGATATCGCAGAAGCTATCGACGCGCCAAAAACCACCGCGCGCAATGCTCTGGACCAATTGGGCCAAATCGTCGCTGACCAACTGGAAAACGGTAGTGAAATTACTCTGCCAGGCATCGGCAAACTGAAAGTCACCGAGCGTCCAGCTCGCACCGGCCGCAACCCTTCGACTGGCGCAGCCATCGAAATCGCTGCCAAGAAAGTGGTCAAGTTCGTACCAGCCAAAGTGCTGACCGACTCGGTCAACAAGTAAGCGAAAACGCTACTTGTGTGAGGAAACCGTGTGACGGAGTGATCCGGACACGGTTTTTTTGTGCCCGGGATTCAGTAAAAAACGGGCCGATATCCAGATCACTTGCCGGCGCTCCAACGCTCGGCCCGCCAGGCAGCCTGCTGCGCCTTGTCATGGAACGTCCAGGCGACGAACCGGCTTTGTTTCTGTCCCTGCGACATCTCGACCACATGGCTTTCCAACGCGCCGGTTTTCTTCAGCGTGCTCTGAATCAGCGGCAGGTTCGAGGCCTTTGACACCAGTGTGCTGAACCACAGCACCTGAGCTGAAACCTGCGCGCTCTCGGCGATCAATTGCGCGACGAATCGTGCCTCGCCGCCTTCGCACCACAGCTCAGCTGCCTGACCTCCAAAGTTGAGCACGGGCAGTTTGCGCTTGGGATCGGCCTTGCCCAGCGCGCGCCATTTACGCTGACTGCCGCGCAGTGCTTCCTCCTGCGAGGCGTGGAACGGCGGATTGCACAGGGTAATGTCGAAGCGTTCATCGCGTTCGAGCAGCCCTGCGAGGATGTATTTGCGATTGCTTTGCTCACGCACGCCGATCGCTTTGCCCAACTGGTTGGCCTTGACGATGGTGGTGGCCGAGGCGAGGGCGATCTTGTCGATGTCCGATCCCAGAAAATGCCAGCCGTACTCGCTGTGCCCGATCAGCGGATAGACGCAATTGGCGCCGGTGCCCACGTCCAGCGCCTTGATCGCCGCGCCCCGCGGGATCACGCCCTCGTTGCGCTCGGCCAGAAGGTCAGCGAGGAAATGCACGTAATCGGCCCGGCCCGGGATCGGCGGGCACAGATAATCGGCAGGGATATCCCAGTGCGCGATGCCGTAAAAAGCCTTGAGCAAGGCGCGATTGAACACCCGAACCGCCGCCGGATTGGCGAAATCGATGCTCTCCTTGCCGTAGGGATTGGTGATCACGAACTTGCCCAGTTCCGGACTGCTCTTGATCAGCCGAGGAAAGTCGTAATGGCCCTGATGACGGTTGCGCGGGTGAAGGCTGGCCTTCTCGCGAGGGGCGGCGGGCTTGGCTGCAGTCGCGGGTTTTGGCGTCCTGCGCGGCGGTTTGGGATGGCGTGGGGTATTCATGGGCAGTCAGTTCTGATGACAGGCACCGCACCCTGTAGGAGCGCGCTTGCCCGCGATGACGTCGGATCGGACATCGCCGTTCTTCAGAAGAACAGCGCTGTCATCGCTGGCCTCATCGCGGGCAAGCGCGCTCCTACAGGATTCTCAGCCAGCCCGGTGATCGGGCTGGCTGATCGGTCGATTACAGACTGGCAATCCGTGCGTGCTGCTCGGCCAGTTTGCTCAGCGCCTGCTCAGCTTCGGTCAGCTTGGCGCGTTCCTTGGCAATGACTTCAGGTGGCGCCTTGTCGACGAACGCGGCGTTTGACAGCTTGCCGCCCACGCGCTGGACTTCGCCTTGCAGGCGCTGGATTTCCTTGTCCAGACGCGCCAGCTCGGCGCCCTTGTCGATCAGGCCGGCCATCGGCACCAGCACTTCCATCTCGCCCACCAGCGCGGTAGCCGACAGCGGCGCTTCGGCACCCGCCGCCAGCACGGTGAACGACTCGAGCTTGGCCAGCTTTTTCAGCAAGTGCTCGTTCTCGTTGAGGCGGCGCTGATCTTCGGCGCTGACGTTCTTGAGGAACAGCTGCAGCGGTTTGCCCGGCCCGATGTTCATCTCGCCACGAATGTTGCGCACGCCCAGCATCAGGCCCTTGAGCCACTCGATGTCGCCTTCGGCAGCGGCATCGATGCGCGACTCGTTCGCCACCGGCCACGGTTGCAGCATGATCGTCTTGCCCTGTGCACCGGCCAGCGGCGCGAGGCGCTGCCAGATTTCTTCGGTGATGAACGGCATGAACGGATGCGCCAGACGCAGCGCCACTTCCAGTACGCGAACCAGCGTGCGGCGGGTGCCGCGCTGACGTTCGACCGGCGCGGTTTCGTCCCACAGAACCGGCTTGGACAGCTCCAGGTACCAGTCGCAGTACTGGTTCCAGATGAACTCGTACAGCGCCTGCGCCGCGAGGTCGAAACGGAATTGATCCAGCTGGCGGGTCACTTCGGCCTCGGTGCGCTGCAGCTGCGAAATGATCCAGCGATCCGGCAGGGAGAGCTCGAATGCTTCGCCGTTCTGACCGCAGTCTTCGCCCTTGTCCAGCACGTAGCGCGCGGCGTTCCAGATCTTGTTGCAGAAGTTGCGATAGCCTTCGACGCGGCCCATGTCGAACTTGATGTCGCGACCGGTGGAGGCCAGCGAGCAGAAGGTGAAGCGCAGCGCGTCGGTGCCGTAACTGGCGATACCCTCGGCGAACTCCTGACGGGTCTGCTTCTCGATCTTCTTCGCCAGTTGCGGCTGCATCATGCCGCTGGTGCGTTTCTGCACCAGTGCTTCAAGCTCGATGCCGTCGACGATGTCCAGCGGGTCAAGGACGTTGCCCTTGGACTTGGACATCTTCTGGCCTTGCCCGTCGCGCACCAGGCCGTGGACGTAAACGGTCTTGAACGGGATCTGCGGCGTGCCGTCCTCGTTCTTCACCAGGTGCATGGTGAGCATGATCATCCGGGCGACCCAGAAGAAAATGATGTCGAAGCCGGTCACCAGCACATCGGTCGGGTGGAAGGTTTTCAGGAATTCGGTCTGCTCAGGCCAGCCCAGCGTGGAGAAAGTCCACAGGCCGGAACTGAACCAGGTGTCGAGTACGTCGTTGTCCTGCTGCAGCGCCACGTCAGGGCCGAGATTGTGCTTGGCGCGTACTTCGGCTTCGTCGCGACCGACGTAAACCTTGCCCGATTCGTCGTACCAGGCCGGAATGCGATGGCCCCACCACAGCTGACGGCTGATGCACCAGTCCTGAATGTCGCGCATCCAGGAGAAGTACATGTTTTCGTACTGTTTCGGCACGAAGGCAATGCGACCGTCTTCCACGGCGGCAATCGCAGGCTCGGCGAGTGGCTTGGTGGACACGTACCACTGGTCAGTCAGCCACGGCTCGATGATGGTGCCGGAGCGATCGCCTTTCGGCACTTTCAGCGCGTGGTCGTCGACGCTGACCAGCAAGCCGGCGGCGTCGAAGGCAGCCACGATCTGCTTGCGCGCTTCGAAGCGGTCGAGCCCTGCGTACTGCGCCGGCAGGCTGCCGTCGATGGCGTCGTTCAGCGTGCCGTCCAGGTTGAACACCTGAGCGGCGGCCAGCACGTTGGCGTTCTTGTCGAAGATGTTCAGCAGCGGCAGGTTGTGGCGCTTGCCCACTTCGTAGTCGTTGAAGTCGTGCGCCGGGGTGATCTTCACGCAGCCAGTGCCGAATTCAGGGTCGCAGTAGTCGTCAGCGATGATCGGAATGCGACGGCCCACCAGCGGCAGTTCGACGAATTTGCCGATCAGCGCCTTGTAGCGTTCATCGTTCGGGTTCACCGCAACAGCGGCATCGCCGAGCATGGTTTCCGGACGCGTGGTGGCCACGATCAGGTAATCCAGACCTTCGGCCGTCTTTGCGCCGTCTGCCAGTGGATAACGCAGGTTCCACAGGCTGCCTTTCTCGTCGTGGTTTTCCACTTCGAGGTCGGAAATGGCCGTGTGCAGTTTGGTGTCCCAGTTGACCAGACGCTTGCCGCGATAGATCAGGCCGTCTTCATGCAGGCGCACGAAGGCTTCTTTCACGGCTTCGGACAGGCCGTCGTCCATCGTGAAGCGCTCGCGGCTCCAGTCGACCGACGAGCCCAGGCGACGGATCTGACGGCTGATGTTGCCGCCGGACTGATCCTTCCACTCCCAGACTTTTTCGAGGAATTTCTCGCGACCCAGATCGTGACGGCTCTGCCCCTGCGCTTCGAGCTGGCGCTCCACCAGCATCTGCGTGGCGATACCGGCGTGGTCGGTCCCTGGCTGCCACAGGGTATTGCGGCCCTGCATGCGGCGGAAGCGGATCAGGGCGTCCATGATCGCGTTGTTGAAACCGTGGCCCATGTGCAGGCTGCCGGTGACGTTCGGCGGCGGAATCATGATGGTGTACGAGTCGCCCGCGCCTTGCGGGGCGAAATAATTCTCGGACTCCCAGGTTTGATACCAGGAAGTTTCGATAGCGTGCGGCTGGTAGGTCTTGTCCATGCGCGGCGGGAACCTGATCTGCTTTCAGTCGGAAAAGCCGGGAAGTATAGCTTTTCAAGGCAGCGGCAAGCTACAAGCGCTAGACCGCGACCTTATGAGCGGCGCACATCCCTGCTTTCGATCCCGCCCGGAAGCGGCACCGAGTTGTCAGATCAGGTGTTGTACTGCGAAAGGAGCCGCTCCATCCGCGCATCCAGACGGCGCTTGATCTCGTTCTCGATGTGCGGGGCGAAGTCGTCGATGACGTCTTGCATGATCAGTTGTGCAGCGGCACGCAGCTCGTTGTCCAGGTGCAGCAGGTCGTCCGGATTGGGTTTGCTGGCGACTGGCTCGGCCTGTTCAGGTGCAGGCGGTTCCAGGGCAATGACCGGTTCGGCGGTCAGTGTCGGGATGTCATTGACGTCCGCTTCTTCAGCGGCGACGACCTGGCCGCTGACCACGTCGAACAGCAACGGGATCTGGCCTTCGCCGGAAACGCTATCGGTGAGCAGGGGAGGTTGCAGGGAATCATCGCCAAGCAACTGCCGGATCGACTCGAGGTCATCGAGCAGGTGCGCGGAATCTTTCAGGTTTTTTGAATTGTCCATCGTGTGCTCAAAGACGCTGCAGTCGGTGATCTTGCAGAGGATAGCCCTGTTCACGGTAGAAGCGGAAACTCTCTCGTGCCGCCAGGCGGATGGCCGGATCCTCGACGACGATCTCGGCCACACGGGCAAAACGTTTGAAAAACTCGGGGATGCGCAGGTCCAGATTGACCAACAGATCCTGATGTTGACCCGGGTCATCGCCGACACCAAGCGCCACCGGAGCGTCCTGATCTTCCTCGATCACGCCGTGGGGCACGAAGGTTTCGCCCTTGAAGCGCCAGAGCCGGGCATCGAGGTCTTCGCGCTGTTGCGCGTCGCTGCAGTGCAAATAGACCCTGTGGCCAAGCCGCCAGGCTTTATCGGTGAGCTTGCAGGCAAAATCCAGGCGCGCGAGTGGATCGGCGCTGGGCAGGATGTAAAAGTCGACTTGGGTCATGAAGGTTCCAGAGCGCCAAACGTGCCGGCCCGGCGGGCCGACACGTTTCAGGGCGCTTATACGCCAGCGCGGTCCAGCAGGTATTGGGTCAGCAGAGGAACCGGACGGCCAGTGGCGCCCTTGTCCTTGCCGCCGCTCAGCCATGCGGTGCCGGCGATGTCCAGATGCGCCCACTCGTAGGCCTTGGCGAAGCGCGACAGGAAGCAGGCGGCCGTGATGGTGCCGCCTTTCGGACCGCCAATGTTGGCGATGTCGGCAAACGGGCTGTCCAGTTGCTCCTGATATTCATCGAACAGCGGCAGTTGCCAGGCACGGTCATCGGCACGCTTGCCGGCTTCCAGCACCTGATTGATCAACGCGTCGCTGTTGCCCAGCAGGCCGGAGGTGTGACCACCCAGCGCAACCACGCAGGCGCCGGTCAGCGTAGCGATGTCGATGACGGCTTGCGGTTTGAAGCGTTCGGCGTAGGTGAGGGCGTCGCACAGCACCAGACGGCCTTCGGCGTCGGTGTTGAGGATCTCGACGGTCTGGCCGCTCATGGTCTTGACGATGTCACCCGGACGGGTAGCGGTGCCGCTCGGCATGTTCTCGGCGGCGGCCACGATGCACACCAGATTGATCGGCAATTGCAGTTCCAGCACGGCGCGCAGCGTGCCGAACACGCTGGCAGCGCCGCACATGTCGAATTTCATTTCGTCCATGTTCGCCGCAGGCTTGATGCTGATGCCGCCGGTGTCGAAGGTGATGCCCTTGCCAACGAGCACGAACGGCTTGTCGGCCTTCTTGCCGCCGGCGTAGTTCATCACGATCAGGCGAGGTGGCTGGGCGCTGCCTTGAGCGACGGCCAGGAACGAGCCCATGCCCAGATCGGCGATTTTCTTCTCGTCGAGCACGTCGACTTTCAGGCCCTTGTACGCCTTGCCCAGCGCCTTGGCTTCTTCGCCCAGATAGGTCGGGTGGCACAGGTTAGGCGGCATGTTGCCCAGGTCGCGGGTGAACGCCATGCCGGCGGCGATGGCTTGAGCATGCTTAGCAGCGCGCTCCACTTCAGCGACGTTGGCCTTGGCCGTCAGCAGGGTGACTTTCTTCAGGGCGCGAGGGTCGGCCTTCTGGCTCTTGAAGCGATCGAACACGTACTCGCCATCGGCCAGGGTTTCCACCAGCAGGCGATTCTTGCCATAGATGTCACGGTTTTTCACGGCCAGGTGATCGAGCGCGAATGCTGCGTCGGTGCCGCCCAGGCTCTTGAGCGTGTTCAGCGCGCCGCTGATGATCTTGCGGAACTGGCGATCGCTCAGCTCAGGCTCTTTGCCGGAACCCACCAGCAGAACCCGATCGGACTTGAGGTTGGGCAGGCTGTGCAGCAGCAGGCTCTGGCCCACTTTGCCGGACAGATCGCCGCGCTTGAGAACGGCACTGATTGCGCCGCCGCTCAGCGCGTCGACGGTCTTCGCGATGTCGCTCAGCGTGCGGCCTTCACCGACGGCAACCACCAGCGTGGCGGTCTTCAAGGTTTCTGCACTGACGCTTTTAACAACCAATTCCATGTCGGGGTCCCCGGGTAAACTGTGGGTGATCGCAATAATCGAGTGCGCGGCAGGATGCGCAGGTGTCTCGCATCGCCCTGCCAGCGGCAAGGCCCGCAGTTTGACCTTGCTTGCCAATGCATGACAACCCCGGAGCGCGGCCGGCACCTGCATCGGTTAAAGAAGTATCCGGCGCGCTCAGTGACAGACACACCCAATCACAGGATAATGCCGCATATTTTTTCGGTGATTCGCCGCAGCGCGTCATGGCTGATCCAATTCATTGTCAGGCTGCCTGAGCGTGACAACCCTGGAGTGTCTGGTTTGATTGTCTTCCGTTACCTGTCCCGAGAAGTGCTGGTTACCTTGAGCGCTGTGAGCGCTGTGCTGCTGGTAATCATCATGAGTGGCCGCTTCATCAAGTACCTGGCCCAGGCTGCATCGGGTGCCCTGGACCCGGGCGTGCTGTTTCTGATCATGGGCTTTCGCCTGCCGGGCTTCATGCAACTGATCCTGCCGCTGGGGCTGTTCCTCGGGATTCTGCTGGCTTACGGGCGTTTGTACCTGGAAAGCGAAATGACCGTTCTGGCGGCCACCGGCATGAGTCAGCAGCGTCTGCTGTGGATGACGCTGGCGCCCGCCGCCGTCGTGTCTCTGCTGGTCGCCTGGCTCAGCTTCAGCCTCGCGCCTCAGGGCGCAACCCAGTTTCAGCTGCTGATCAACAAACAGGACGCGATGACCGAGTTCGACACGCTGGTGCCGGGCCGCTTCCAGCTGCTGCGTGACGGCAGCCGGGTGACGTACACCGAGACCATGACGGACGACCGTATCAACCTTGGCGGCGTGTTCATCTCAGAAAAGAAACTGAACGAGAAGAAAGATCACGGCATCACCGTACTGGTCGCCGAGAAGGGCCGTCAGGAAATCAAACCCGATGGCAGCCGTTATCTGATTCTGGACAACGGATATCGCTACGACGGTAACCCTGGGCAGGCCAATTACCGCGCGATCAAATACGACACCTACGGCGCTCTGCTGCCCAAGCCCGAAATCAGCGACGAAATCACCGACCGGGACGCCATCCCTACAAGCGAGCTGCTCAATGGCGAAAACACCCTGCGCAACAAGGCTGAACTGCAGTGGCGCATTTCCCTGCCCATCCTCGTCTTCATCGTCACGCTGATGGCCGTGCCATTGGCCCGGGTGAACCCGCGTCAGGGCCGCTTCCTCAAATTATTGCCGGCGATTCTTTTGTACATGGCCTATCTGACCATCCTCATCGCCGCTCGCGGCGCGCTCGAAAAAGGCAAGATCCCGCTGGGCCTGGGTTTGTGGTGGGTGCATGCGCTGTTCCTGGCCATCGGGCTGGGCCTGCTTTACTGGGAGCCTCTGCGTTTGAAACTGGCGAGCCGCCGCAGCGTGTCGGAGGTGGCTCATGGTTAAGCTCGATCGGTACATCGGCAAAAGCGTCTTCATGGCGATTCTCGCCGTGCTCGGGATCATTCTCGGGCTGGCGTCGCTGTTCGCATTCATCGACGAGATGGCTGACATCAGCGACACCTACACCTTCTGGGATGCCGGCAGCTTCGTGGTGATGACCGCGCCGCGCCGTCTTTATGAAATGCTGCCGATGGCTGCCCTGATCGGCTGCCTGATCGGCCTTGGCGCCTTGGCCAGCAGCAGCGAGCTGACCATCATGCGCGCTGCGGGTGTGTCCATCGGCCGGATCGTCTGGGCGGTGATGAAGCCGATGCTGGTGCTGATGGTGGCGGGTCTGCTGATCGGCGAATACGTCGCGCCGGTCACCGAGGCTCAGGCCCAGGCGGCGCGTTCCCTGGCGCAAGGTACCGGCGATGCGCAAAGCGCGCGTCATGGCTTGTGGCATCGTCAGGGCGACGAGTTCATTCACATCAACACCGTGCAGCCCAATGGCTTGCTGTACGGCGTCACGCGCTACCGCTTTGACGATCAGCGTCACATGCTCAGCGCCAGTTTTGCCAAACAGGCGAACTTCCAGACCGATTACTGGCTGCTCAAGGACGTCTCCACAACGCTGTTCCATGAAGACCGCACCGAGGTGGTGTCTGCCCCGGAAGAGCGCTGGAACGTCGCATTGAGCCCGCAATTGCTGAGCACGGTGGTGCTGCCGCCCGAGTCGCTGTCGATGACCGGGCTGTACGGGTACGCACGTTATCTGGCAGATCAGGGCCTGAGCAACGGCCGTTACTGGCTGGCGTTCTACACCAAGATCCTGCAACCGCTGGTGACCGTGGCGCTGGTGCTGATGGCCATTTCCTTCATCTTCGGGCCGCTGCGCTCCGTGACATTGGGTCAGCGCGTGTTCACCGGCGTGCTGGTTGGTTTCACCTTCCGAATCGCGCAGGACCTGCTCGGGCCTTCGAGCCTTGTGTTCGGGTTCTCGCCGCTGTTCGCTGTTCTGGTGCCAGCGGGTATCTGCGCACTGGCAGGGCTCTGGCTGCTGCGTCGGGCGGGTTGATCGTCAGCGGGCAATGAAAAAGCCGACCTCAGGGTCGGCTTTTTTGTGTCTGAGTGATCGCCTGGCTACTGCTTTCGTTTCGGAATCCGCACCAGCTGCGTCTCGGAATACAGGTCGTGCCAGCAGCGCTTTTGCTTGTCGAACAGGCTCCAGAAAAAACCGAGCCCCACGCACAGCCAGGACGCGATCGCGACGACGAAACGCAGCAGCGCTTGCCAGAGGCTGATACCGGTTCCGTCCGCGTTTTGCACGCGAATGCCCCAGACCTGCATGCCCAGCGTCTGGCCGGCGTGGGTCCAGAACTTGGCGAAGAATGCGAACAGGGCGAACAGCAGAAGCGTGGAGAGCAGGGGATCGCCGTCCAGCGCGCCTGACTCGGACAGCTGACGCAATCTGGCCTCGCCCACGACGCTCATCCAGACCAGCTTGTACAGGAAGGTGATTACCATCAGCAGCGCAACGCACAGCAGCGCGTCGTAACAGATGGCGGCCATGCGACGGCCCAGACCGACTGCGGGGAAATCACCCTGTGGGCTTAGCAGGTGCTTGGGCATCTCGGACGCTCGTTCACGGGGAAGCGGGCAGTGTACGAAATCGCAGGCATAAAAAAGCCCCTGATGTCGCCATCAAGGGCTTTTATGCTTTCAGCGATCAGCCTTCAGCTTGTACTTCATCAGCCTGCATGCCTTTCTGGCCTTGCACAGCAACGAAAGTAACTTTCTGGCCTTCTTTCAGGCTCTTGAAGCCGTTGCCCTGAATAGCGCGGAAGTGGACGAACAGATCCGGACCGCTCTCTGGAGTGATAAAACCAAAACCTTTCTCGTCGTTAAACCACTTAACGGTACCGCTCTGACGTGTAGACATTTTCTTATTCCTAGACGCATAAATTAATGACAGTCCCTTTCACACGAAAGAGTACTGGGCTGGTTGCAGGAAGAAGAAACGTAGAGCGGGATGTAGCATTGCTTTTGGCGCTACTGCCCAGGTCACGATCCCAGCGACCTATGCAAACACAGTTGAGAAACTCTACGCTAACTCTCGCAGAAAAAACAAGCCCCGCTGATGCCCGGTTTCAGGGGCTTTGGCCGGTTTTTTGAAAACTTTAACCACATCGAGGGGATCGATAGTTTTTAATATCGAAGCCCCTTGGAAAGTGCATTTTTTTGACAGTTTGATTGCTGTTTGCGCGAGCGCCAGACTGCGGCATGCGAACAGTTGAATGCACTGTTGCGGTGCCGCAGTTTCTTGACGCGCCTGTCAGCCTCGGAAGTAACGTGGCGCAACGAAAGGCATTTTGCTAACGAGCATCGGTACTTTCTTGCCACGAACGATTGCCCAGACCGGTGTATCCAGCGCTGTGAATCCTGCGTCCAGGTAGCCCATTGCCAGTGGTGCGCCGAGGGTCGGTCCGAAGCCGCCGCTGCAGATCGAGCCGATCACTTTATCGTCGGCATCGACAATTTCAGCGCCCTCGCGCACCGGCGTGCGCTCTTGCGGCAGCAGGCCGACACGCTTGCGAGCCGCACCGGTTTGGTGCTGGGCGAAAATTTGATCAGCGCCCGGGAAGCCGCCTGCGCGAGCGCCGTCGGCGCGACGAACCTTGGAAATCGCCCACAGCAGGCTGGCCTGAATCGGCGTGGTTTCGGTATTCATGTCATGACCGTAGAGGCACAGGCCTGCTTCCAGACGCAGCGAATCACGTGCGCCGAGGCCGATTGGCGCGACTTCCGGCTCAGCCAGCAGGCGACGAGCCAGCGATTCGGCCTGATCGGCCGGGACTGAAATCTCGTAGCCGTCTTCGCCGGTGTACCCGGAACGGCTCACGTAGCAGTCGATGCCGTCGATCCGCGCGGAGGTGTACTGCATGAAGGTCATCTTCGCGACTTCCGGTGCCAGGCGAGCCAGCGCCGTGACGGCCTGAGGACCTTGCAAGGCCAGCAATGCACGCTCTTCGAACAGCGGCGTGATCTCGCAGCGATTGCCGATGTGCGCGCGAAGGTGAGCGAGGTCTTCGTTTTTGCAGGCGGCGTTGACCACCAGCATCAGTTGCTCGTTACCCAGATTCGCCACCATCAGGTCGTCGAGGATCCCGCCGGTCTCATTGGTGAACATGGCGTAGCGCTGCATGCCCACCGGCAGGTCGACGATGTCCACCGGCACCAGGGTTTCCAGCACACGGGCGGCATCAGCGCCGCTCAGCAGGATCTGTCCCATGTGCGAAACGTCGAACAGGCCAGCCTGATCGCGGGTGTGCAGGTGTTCTTTCATCACGCCCGCCGGGTATTGCACGGGCATGTCGTAGCCTGCGAATTCGACCATCCTGGCACCCAGTTCACGGTGCAGGGCGTTGAGTGGGGTTTTCAACAGTTCAGCAGACATCGATGGCTCCTTGAAAGTGTTTACGTGCCCCGGCCTGAAAACCGAGGGCACGATGAAATTAGGCGGGTATCAGCACTCGATAATGTTCACGGCCAGCCCGCCACGGGCTGTTTCCTTGTATTTGCTTTTCATGTCGGCGCCGGTCTGGCGCATCGTCCGGATGACTTTGTCCAGCGAGACGAAGTGCTGACCGTCGCCGCGTAACGCCATGCGTACCGCATTGATGGCCTTCACCGAACCCATGGCGTTGCGCTCGATGCAGGGCACTTGAACCAGGCCGCCAATCGGGTCGCAGGTCAGACCGAGGTTGTGTTCCATGCCGATTTCGGCGGCGTTTTCGACTTGCTGAACGTTGCCGCCCAGCACCTCGCAGAGCGCGCCGGCGGCCATGGAGCAGGCGACGCCGACTTCACCCTGACAGCCGACTTCGGCGCCAGAGATCGACGCGTTTTCCTTATAGAGAATGCCGATGGCGGCGGCGGTCAGGAGGAACCGGACGACGCCGTCTTCGTTCGCACCGGTGATGAAACGCATGTAGTAATGCAGCACCGCAGGAATGATGCCTGCCGCGCCGTTGGTGGGCGCCGTGACGACGCGTCCGCCGTTGGCGTTTTCTTCGTTGACGGCCAGCGCGTAAAGGTTGACCCAATCCAGTACGGACAGGGCATCACGCAAGGCGGCTTCCGGGTTTTTGCACAGCTGGCGATGCAAGGCTGCCGCGCGCCGCTTGACCTTCAGGCCGCCCGGCAAGATCCCTTCGTTGCGGCATCCCGCTTCGACGCAGTCCTGCATGACCTGCCAGATATTCAGCAGTCCGGCGCGGGTCTGCGCTTCGGGGCGCCAGGCGGATTCGTTGGCCAGCATCACCTGACTGATCGACAGCCCGGTGCTTGCGCAGTGGGCCATCAATTCCTTGCCGGTCTTGAACGGGTAGGGCAGCGGCGTGCTGTCCTCGACGATACGGTCGGCACCGGCAGCGTCTTCATCGACGACGAAACCGCCGCCCACCGAGTAGTACTCGCGGCTGCGGATCTGCAGGCCGGCGGCGTCGAAGGCGCGGAAAATCATGCCGTTGGGATGGTAGGCCAGCGGCTTGCGAATCATCGCCAGGTGCTGCTTTTCGATGAACTCGATGCTGTGCTCGCCCAGCAGGCTGATCCGCTCGGTGCTGCGAATCCGTTGCAAGCGTTCGGCAACGTGCTCGGTGTCGACGGTGTCCGGATGCTCGCCTTCGAGCCCCAGCAAGACGGCCTTGTCGCTGCCGTGACCTTTGCCAGTGGCGCCAAGCGAGCCATACAGCTCGACCCGCACACTGGCGGTGCCGGAAAGCAGATCGTCACGCCGCAGCCCTTCGGCGAACCGCGCCGCAGCACGCATGGGGCCCACGGTGTGAGAGCTGGAAGGGCCGATGCCAATCTTGAACAGGTCAAACACGCTCAGGGACATGATTGGGCTCCGGTGTTGTTTTTATGGTTTTTGCAGGCTGATCGGGCTGGATTCAGTCGCGGGCAAGTTCACTCCTGCAAGGTCGGGGCGTTCGTGCATATCTGCGCGCCACAAATCGTGTAGGAGTGAGCGTGCTCGCGAATTGATTTCAGCACCACGCGGGATCTATTTTGAAAAGGGCCACTGCTCGCACAGTAGCCCCTTATCCGTCACGCGTCCTGATAGCTTTCGATCGAAGGACAGGCGCAGACCAGGTTGCGGTCGCCGAAGACGTTGTCGACACGACCGACCGGAGGCCAGTATTTGCCTTCGATCAACGAGGCGACCGGATACACCGCCTGCTCACGGCTGTACGGATGGCTCCATTCGCCGACCAGCTCGGCCGCCGTATGCGGGGCGTTTTTCAGCGGGTTGTCTTCTTTGTCCAGCGCGCCACTTTCCACTGCGCGGATTTCCTCGCGAATCTTGATCATCGCGTCGCAGAAGCGGTCCAGCTCTTCTCTGGATTCGCTTTCGGTCGGCTCGATCATCAGCGTGCCCGCTACCGGGAACGACATGGTCGGCGCATGGAAGCCGAAGTCGATCAGACGTTTGGCGACGTCATCCACGCTGATGCCGCTGGTTTCCTTGAGCGGGCGCAGGTCGAGGATGCATTCGTGCGCCACCAGGCCGCTGCTGCCGGTGTACAGCACGGGGTAGTGCTCTTCCAGGCGGCGCGAGATGTAGTTGGCGTTGAGAATTGCCAGTTGCGAGGCGCGTTTCAGGCCTTCGCCACCCATCATGCGGATATACATCCAGGTGATTGGCAGAATGCTCGCGCTGCCGAAAGGTGCCGCGCAGACCGCGCCTTCCTTGCGTTCCATCTTGCCGTGACCCGGCAGGAACGGCGCCAGATGAGACTTGACCCCGATCGGGCCGACGCCCGGGCCGCCACCGCCGTGCGGGATGCAGAAGGTCTTGTGTAGGTTCAGGTGAGAGACGTCGCCGCCGAACTTGCCCGGCGCACAGAGGCCGACCATCGCGTTCATGTTCGCGCCGTCGATGTAAACCTGGCCGCCGTTGTCGTGAATGATGCTGCAGATTTCGCGAATGCCTTCCTCGAACACGCCGTGGGTCGAAGGGTAGGTGATCATCAGTGCCGCAAGGTGATCGCGGTGCTCGATGGCCTTGGCGCGCAGGTCTTCGATGTCGACGTTGCCACGTGCGTCGCATGCGGTCACAACCACACGCATGCCTGCCATGTTGGCAGTGGCAGGGTTGGTGCCGTGGGCGGACGAAGGAATCAGGCAGATGTCGCGACGGTCATCGCCACGGCTCTGGTGATACGCGCGGATGGCCAGCAGGCCGGCGTATTCGCCTTGGGAGCCGGCGTTGGGCTGCAGCGAGATCGAGTCATAACCGGTCGCGGCGCAGAGCATCGCTTCCAGCTCGTCCGTCAGTTGCTGATAACCGGCGCTCTGTTCAGCGGGGGCGAAGGGGTGAAGGTTGCCGAACTCGGCCCACGTCACCGGGATCATTTCACTGGCAGCGTTGAGCTTCATCGTGCACGAGCCCAGCGGGATCATGGTGCGGTCCAGAGCCAGGTCCTTGTCCGCCAGACGGCGCAGGTAGCGCATCAGTTCGGTTTCGGAATGATAGCGGTTGAACACCGGATGGCTCAGGATCGGCGACTGACGCTTGAGTTCGGCGGGCAGGCGGGCTTTAACGCTTTCGGCCAGCGAATCGAAATCGGGCAGTGCCTGGCCTTCACCTGCGAACAGTTGCCACAGTACTTTCACGTCGGCTTGCTGGGTGGTTTCGTCCAGCGATACGCCCAGACGATCGGCGTCGACTTCGCGCAGGTTGATCTGCTGAGCGCGCGCCTTGGCATGCAGGTCGGCAGTCTTGGCGCCAGTGTTGAGGGTGATGCTGTCGAAGAACGAAGCCTGCTCAACGTTCAGGCCCAGCGTGCTCAGGCCCTCGGCAAAAATCGCGGTCAGCTGGTGCACACGATTGGCGATGCGGGTCAGGCCGCGCGGACCGTGGTAAACGGCATACATGCTGGCGATGTTGGCGAGCAGAACCTGCGCGGTGCAGATGTTGCTCGTCGCCTTCTCACGGCGAATGTGTTGTTCACGCGTCTGCATCGCCAGACGCAATGCGGTCTTGCCGAAACGGTCGATCGAAACGCCCACTAGACGGCCCGGCATGTCGCGCTTGTAGGCATCTTTGGTGGAGAAGTAAGCCGCGTGTGGGCCGCCGAAACCCAGCGGCACGCCAAAGCGCTGGGCGCTGCCGATGGCGACGTCTGCGCCGAATTCGCCGGGTGGCGTCAACAGGGTCAGGGCCAGCAGATCCGCTGCAACGGCAACCAGTGCGTTGGCGGCATGGAAGCGCTCGACCAGGTCGCGGTAGTCGAACACGTCACCGTTGCTGGCCGGGTATTGCAGCAGCGCGCCGAAGAATTCGCTGACGTCGGTCAACTGGCTTTCGTCAGCCACGACAACGTCGATACCCAGAGGCTCGGCGCGTGTGCGCAGGACATCAAGGGTTTGCGGGTGGCAGTGGACCGACGCGAAGAATTTCTGGCTGGACTTGTTCTTGCTCAGACGCTTGCAGAAGGTCATGGCTTCGGCGGCAGCAGTAGCTTCGTCGAGCAACGACGCGTTGGCGATCGGCAAGCCGGTCAGGTCGCTGATCAGGGTCTGGAAATTCAACAGCGACTCGAGACGACCTTGGGAAATCTCGGGCTGATACGGGGTGTAAGCGGTGTACCAGGCCGGATTCTCCAGCAGGTTGCGCAGAATCGGTGCCGGCGTGTGGGTGTTGTAGTAACCCTGGCCGATGTACGTCTTGAACAGCTGGTTTTTGCTGGCGATGGCTTTGATGTCAGCCAGCGCATCGGCTTCGCTCTGACCTGCCGACAGGCCCAGTACGCTGGTGCCTTTGATGGATTCGGGGATGACGCTGGCGCTCAGGGCTTCCAGCGAGTCAAAGCCGAGCGTGGCGAGCATGGCTTTTTCATCGTCGGCGCGCGGGCCGATGTGGCGTGCGATGAACTCGTTGGCGGTGCTCAATTCGATGCGGTCAGTCATGGCAGTCTCCTCAGGCTTCGGCGTTGGCTTTGATCAGACGGTCGTAGGCGTCCTGATTGAGCAGTTTGCCGACAGCATCTGCGTCGGAAGGAATAAAGCGGAAGAACCAGCCCTGGCCCAACGGGTCTTCGTTGACCAGCTCGGGATTGGCGTCAAGCGCCGGGTTGACCTCGACGACTTCGCCATTGAGCGGCATGTACACGCCGCTGGCGGCTTTGACCGATTCGACCGTAGCGGCTTCTGCGCCTTTATCGTAGGACGCAAGCTCGGGCAGTTGCACGAAAACCACGTCACCCAGTGCGTCCTGCGCGAAAGCGGTGATGCCGACAGTCACGCTGCCGTCAGCCTCGGCGCGCAGCCACTCGTGATCTTCAGTAAAACGCAACTCGCTCATGAAATCTCCCCAGATGAAATCGCTCGTCGTTGGCGCGAGCATGATGGGTAGCTGCTTAGCAAGTTTGCGGCCAACCTTGCTCGGCGCCTGTAGATCAAGGCTTTCAGCGATTTGTCGCCGACCGCTATCGACGAGGCTGTAGCGAAATCGTTACGGAATCCGGGTGTTTGAAAAGCATTGCAGGATCAAGGCCTTGCTGTGCGTGCATGTGCCTTGAATGGAATGAAATCGTTCCACTGTTTCGAAATCGTTCCGAACAGCGTGTTATTGCGCATGCCACCGATAAGGGCCTTACGATTTCCCTGTGATCCCGTATTTGCGTAAACGATGGGCAATCGCGGTGTGGGAAGTCTGCAAGCGCGCGGCCAGTTGCCGGGTGGAAGGATAGTGGCTGTAGAGCTTCTCCAGCAGGGATTTTTCGAAATGTTCCACGGCGGCCTCCAGGCTTTCGATTTCGCCGTCGCCCTGGCGCGCAACTGAAGTGCCGGCAATGTCCAGATCGCCGATGTCCACCAGCGAGCTTTCGCAAATGGCCGCCGCGCGGAAGATCACGTTTTGCAATTGCCTGACGTTGCCCGGCCAGCGGTTGCCTAACAAGGCCGGATAAGTGGCGGGCGCCAGACGACACACAGGGCGCTGAATCTGCGTGCAGGCTTGTTCCATGAAAAAACGCGCGAGCAGAAGGATGTCCTGACCGCGCTCACGCAGTGGCGGGACCTCCAGATTTAGCACATTGAGACGATAGAACAGGTCCTCACGGAACGTCCCTTCAGCGACCATTTTTTCCAGATCGCGGTGCGTCGCGCTGAGGATGCGCACGTTGACTTGCACTTCCTTGTCGCCGCCAACGCGGCGGAAAGTGCCGTCATTGAGAAAACGCAGTAGCTTGGCTTGCAGATAGGGCGACATTTCGCCGATTTCGTCGAGAAAGACCGTGCCCTGGTTGGCGAGCTCCATCAGGCCGGGCTTGCCCCCGCGTTGCGCGCCGGTGAAAGCGCCTGGGGCATAACCGAACAATTCGCTTTCGGCGAGATTTTCCGGCAGCGCCGCACAGTTGAGCGCCAGAAAAGGCGCGCCATTGCGTGCGCTGACCGCGTGGCAGGCCCGCGCCACCAGTTCTTTGCCGGTGCCGGTTTCACCCTGAATCAGCAGCGGCGCATCAAGGGCGGCCACGCGCTGGGCGCGCGCCTTGAGGGTCCGGATGGGCGCTGAATCGCCGAGCAGCGCATCGAAGCCTTCTGCGTGATCGTGGTGCAGGGCGGACAGGCGTTCGCCAATGCGGCTGGGGAGATACAGCGTGAGCAACGCGCCTGCATCGGTGATCGGCGTCGCATCCAGCAGCAACGCCTCGCCGTTGAGCGTGACTTCGCGCAACGGCAAGCGAAAGCCGTTTTCCAGCAGCGCCGTTTGCAACGCGGGGTCGCCGAACAGCTCACCAATCGGTTCGCCAGCGGGTTCGCGACCATACAGTGCGACGAGCGCAGGGTTGGCGAGCAGCACATGCCCGCCGCTGTCGAGCGCCAGAACCGGATCGGTCATCGCCGCCAGCAACGCGTCCAGCTGCAAGTGACGGCGTTGCCCTGGAAGGATATCCACGACAGTAATCGCCTCCACGCCTCGCACCCGGAACAGTCGGTCCTTGAGTTCTTCGAGCAGTTCGTGGCTCAGGGTCGGCGCGTCGATGTAGACATTCGGCGGCACCATTTCCACGGCATCGAGGTTCAAGTTGCGCGCGCCGAGAATCGCCAGCACTTCCTGGGTGATGCCGACGCGGTCGATGAACGTAACGTGAATGCGCATGGGGAGCGAAGAGGTTCGGGCGATTGAAGGGAGCGATTATGCCAGTAAATGATGGGGTCCCGCCCTACACAGCGGGGCCAGGCGAATCTTCGATGTTCTGAGATCTGTGGGAGCGGGCTTGCTGGCGAAGAAGAAGCTCTGAAATGTACCTGTCGGCCATGGCAGCGTCTTCGCGAGCAAGCTCGTGCCTACAAGGGCGATGCGCGATTCGATGTCAGGCGCTGCCCGGCTATTCCAGATGCTCTGGCTTGACCGCATCGCCTGACTTCATGTCGAGCTTGTCGCGAATGTCCTCGAACATTGCGTCGTACTGGCCGTCCATCGCATGCAGGTCGGCGTCTTTGGGCAGGCCGTGTTTCTGTGCAAGCCGGGAGGCTTCACTGGCGAAGTTGTAGGCCTTGTCTTTCGGCAGATCGAAGGACTCGTTGAAGCCCTTGCCGTTGATATCGCCTTCGAGCGTGAAGTGCATGCCAGGACCTTCGTCGGTCTGCGCGACTTCGTAACGGATATGAATGTCGTAACCGACGTCCTCCGGTTGCAGGGCAGGACGGGCGATGTGCAGATGGCCGGGCTCGAACATGGGGTGCTCCAGCGAAATGTGATGAAGGTTAAGGACAGACCCTGCGGTCTGCTCAGGGTTCATCACGGGCAGGCGTCTTGGCATTGCCGACAGACTGAGCCTCGGGCTCGGGTCGCGACCATATCCATAGATTGACCAGCACCATGCCCGCTACGGCGAAGTAGATCCACCAATTGTGTTTGAGCAGCACCAGCATCATGACGGCGCAGATCAGCATGGTCACAGTGGCGCTGATCTTGGCGCTGCGTGCGATGAGTTTGCCGTTGCGCCAGTTGGTCAGCATCGGGCCGAAGACCCGGTGGTTTTCCAGCCAGGCACTCAGGCGAGGCGAGCTTTTGGTCGCCGCCCATGCCGCCAGCAGGATGAACTCGGTGGTGGGCAGTCCCGGAATGAAAATGGCGATGATGCCGATCGTCAGACTCACGTAGGCCAGAATGCCAAACAGGATGCGGGACAGTTTGCTGCCTTGGGGTGTGCTGGTCATGGTCTCGGAAACGGCAGGGTAATGATGCAATGCGCGGGAATGCTTCCCGGCAGAGGCGCCTAGCTTAACAGTGCCGGGCGCCAAACGCGCGGGGTCAGGCCGGTTGCGCCGCTGCCGGACAAGCATAGGCGTGCTGCAGCAGCACGTTGAAACGTTCGAAGGCGGCGACGGCGCCACGATCGATCTGTTCTTCCTGCTCGGGGCTGAAGGGCAGGTCGTCGAGGATCCTGATGAAGCGCTTCCAGCCATCGGCGCGACCACCGGCGGGCTCGCCCAGATGACGTGCGCCAAAGGTGTCGCTCAGGTTCAGCGCCTCGGCGCGCTTGATCAGAAATGCAGCGCCCAGCTTCGACCCTTCGGAGACGAACAGCCAGCCCAGCGCCTGGGCCATGCTGACCGTCGCCACGGCGCCTGACACCGGGGCCGGAATGGGCGCACCCAGGTCATTCAGGTCCGCCCTGGCCTGTTCTGCCCGGCATCGCGCAGGTAAATCGGTGATCAGTTCGATCAGTTGCGGATCGGTGTACAGCGCTTTGAGTTCTTGCTGAAACAGATACTGCGCGCTGAGAAAGCGACTGTAGCTGGCCAGGGTTTCGAACGGCGCATTGGCTTTGACGGCCTTGTCCAGCTGCTCATGCGGGGCGTGGGTGATCTGGTTCAGTCGTTGGGAGCGACGAATCGGGTCGTGGGACATGTGTCTTCCTTGGAATAGAGGCGTTTGTTAACGAGACGAGTGAGTGGCGTTCGAGCGTAAAAAAACAACCGCACCCCTGCAGGGGCGCGGTTGTCATTTGAGTCAGATATCCCACACCAGATTGACCGCGAAGTGACGGCCCGGCTCGGTCAGACGATCCAGGCTGGACGGCGCAGTCACACCTGCCTCGCCGACGCCGTCGTAGCCACGCACGTCGTCCCAGCGCCAGTATTTCTTGTCGGCCACGTTATAAACGCCGCCATTGACGGTGACGTCATCGGTCACTTTGTAGAAGCCAGTGAGGTCAACGACGCCGAAGCCTGGCGTCCTGAAACCGCTCGACACACCATTCGGTGCGTGGAATTGCGAATCGTCCACGCGGGTCTTGCGCTTGACCAGCGTCCAGCTCACCAGTGCGCCATAGTTGTCCTGGTCATAACCCAGACCGAACACGCCAGTCAGCGGATTGATGCTGTTGAGCGGTTGTCCCGTGTCATCGTTGCGACCGTAGGCATATGCCAGGGAGCCCTGTGTGTAGAGCCCATCAGGCGCGCCGAAGCTGTCCAGATTCAGACGGCCCTTGAGCTCCACACCCTTGATGGTGGCGTGCTTGATGTTGTTGGACTGGAAAACCGTAGCCGACGAGGTTGCCGGTTGGATGGCGTCCTCATTGATGAAGTCGCGATACTTGTTATAGAACACCGCCACGTCGAACGTGCCCTCGTCGAAACGGCCCCGCAGACCGGTCTCGTAGCTCCTGCTTTTTTCCGGTTCAAGGTCCGGATTCGGCTCGACGGTATAGTTGCCGCTGACGTTTTCAAAGCGCCCGTACAGGCTCTTGGCCGTCGGGGTGCGGAAACCTTCGGCGTACTGGCCATACCAGGTGTAGGCGTCGTCGAACGCGTAGGTGATGCCAAGTTTTGGCGACAAGCGATGCCACTTCTTGTCCTTGTCGTTGAACTGGTCGGAATTGGTCAGGTTGTAGGCTTTCAGAAACTCGTCTGTCGCATGCGGTGACAGTGTCGTGTAGTCATAACGCGCGCCGGGCATGAAGGTCCAGCTACCCCATTTGATCTGATCCTGGGCGAACAGGGCGTAGGTGTTCACGGTCGGATCCGGGAAATCGCTGGTCGGCAACAGGCTGTCCGTCGAACTCGTGCTGGGCGCGCCAATGGTGGTGCAGGTGCCCCCGACGGCCGCGCAGGTGGCGTTGCCGCTACGCTCACCGGTGACTTTCTGCTGTTTGAGCGTGGTGCCGTAAGTCAGCAGATGCTCGGTGTCAGCGATGCTGAACGCCTTGTCCAGCTGGGCATCGAATATCCATTGACGCTCTTTGTAGAACGTATTGCGCGCGCGCCAGACATCCCGGGAGACAGCGCCGGTGAATGGGTTTTTCGGGACGTACCGCTCGAGTGTGTCCTGATCGGTCTTGGCGATCTGGTAGTTCAGGCTCCACTTGATGTTGTCCGCCAGCAGGCTGTCCAGCGCAAAAGCGTTTTCAACGCCGAAGCGCTCGCGGGTCACGACATCGTTGCCTTCACGGGACTGGTAATAGCCCATGCCGCTGCCCTCGTTGAAAGGCCCGCCGACCGCGCTTTTCTGGTTGGTATGGGTATCGTCCTTGAACTTTTCGTAGGTGAAGCCCAGCCGGTCATTGTCGCCATAATTCCAGCCCAGTTTGGCCAGCACGTTGGTCGCGCGTTTGTCTTCCGGGTTGGCGGCGGTGCGGTCCAGCCCGGTGCCGCCATGCTCGCCGTAGGACTCGGTTTCCCGGCCGTTACGCTGGCTGACGTGCAGCATGGCGTCGAAGTCGCCCTCGCGCCCCGCCACGGTCGCGGAGTTCAGCCAGCTGTTGTCCGCTGAGCTGTAGCCGGTTTTCAGGCGTGCGCCGACGTCTTTGCCTGGCTTGATGATGTCTTCCGGATCGAGCGTGTAATAGCTCACCGCGCCGCCAATGGCGTTACTGCCGTACAAGGCAGATGCAGGGCCACGAAGGATTTCCACACGCTTGACGATCTCGGGGTCGACGTAATTGCGATGGGTGTTGGCGTAGGGGCCTGAGAAGTAGTTGTCCGGGACTTCGACACCATCGACCTGAGTCAGAACGCGATTGCCGTCGATCCCGCGGATGTTGTAACCGGTCGTGCCAGCACGCTGCCCCGCACCGCCTACGGACACGCCCGGCTCGTCACGCACCAGATCGCGAATGCTGTTGACGTTCTGCCGGTCCAGGTCGGCGCGATCACGCACGCTGACCGTGTTGGGCACCGAGGCTATCGACTGCGCCTGGCGCGTGGCGCTGATGGTGACCTGATCCAGCGCCAGTGCGCCGCCGGCGCGACGCTCGAGCACGACGTTGTTGTTGCCCAGGTTGCGGTAGCTCAGATTGCTGCCCGCCAGCAGGCGCTCCAGTGCTTGCTCGGCCGACAAGGTTCCGTTCACGCCGGGCGAGGTGACGTTCTGCGCCAGATCCGCCGAAAGCCCCACCTGCCAGCCCGTGATCTTGCTGAATTCGTTGAGCGCCGAAACCAGCGGTTGCTGCTTGATCGAAAACTGATAGGCGCCGGCCACGCGCGCCGGTTGCTCGGCAGCGGCGGTGGCAGGGCTGTGCAGACTGGCGCTCAGGATGGCGACGGTCAGCAGTGAGAGGGTGGAGTGGCGGGTGGTCCTGGGCGAGTCGGTGGGCGTAGGGGTGAACGTGGACAACATCGATAGCGCTCCCTGTCGTGCGGGTCGTTTATAGTTTTTGCTGAATGATTCAAATAAGAATCAGTTGCATTGGCTATGACTAGACGAACGACGAACGGCTATCGCGTAAAAATAGTTTTGCTCAGTTGAGAATCACCAGCGCCGGCAACTCGTGAAAGCTGGCCGAGGTGATCTGCGCGAGCGAGCGCACCACGTCGACAGGGCTGTCCAGGCGGTAATTACCGGTGACCGCCACACGATCGAGCTTGCTGTTGGTGTTCACGATCCAGCCCGGATAGTAACGGCGCAGCTCGACCAGTACCTCGCTGAGCGGGCAATTGTCGAAAATCAGGCGGCCCTGAATCCACGCCAGATCCTTGTTCTGATCGACCTTTTCGCGGCGGCCAAAACCCTCCGGGCCGACCTTCAGACTGTCGCCTGCGCCCAGGTTCATCTGCGAATTGCCACGCAGCGCCTGCACGTTCAGTGCGCCGCGCTCGACCTGTATCTGCGCCACACCGTCCAGATAACGAACGGCAAACGCGGTGCTGCTGGCGCTCATGCGTACCGGGCCAGCCTCGACTTCAAGCGGCAGACCCTTGGCGCCGGGCACTTCGAAAAACGCCTCGCCTTGATACAGACGCGCGACCCGCTGCTGTTCGTCCAGGTCGGAGGAGAACGCAGATCGGGTATTGAGTAGCACCTTCGAACCGTCCGCAAGCTCCAGCCGCTGGCGCTCTCCGGCCACGGTCAGGTGGTCGGCACGCAGGCGCAGGGGCAGATCGCTGAAGTTGAACAGGCCCAGCAACAGAACCGCTGCCGTGGCCAGAGGCAGCCAGTGAGGGCGTACGCGGCGAAGCAGCGACGGTTTTTTCGGCGTCGCGAGGTTCACGGCTGCCGCGAACACTGGCTGAGAATTCCACACGGCTTCGGCCCGGGTGAAGGCTTCGCGATGGGCCGGGTCTGCCGCCAGCCACGCCTGAAAGCGGGCGTACCCGGCAGCGTCGGCGCTTTCCAGTTCGATCAGCCAGTTCAGGGCCTGGTCCATTGCGCTGTGCTTCAACGCATCGTCGGCCGGATGCGGGCCTGATGAATGAGAGTCCCTCAAGGGAGCGTCCTCGGATACACGGTGTGGGGCGCAGTGTAGCGCTGGCCAGGCTGGCGAGCCGCCTGTTTCTTATCGGTAACGGGTCAGGCTGTCGTCATCACTGATCGAGCCGGGCTGCGACGCCCAGACAAATCGCCATGATCAGCTTGAGTTCCTTTTGTACGGTGCTGGCCGACACGCCCAGTTGCTCGGCGATTTCCAGATAGCTGGCACCGTTGAGGCGACTGAGCGTGAATATCTTCTGCTGGCGCGGCGTCAGTTTTTCCAGGCTGGCGTTCAGGCTTTCGAGCAGGCGATTGGCGTGCGCGGCATCTTCGAGCGTCGAGTCCGGTGCTACGACGTTGTGGATATCCGCCAGCGGAACGTCGTCGACGATGGTTCGGGCGTGGATGCGTCGGGCGCGCAGATGGTCAAGCGCCAGATTGCGTGCGGTCTGGAAAACGAAGGGTTCGAGATGATCGATCGCGCGTTCGCCCAGTGCGCGCGTGACGCGAAGATAAGTTTCCTGCAGCAGGTCTTCGGCGGTACTGGGGTTGCGAACCATGCGCTGCAAAGTGCGCAGAAGAATCGTTCGCCGGGCCAGGAATACATCGTTGAAGTGCGATTGCGTCACGCGGATAACCCGACCAGAAAATCAGCGGATGATAATGCTTATCATCTGCGGGCCTGGCAAGGTGGGAATTCGCAAAGATTTTGTAAAGGGGAGTGACGGTCTTGATCAATTGAAGCGCGCTTGCCCGCCAGGGCGGCGTGTCAGCCGATGCACATGAGGCTGACCCGCCGCCGTCGCGAGCGCGCGTTCTGCTACAGGTCTGTTGCGGGGCGGACGTTGCGCCCGGCGTCAGGCCTTACTCGGCATTCATCAATGCCAGGCAGTTATCGAGCATACGGTTGGAGAAGCCCCATTCGTTGTCGTACCAGGCCAGCACTTTGAGCAGGCGACCGCTGACTTTGGTGTGGTTGGCATCGAAGATCGACGACAGCGGATTGTGGTTGAAGTCGTGGGAAACCAGCGGCAGAGCGTTGTAGCCAAGAATCTTCGAATGCTGGGCCGCTTCTTTCATGATCGCGTTGACTTCATCAGCGGTTGCATCGCGCTTGAGCTGGATGGTCAGGTCAACCAGAGACACATTGATGACCGGCACGCGCACGGCCATGCCGGTCAGCTTGCCCGCCAGTTCCGGCAATACCAGACCCACCGCTTCGGCGGCCCCGGTCTTGCTCGGGATCATCGACTGAGTGGCCGAGCGGGCGCGGTAAGGGTCGGTGTGATAGACGTCGATCAGATTCTGGTCATTGGTGTAGGCGTGAATGGTGGTCATCAAGCCGTTTTCGATGCCCAGCTCGCGGTTCAGTACCTGCGCCACGGGCGCCAGGCAGTTGGTGGTGCACGAAGCGTTGGAAATCACTTGATGAGACTGGCGCAGCACATCGTGGTTGACGCCATAGACCACGGTGGCGTCAGCGCCCTTGGCCGGGGCGGAAATAATGACTTTCTTGGCGCCAGCGGTGATGTGTCCTGCAGCCTTGTTGCGATCAGTGAACAGGCCGGTGCATTCGAACACCACGTCGATGTTCTCGGACTTCCATGGCAAGTCTTCCGGATTACGGATGGCGCTGACCGAGATACGGTCACCATTGACGGTCAGACTTTCCTTGTCGTGTTCCACAGTGCCATCGAACGGGCCGTGGACTGTGTCGTATTTGAGCAGGTGGGCGTTGATCTCGCTGTCGCCCAGATCGTTGATGGCGACGACTTGCAGGTCCTGGCGGTAGCCTTGGGTATAGAGTGCGCGTAGGACGTTGCGGCCGATGCGGCCAAAGCCGTTGATTGCGATGCGGAGAGTCATACACCCGTCCTCAGTGAATTTGTTGTTGGAATTACAAGATTATTCTCATAAAAATAGAAAACAAGCCCTTTTAGTGGCAGTATTTTGTTTTATCTACAAATAGAAACCCGTCGAGCCTTCTCAACTGTCTGAAAATCAAAGCGTTTGCTGAAGCGTTTCTCTCAAGCAGCGTTTTGACCGGCGAGTTCTGAAAGCGCCTGAACGGGTGACCACATCCGCTAGCCTGGAGTTCATGACCATGCATCCCCGCGTCCTTGAGGTAACCGAACGGCTGATCGCTCGCAGCCGTGACACCCGCCAACGCTATCTGCAGCTGATCCGGGGCGCGGCGAGCGACGGACCGATGCGCGGCAAGCTGCAATGCGCCAACTTCGCCCATGGCGTGGCGGCCTGTGGTCCTGAAGACAAACACAGCCTGCGCATGATGAACGCGGCCAACGTCGCCATCGTTTCTTCCTACAACGACATGCTCTCGGCGCATCAGCCTTACGAGCACTTCCCTGAACAGATCAAAAAAGCCCTGCGCGAAATCGGCTCCGTCGGTCAGTTCGCTGGCGGCGTGCCGGCCATGTGCGATGGCGTGACTCAGGGCGAACCTGGCATGGAGTTGAGTATCGCCAGCCGGGAAGTCATTGCGATGGCAACGGCGGTGGCGCTGTCGCACAACATGTTCGACGCCGCGCTGATGCTGGGCATCTGCGACAAGATCGTGCCGGGTCTGTTGATGGGCTCGTTGCGGTTCGGGCACCTGCCGACGATCTTCGTGCCGGGCGGGCCGATGGTATCGGGCATCTCGAACAAAGAGAAAGCCGACGTACGACAGCGTTACGCCGAAGGCAAAGCGACCCGAGAAGAGCTGCTGGACTCGGAAATGAAGTCCTACCACGGCCCGGGCACCTGCACCTTCTATGGCACGGCGAACACCAACCAACTGCTGATGGAAGTCATGGGGCTGCACTTGCCGGGCGCCTCCTTCGTCAATCCCTACACACCACTGCGTGACGCACTGACACGCGAGGCGGCGTTCCAGGTCACGCGTCTTACCAAGCAGAGCGGCGATTTCATTCCGCTGGGGGAGATTGTGGACGAACGTTCGCTGGTCAACTCGATTGTGGCGCTGCACGCGACGGGTGGTTCCACCAACCACACGCTGCACATGCCGGCGATCGCCCAGTCCGCGGGCATTCAGCTGACCTGGCAGGACATGGCGGATCTGTCCGAAGTCGTGCCGACGCTGACCCACGTGTACCCGAACGGCAAAGCCGACATCAACCACTTCCAGGCTGCCGGCGGCATGTCGTTCCTGATCCGCGAGCTGCTTGATGCGGGCTTGCTGCACGAGGATGTCAACACTGTCGTGGGGCGTGGCCTGCGCCGCTACACCCAGGAGCCGTTCCTGGACGACGGCGAACTGGTCTGGCGCGACGGCCCGACGCACAGCCTGGATGAGAACATCCTGCGTCCGATTGCCCGTCCGTTCTCGCCAGAAGGCGGTCTGCGGGTGATGGAAGGCAATCTGGGGCGCGGCGTGATGAAGGTTTCCGCGGTGGCGCTGGAGCATCAGATCGTCGAGGCCCCGGCCAAGGTCTTCGAGGATCAGCAGGATCTGGCCGACGCGTTCAAGGCCGGCGAGCTGGAGTGCGACTTCGTTGCGGTGATGCGCTTTCAGGGGCCACGCTCCAATGGCATGCCTGAATTGCACAAAATGACGCCGTTTCTGGGCGTGCTGCAGGATCGCGGTTTCAAGGTCGCCCTGATTACCGACGGCCGCATGTCCGGGGCCTCGGGGAAAATCCCGGCGGCGATTCATGTCTGCCCCGAAGCCTCTGATGGTGGCCCATTGGCACTTGTGCGCGATGGGGACCTCATTCGGGTAGATGGCGTGAAAGGGACGTTGCAAGTTCTCGTCGAACCGGCAGAATTGGCCGCCAGAGAGCCAGCAATCGGTCGTCTTTCTCACAATGTGGGCAGCGGCCGGGAATTGTTCGGCTTCATGCGCATGGCCTTCAGCTCGGCAGAGAAGGGCGCCAGCGCCTTTACTTCGAATCTGGAGACGCTCAAGTGACATTGGCGATGGTGGGTGATATCGGCGGGACGAATGCTCGTTTTGCCATCTGGGAAGACGATCAGCTGCATTCGATCAGGGTTTTTCCGACAGTCGATTACGCCAGTCCCGAGAAGGCGCTGCTGGTCTACCTGCAAGATCTGGAGCTGCAGCCGGGCGATGTCGGTTCGATCTGTCTGGCCGTTGCCGGCCCGGTAACGGGCGACGATTTTCACTTCACCAACAGCCACTGGAAGATCAATCGGCAGGCATTCTGTGCGGCGCTGAAAATCGACAGCCTGATCATGGTCAACGATTTCACGGCCATGGCACTGGGCATGACGCGCCTGCGCGACGATGAATACCTGACCGTGCGCCACGGCAAGGGCGACCCGAAAGGCGCCCGCGTGGTGATCGGGCCGGGCACCGGTCTGGGCGTCGGCACGCTGATCCGCACGGGCGAAGCGCACTGGACGGCAGTGCCGGGCGAGGGCGGTCACGTCGATCTGCCGATCGGCAATCCACGTGAGGCGATGCTGTGGATGCGCCTGATGGCTGAGCATGAGCACGTCAGTGCTGAAACGATTTTAAGCGGCGCCGGTCTGTTGCTGCTGTATCAGGTCAGCTGCGCGCTCGATGAGATCGAACCGCAGCTGAAGTCACCGGCGGCGATCACCTCCGCAGCGCTCAAGGGCGATCCGGTTGCCAGCGCCGTGCTGGAGCAGTTCTGCGTCTTCCTCGGCCGCGTTGCGGGTAACAATGTATTGACCGTGGGCGGGCGTGGAGGTGTGTATATTGCCGGGGGCGTGATTCCGCGGTTCATCGATTTCTTCAAGCAGAGTGGCTTCAACGCCGCATTTGCGCAGAAGGGGTTGATGAAGGATTACTTCAAGGACGTGCCAGTGTGGCTGGTGACGGCCGAATACCCGGGCCTGATGGGCGCCGGGGTGGCGCTGGATCAGGCGCTGGCAAGTCGCCAGCTCTAAGCTCTAAGCTACAAGCTACAAAAAGGAACGCGAACGGCTCTGCTTTTTCTTGAGGCTTGGAGCTTGAGGCTTGTAGCTGCTTCTCTCATAACAACAATTTCAGTGCTTACAAGGACGACCAACGTGAACGCTGTCAGTAAATCGATCCTCGTCGTCGATGACGACGAGGAGATTCGCGAGTTGCTGCAAGCCTACCTGAGCCGCTCAGGTTTCCAGGTGCGGGCAGTGGGCGACGGGGCGCAGTTTCGTCAGGCGTTCAATGACGAGCCGAGCGACCTGCTGATTCTCGACGTCATGCTGCCCGACGAGGATGGCTTCAGCCTGTGTCGCTGGGTCAGGCAGCATCCACGCCAGCCGCATATTCCCATCATCATGCTGACTGCCAGTTCCGACGAGGCCGACCGGGTCATCGGGCTGGAGCTCGGTGCCGACGACTACATGGCCAAACCCTTCAGCCCGCGTGAGCTTCAGGCGCGCATCAAGGCGTTGCTGCGGCGAGCCCAATTCGGCCAGGAGCGCACGGGTGGCGAGGTCCTGGTGTTCGATGAGTGGCGTCTGGACATGGTCAGTCATCGCCTCTTTCACAGCGATGGCGAAGAGGTGATTCTCTCCGGCGCCGACTTTGCGCTGCTCAAGCTGTTTCTCGACAATCCCCAACAGATTCTCGATCGCGACACCATCGGCAATGCCACCCGCGGGCGCGAGCTGATGCCGCTGGAGCGCATCGTCGACATGGCGGTCAGCCGCCTGCGTCAGCGTCTTCGGGATACCGGCAAAGCGCCGCGGCTGATCCGCACGGTGCGAGGCAGTGGCTATCTGTTGGCAGCCAATGTGCTGCCACAAGCCAGCAACGGTTACTGATCCTCGATGGTCGTCGAGAGAAAGCGCCGTCTCCCGGTGCCGCGCTCGCTGTTGGGGCGCATGTTGCTGCTGACGTTGTTAGCGGTGTTGCTGGCCCAGACGCTGTCCAGCCTGATCTGGCTTTCGCAGCTGCGCGCGACGCAAATGGAAGGCCTGATCACCAGCGCCCGCAGCCTTGGGTTTTCCATGGCGGCCAGCGTCAGTTATTTCCGGTCTTTACCCGTTGCGTTCCGTCCCCTGGTGCTCGATCAGCTGCGCAGCATGGGCGGCACGCGATTCTTCGTATCCCTGAACGACCGTCCGCTGGAGATGCAGGTGCTGGAACCGACCGTGCGCAAGTCGGCCGTCATCAACGTGGTCGGGCAGGTGTTGCGCCAGAACCTGGGCGCTGACCCGGATATTCTGGTGCGTTTCGTCCGTCCCGAAGACCTGCGCATCTTCAACAGCGGGCTGAAGCTCGACGAGCTGCCACGTTCGTGGGCCCATTACGCGTTGACGCTGGAGCCGGTGAATCCGCCGGTACTGGTGACCCAGATCGAGCTGTCTCCCGGCGAGTGGCTGTACATCGCTTCATTGCTGCCTGAGCCCTACACGATGCTCGAAGAAGAGGGCCTGCCCTCTCAGCAGGTGTGGTTCATTGGCCTGACGAGCATTTTCCTGCTGGTGTTCATCGGGCTGCTGGTGCACTGGCAGAGCGGCCCGTTGAAACGCCTGGCTCGTGCCGCGCGAGACCTGTCACTGGGCGCCGATGTCGAGCCGGTGGTGGAAGGTGGCGGCAGCGAAGTCATCGAAGTGACCCGCGCGTTCAACACGATGCGCGACCGGATCAGCCGTTACCTGACCGAGCGCGGCCAGCTGTTCAGCGCGATTTCCCACGATTTGCGCACGCCGATCACTCGACTGCGGCTGCGGGTAGAGCTGCTCGAAGACGAGAAGATGCAGGCCAAATTCACCCGGGACCTCGACGAGCTGGAGCTGTTGGTCAAAGGCGCGTTGCAGTGCGTGAAAGACACTGACATCCACGAGAACATCGAGCCGGTCGACCTCAATCATGCACTGGACTGCCTGATCGAACCCTACATGGCGCCAGAGGGGGCGGGCCGGGTGACGCTCAAGGGCAAGGCAATGTCGATGTTTTATGGCAAGCCGCTGGCGCTTCGGCGGTGCATGGGGAACCTCATCGACAATGCGATCAAATACGGCGACCGGGCGCACCTGACCATCGAAGACGATGCCGATGCGTTCGTGCTTCACGTGGAGGATGAAGGCCCCGGCGTGCCTGAGCAGCGTCTGGAGCAAGTTTTCGAGCCGCATTTTCGATTGGCCGGCAAGCATCAGCAGGGCTATGGCCTGGGGCTGGGCATCGCACGCAACATCGCCCACAGCCATGGCGGCGAAGTGACGCTGCAGAACATGCGCGAAGGCGGGTTGCGGGTGACGCTGTATCTGCCACGTGGGGTGGAGTGAGCGCCGACCCGGTTCTACAGGTCATACGGGAGGTTTCGTGAATGTCACCATCCTGTGACATTCGCGCATCCCTTCGTTACCGTCCGCTCTAGCCCCTTGGTTAGAATCCATGCAGCGCAAGCACCAAGACTTGCTCATGCATAACAACAAGAAAGGTCAAATAGATGAATTCGATTACCCGTCTCGCTGCACTCATTTCTCTCGCCTCGTTGTTCCCTCTGAGCGCCATGGCCGCTGATTCCAAAGGCACTGTCGAAGTCGTCCACTGGTGGACTTCCGGTGGCGAAAAAGCGGCAGTCGATGTGCTCAAGGCTCAAGTTGAAAAAGACGGATTCACCTGGAAAGACGGCGCTGTCGCAGGTGGCGGCGGCTCGACTGCCATGACCGTTCTGAAAAGCCGCGCCGTTGCCGGCAACCCGCCAGGCGTCGCTCAGATCAAAGGCCCTGACATTCAGGAATGGGCGTCCACCGGTTTGCTCGATACCGACGTGTTGAAAGACACCGCCAAGTCGGAGAAGTGGGACAGCCTGCTCGACAAGAAAGTCTCCGATACCGTGAAGTACGACGGTGATTACGTCGCCGTTCCCGTGAACATTCACCGCGTGAACTGGCTGTGGATCAACCCGGAAGTCTTCAAGAAAGCCGGTATCGAAAAAGCCCCGACCACCCTCGAAGAATTCTACGCCGCAGGCGACAAGCTCAAGAAAGCCGGCTTCATTCCGCTGGCTCACGGCGGTCAGCCTTGGCAGGACAGCACCGTGTTCGAGGCCGTCGTGCTGTCGGTCATGGGCGCAGACGGTTACAAGAAAGCCTTCGTCGACCTGGACAACGGCGCGCTGACCGGTCCTGAAATGATCAAGTCGCTGACCGAGCTGAAGAAAGTCGCCTCCTACATGGACCCGGACGGCAAAGGTCAGGACTGGAACCTGGAAGCCGCCAAAGTCATCAATGGCAAGGCCGGTATGCAGATCATGGGCGACTGGGCCAAGTCCGAATGGACTGCTGCCAAGAAAGTCGCGGGCAAGGACTATGAGTGCGTAGCGTTCCCTGGCACTGACAAGGCCTTCACTTACAACATCGACTCCCTGGCGGTGTTCAAGCAGAAGGATGCCGGCACTGCGGCAGGTCAGCAGGACATTGCCAAGGTGGTGCTGGGCGAAGACTTCCAGAAGGTCTTCAGCATCAACAAAGGCTCGATTCCGGTGCGTAACGACATGCTCGGCGACATGGGCAAGTACGGTTTCGACTCCTGCGCCCAGACTGCTGCCAAGGACTTCCTCGCAGATGCCAAAACCGGCGGCCTGCAACCTAGCATGGCGCACAACATGGCAACCACGCTGGCCGTTCAAGGCGCGTTCTTTGACGTCGTGACCAACTTCATCAACGATCCGAAAGCCGATCCGGCTGATGCGGCGAAGAAGCTGGGCAGTGCGATCAAGGCCGCTAAATAACGCATAGCAGCAAAGTCTGTAGGAGCGCGCTTGCCCGCGATTGCGGTGTGTCAGTCAGTGCACCTTTGCCTGACACACCGTATTCGCGAGCCTGGTGGACCGCCACCCCGGTCACTCCTACAAAAACGGTCTCTGCATTTCATTTTTCTGTACTGGATTTCACCATGAGTTCTGTTGCTGTGTTCAGCAAAGCCTCGCCGTTCGATGCACTGCAGCGCTGGCTACCCAAACTGGTGCTGGCGCCAAGCATGTTCATCGTATTGGTGGGCTTCTACGGCTACATCCTGTGGACGTTCGTTCTGTCGTTCACCAATTCCACCTTCCTGCCCAGCTACAAATGGGTGGGTCTGGCGCAATACGCGCGCTTGTTCGACAACGATCGTTGGTGGGTCGCGAGCAAGAACCTCGCTGTGTTCGGCGGGATGTTCATCGGCATCAGCATGGTCGTCGGCGTGCTGCTCGCCGTGTTCCTGGATCAGCGCATTCGTCGTGAAGGCTTCATTCGCACCATTTACCTGTACCCGATGGCGCTGTCGATGATCGTCACCGGTACGGCCTGGAAATGGCTGCTCAACCCGGGCATGGGCCTGGACAAATTACTGCGGGATTGGGGCTGGGAAGGCTTTCGTCTGGACTGGCTGATCGATCCGGATCGAGTGGTTTACTGCCTGGTCATCGCGGCCGTGTGGCAAGCGTCGGGCTTCATCATGGCCATGTTCCTGGCCGGCCTGCGGGGCGTCGATCAGTCGATCATCCGCGCAGCGCAGATCGATGGCGCAAGCATGCCGAAAATCTACTGGAAAGTGGTGCTGCCAAGCCTGCGTCCGGTGTTCTTCAGTGCCGTGATGATTCTGGCGCACATCGCAATCAAGAGCTTCGACCTTGTTGCGGCGATGACGGCCGGTGGTCCTGGTTACTCCTCCGACCTGCCTGCCATGTTCATGTATTCCTTCACGTTCAGCCGCGGCCAGATGGGCATGGGCTCGGCCAGTGCAATCCTGATGCTCGGTGCGATTCTCGCGATCCTGGTGCCTTATCTGTATTCGGAGTTGAGGGCCAAGCGCAATGACTAGTCTCGCCGGCAAACCTTCCATCAGCCTGAGCCGCGTTGCGATTTACGCGGTCCTCATCGCGGCTGTCCTGATTTACCTGGTGCCGCTGGTGGTGATGCTGTTGACCAGCTTCAAGTCGCCTGAAGACATCGGCACCGGCAACCTGCTCAGCTGGCCCGCCGAAGTGACCACCATCGGCTGGATCAAGGCCTGGGCCACTGTAAAGGGCTACTTCTGGAACTCGTTCCTGATCACCGTTCCCGCGGTGCTGATCTCCACCGCCATCGGTGCGCTGAACGGCTACGTGTTGTCGATGTGGCGCTTCCGCGGCTCGCAGTTGTTCTTCGGCCTGTTGCTGTTCGGTTGCTTCCTGCCGTTCCAGACCGTCCTGCTGCCGGCATCGTTCACCCTCGGCAAGATGGGGCTGGCCAGCACCACGACCGGGCTGGTGTTGGTGCACGTGGTTTACGGGCTGGCGTTCACGACGCTGTTCTTTCGCAACTATTACGTCAGCATTCCGGATGCGCTGGTGAAGGCCGCTCGCCTGGATGGTGCAGGCTTCTTCACCATTTTCCGTCGGATCATTCTGCCGATGTCGACACCGATCATCATGGTCTGCCTGATCTGGCAATTCACCCAGATCTGGAACGACTTTTTGTTCGGCGTGGTGTTTTCAAGTGGTGACTCGCAGCCGATCACGGTGGCGCTGAACAACCTGGTCAACACCAGCACCGGCGTCAAGGAATACAACGTTGATATGGCAGCGGCGATGATCGCCGGACTGCCGACCCTGCTGGTCTACGTGGTCGCAGGCAAGTATTTCGTGCGCGGGCTGACGGCCGGCGCAGTCAAGGGGTAATCATGGCAACGCTTGAACTTCGCAATGTAAACAAGACATACGGGACCGGTCTGCCGGACACCCTCAAGAACATCGAACTGTCGATCAAGGACGGCGAGTTCCTGATTCTGGTGGGGCCCTCGGGCTGCGGTAAGTCGACCCTGATGAACTGCATCGCAGGTCTTGAGAACATCACTGGCGGCGCGATCATGATTGGCGACCAGGATGTCAGCGGCATGAGCCCCAAGGATCGCGACATCGCGATGGTGTTCCAGTCCTACGCGCTCTACCCGACCATGAGCGTGCGCGAGAACATCGAGTTCGGCCTGAAGATTCGCAAGATGAGCCAGACGGACATCGATGCCGAAGTCGCCCGCGTGGCCAAGCTGCTGCAGATCGAACACTTGCTCAACCGCAAGCCGGGTCAGTTGTCCGGTGGTCAGCAACAGCGTGTGGCGATGGGCCGTGCGCTGGCGCGTCGTCCGAAAATCTACCTGTTCGACGAGCCTCTTTCCAACCTCGACGCCAAGCTGCGGGTCGAGATGCGTACCGAAATGAAGCTGATGCACCAGCGTCTGAAAACCACCACGGTCTACGTGACCCACGACCAGATCGAGGCAATGACGCTGGGCGACAAAGTGGCGGTCATGAAGGACGGGATCATCCAGCAGTTCGGCACGCCGAAGCAGATCTACAATGATCCGGCCAATCTGTTCGTTGCCAGCTTCATCGGTTCGCCGCCGATGAACTTCATCCCGCTGCGGCTGCAACGCAAGGACGGTCGGCTGGTGGCGTTGCTCGACAGCGGCCAGGCGCGTTGTGAGCTGCCGATGAACATGAACGACGCGGGCCTTGAAGACCGTGAGGTGATTCTGGGCCTTCGTCCTGAGCAGATCGTGCTAGCGTCCGGCGAGGCTGCGGGGATGCCGACCATTCGCGCCGAGGTTCAGGTTACCGAACCGACTGGCCCGGATACGCTGGTCTTCGTGACCCTCAATGACAGCAAGGTCTGCTGCCGACTGGCGCCAGACGTCGCCCCTGCGGTGGGCGAGACACTGACATTGCAATTCGATCCAGCCAAGGTTCTGCTGTTCGACGCCAAAAGCGGCGAGCGTCTGGGGGCTCTGGGAAAGTCTCAACCGGTTGAAAACATGGGGAACGTCACGCGACTTAATCGCAACTGATCCCGTAAGCAGGAGCACTTCATCAACGAGCACATCTGACAGGCTGATTTCTGCCGTAAAAGAAGCCTGTCAGGCACACGAAGCAAGTGGTTACAACGCTGTTCATAGCTAATAACAATAAAACGAGGATTTAAGGGATGAAGAAGGTACGAAGCAAATCGCTTAACCAGTTTCAGTTGATCGGTGGGTTGTCTGTTCTGAGTGCGCTGACGATTTCCGGAACGGCCTCTGCAATGGAGCCGTTCAAAGCCAGCGAACACTTGACCGGTGACTGGGGTGGTCTGCGCCAGGAGCTGTATGACAAGGGTTACGACTTCCCCATCGAGTATGTTGGCGAAGCCGCCTCCAACCTCAATGGCGGCTACAACGATGACCGCACTGGCCGCTACAGCGATCAGTTCGCGTTTGGTGTGCAGATGGATCTGCAGAAAATCCTCGGTTGGCATGATGCGGAATTCAAGCTGGCGATCACCGAGCGTAGCGGTAACAACATTTCCAACGACCGTATCGGCGACCCGCGCGCCGGCACACTCAGCTCCTCGCAAGAAGTCTGGGGTCGTGGTCAGACCTGGCGTCTGACGCAAATGTGGGTCAAGCAGAAGTACTTCGACGGCGCCCTGGACATCAAGGTCGGTCGTTTCGGTGAGGGCGAGGACTTCAACAGCTTCCCATGCGACTTCCAGAACCTTTCGTTCTGCGGCTCGCAGGTCGGTAACTACGTGAACACCTGGTACAACTGGCCAGTCAGCCAGTGGGCATTGCGCGTGAAGTACAACATCACGCCGGAAGTCTTCGCCCAGATCGGTGTCTACGAGCAGAACCCTTCGTACCTGGAAACCGGCAACAGCTTCAAACTCAGCGGCAGCGGCTCGCAAGGGACCGTGGTGCCCGTGGAAGTGGTCTGGTCGCCAACCGTCAACTCGCTGCCAGGCGAATACCGTCTGGGTTATTACATCAGTAACCCGAGCGCGGACGACCTCTACGAGAACGAAGCAGGTCAGCCTCAAGCCACAAATGGCGGCGACTTCAAGTCTCACAAGGACAAGCACGGCTGGTGGGTCGTGGCTCAGCAACAGTTGACCAGCCACAACGGCGACACGTCCCGTGGTCTGAGCATCTTCGCCAACGCCACTGTGCATGACAAAGCCACCAACTTCGTCGACAACTATCAGCAGATCGGCTTCGTCTACAAAGGCCCATTCGATGCCCGTCCGAAGGATGACATCGGTATCGGCGTCGCGCGTATCCACGTGAACGACGATGCTCAGGACAACCGTCGCCTGGTCAACGCCGTCAACGGGATCGACGACTACGACAACCCGGGTTACCTGCCAATCCAGAAGACCGAATACAACTCGGAAATCTACTACGGCGTACACGTCACCGACTGGCTGACCGTGCGTCCTAACCTGCAATACGTGAAGAGCCCAGGCGGTGTGGACGACGTCCAGAACGCGCTGGTGGCAGGCATCAAGATTCAATCGAAGTTCTAACGCTGCAATCGTGTGCGGACCCGCTCCTCCGCACACCTCTCTGATGTGCTTCACAAACGATCAAGGGTCGTGTGTGCTTTACGGGCAGCTCAGCTGCCCGTTTTTTTTGTGAGGCACTGTTGTGGCTCATCCCGCCCCGGATTTCGGGGTGTTTTTTTGATTTGCGTCTGCCTCCTTTGGCGAGGGCGGCGCTTGCCTGCGATGGCAGTCTGTCAGCGAAAACACGTTCGTCTGACGCACCGTAATCGTCGACGGGCAGCCGCTGCAAAGGACAAATGAATCCACTCTCTGGACTGGTACAGCAATGGCTAACAGAGACACAGAATCGCTTGAGCATCCACTTCAGCGCTTTTACACCTCGGTCCGGCCTCAGCCGACTTTTCAGTGGGAACGCTATCAGCAACGCGATGTGCTGATCATCGACCATCCCCAGTGTCAGGCGGTATTCAGTCGTCAGGGCGCTCAGTTGCTGCATTTTCAGCCCAAGGGTCAGAAGCCGTGGTTATGGTGCGCGTCGCAGTGGCCAAACGTCGGTGCGATTCGTGGTGGCGTGCCTGTCTGCTGGCCGTGGGTCGGGCGCCATCCCGGTGAGGGCGGCTGGCCCGCTCATGGCTGGGGGCGCTTGCTCGACTGGAAACTGATCGACAGTCAGACCCACGACGCGGGTGTGTCGCTGCATTGGCGATTGTCGTTATGGGATTGGCAGGCCGATCTGCATGCCGAGCTGGGGCAGGGGATGGACCTGCGGCTCGAAACCCGCCACGAAGACAGCGAGCCCTGCCACTTCGGGCACGCACTGCACGTCTACTGGCGCATCAGCGACATCGCCGACGTTGCGCTCGAGGGCCTCGACGGTGTGCAGGGCTACGACGAGCTCAGCCGCAGCCACTGTGAGCAAAAGGGCGAGTTGCGGGTGATGGGCGGTTGTCAGCGGGTGTTCGAGCATGCCGGACCGCTGGCGCTGCAGGACGAGGCGTGGTCGCGTCGGTTGAGCATCGACACGAGCGACAGCGACAGCACGGTGGTCTGGCATCCCGGCAATCGACCGTTGCTGGGTGTAGGCGGCGATGAAGCACAGGGCTTCCTGCGCCTCGAGGCCGTGTCGGGCATCGACGATGGCCTGAGCCTTGCGCCGGGGCAGCAGGCGCGGTTGAGCTTGCAGGCGCAACTGATGCATTGATTGCGAAGCCCTGTAGGAGCGTGGCTTGTCCCGCGACCGGCGGGGAAACCGTCGCAAAATCAGACAATGCGGCGGATCAGTTGTACCAGATTTGCAGATTTCACTGCCGGTGCCCGGCAGGTCGCGGGACAAGCCACGCTCCTACAGAACAGCGCCTGATGAACGCGTTAATTCAACTCATCATCCGCCGGATAGCGGCTGGCATTGAGGCTTTCCTTGATCTTGCGCAGGTGGGGCTGAAAATCCACGCCGCGGCGCAACGTCATCCCGGTCGCGAGCACGTCGAGCACGGTCAGCTGAACGATACGTGACGTCATGGGCATATAGATGTCGGTGTCTTCGGGCAGCGGGATGTTCAGGCTCAACGTGCTGGCCTTCGCCAACGGTGAGTCGGCTGCGGTCAGGCCCAGCACCGATGCGCCGTTCTCGCGGGCGATGCGCGCCACCTCCACCAGCTCGCGCGTGCGACCAGTGTAGGAAATGATCACGAACAGCTCGCCGGTATGCGCCACGGACGCCAGCATGCGCTGCACCAGCACATCGGCATGGGCCGTCACCGCCAGATTGAAGCGGAAGAATTTATGCTGAGCATCCAGCGCCACAGGCGCCGATGCCCCCAGCCCGAAAAAGTGGATCTGACGCGCCTGGATCAACAGGTCGACGGCTTTGCTGATCAGGTTCGGGTCGAGCACCTGACACACGCTGTCGAGCGACGCGATGGCGCTGGCGAAAATCTTGCGCGTGTAGGCTTCCGGGTTGTCATCGGCTTCGACGGCCCGACTGACATACGCCGCACCGCTGGCCAGGCTTTGCGCCAGCTGCAGTTTGAGCTCCGGATACCCGCTGACGTCGAACGAGCGGCAGAAGCGATTGACGGTCGGCTCGCTGACCTTCGCCGCCTGCGCCAGCGCAGCGATGCTGAAGCGCGTGGCCTGCTGAGGGTTGCTCAGAATCACCTCGGCAACCTTGCGTTCAGCCTTGTTCAACTCGTCGAGACGGCTCTGGATCTGCTCCAGAAGATTGCGTACGCGGTCCATTCAAAGTCCTTTCATGAAGCTGCAACAGGCTGATCTGCGGGCCTTTCTTAAAAAGGTAGTGACGTGGGCCTTTAGCCTGTAGCAAAGGTGGCCTATCGTACTGAGGGCCTGTGGTGATCACCACTGTAATGTGGTTTCGGAAGAAATGTTGTGGTTATTACTACATTTGGCCTTGAGTAACGCCTTTAAAAAAGGTATTTGTAGCCTAACTTGATAAAAGAACCAACATTATGCTCTCGATTACGGTTGAACCGTGCACTTTTGCCTTGTTTGGTGCCTTGGGTGACCTGGCAGTGCGCAAACTGTTTCCTGCGTTGTACCAGCTTGATCGGGCTGGACTGCTGCATGCCGAGACCCGAATTCTTGCCTTGGCCCGTGAGCCCGGAACTCCTCAGGAGCATCTGGCCTACATCGACAAAAGCCTGCGCCGTTTCGTCCCCGAGGCGCAGCTTGAGAGTGAGCACGTTGAGCGTTTTCAGGCACGCCTGAGCTACCTGCACGTGGACTTCCTCAAAGGCGACGACTACGTGGCGCTTGCCGAGGAAGTGGGCGACGCACAAACGATGATCGCCTACTTCGCCACGCCGGCCTCGGTGTACGGCGCCATCTGTGAAAACCTTGCGCTGGTCGGCCTGACCGATCGCACGCGCGCCGTGCTTGAAAAGCCTATCGGCCATGACCTGGCATCTTCGCGCCGGGTCAATGACGCGGTGGCCAAATTCCTTCCGGAGAACCGCGTTTACCGGATCGACCATTATCTGGGCAAAGACACCGTACAGAACCTCATCGCGCTGCGCTTTGCCAACAGCCTGTTCGAAACCCAATGGAACCAGAACTACATTTCCCACGTCGAGATTACGGTGGCGGAGAAAGTGGGCATCGAGGGCCGTTGGGGTTACTTCGATCAGGCGGGTCAGCTGCGTGACATGATCCAGAACCACCTGTTGCAGCTGCTGTGCCTGATTGCCATGGACCCGCCCAGCGACCTGTCCGCCGACAGCATCCGCGACGAGAAGGTGAAAGTGCTCAAGGCACTGGCACCGTTCACGCCCGAACGCCTCGCCACCCAGGTGGTCCGCGGGCAGTACATTGCCGGCTACAGCGAGGGCAAGCCGGTCCCCGGTTATCTGGAAGAGGAAAACTCCAACACCCAGAGCGACACCGAAACGTTCGTTGCCATTCGTGCCGATATCCGTAACTGGCGTTGGGCGGGGGTTCCGTTCTATCTGCGTACCGGCAAGCGCATGCCACAGAAGCTGTCGCAGATCGTGATTCACTTCAAGGAACCGCCGCACTACATCTTTGCCCCCGAACAGCGGATGCAGATCAGCAACCGCCTGATCATCCGCCTGCAGCCCGATGAAGGTATCTCGCTGCAAGTGATGACCAAGGATCAGGGGCTGGATAAAGGCATGCAATTGCGCAGCAACCCTTTGCAACTGAGCTTCTCCGACGCCTACCGCAGCGCCCGCATCCCGGATGCGTACGAGCGGTTGTTGTTGGAGGTCATGCGTGGCAATCAGAACCTGTTTGTCCGCAAAGATGAGATCGAGTATGCGTGGCAGTGGTGCGACCAGCTGATTGCCGGTTGGAAGAAGGCGGGCGATGCGCCCAAGCCTTACGCGGCAGGCTCCTGGGGACCAATGAGTTCCATTGCGCTCATTACTCGTGACGGGAGGTCCTGGTATGGCGATATGTGAACTTGAATTTCCAGCGGGTCTGAAAGCCCTGGAATTCGATAACCCCGAACTGCTGGCCAATGCGCTGGCCGATCACGTGGCCGAGCGTTTGAGCGCGGCCATTTCCAGCAATCCCCATGGCGTGGCCACGCTGGTCGTCTCGGGCGGCAAAAGCCCGGTGGCGTTCTTCCAGGCGCTGGCGCAGAAGCCGATTCAATGGTCCAAGGTCTGCATCAGCCTCGCGGACGAGCGTTGGGTGCCGACCGAACACGCCGACAGCAATGCCGGCCTGCTCAAGCGTTATCTGTTTCAGGGGCCGGCAGCGGCAGCGGGCTTCTTCAGCCTGTATCGCCCGACCACGACGCTGGATGAAGCAGCGGCCGCCACCGACGAGGCGCTCAAGGAGCTGCCGAAGATTGATGTGCTGGTGCTGGGCATGGGCGACGACGGCCACACGGCCTCGCTGTTCCCTGACAGCCCGAACCTGGCCGAGGCGCTGGATCTGAACAGCGAACGCCGTTGCCTGCCGATGCAGGCGCCCACGGTGCCTCATCAGCGCCTGACCATGACGCGTTCGCTTCTGGCGTCGGCCGCAACGCCAATCCTGTCCGTCTCCGGGCAGGCAAAACTGGAAACCCTGCGCAAGGCGCTGGCGGGCGATGACCTCGCTGAAATGCCGGTGCGTGCGTTCCTCAACCCGTCTTTAGAGATCTACTGGTGCCCATAAGCAAAGGATCAGCCGCCATGGAGAAAAACCAAGTGAAACAGCCGTTGAATAGCATGGCGAGCAAGATTGCCCAGATCGACGAACTCTGCGCGAAAGCGAAGATTCTGCCGGTCATCACCATTGCACGTGAACAGGACGTGCTGCCGCTGGCCGATGCGCTGGCGGCCGGCGGCCTGAACGCGCTCGAAGTTACCCTGCGTTCCGAATTCGGTCTCAAGGCCATTCGCACCCTGCGTGATGCGCGTCCTGAGTTGTGCGTCGGCGCCGGCACCATCCTCGATCGCCACATGCTCAAGGCGGCCGAGGAGGCGGGTTCGCAATTCATCGTCACGCCGGGCAGCACCCAGGATTTGCTGGAAGCCGGCGCGCAAAGCGAGTTGCCGCTGTTGCCGGGTATCAGCAGCGCGTCGGAAATCATGATCGGTTATGCGCTGGGCTACCGCCGCTTCAAGCTGTTTCCGGCCGAGATCAGCGGCGGCGTCGGTGCGATCAAAGCGCTGGGCGGCCCGTTCCCCGAAGTGCGTTTTTGCCCCACAGGCGGCGTCAGCGCTGCCAACCTGAAGAGCTACATGGCGCTGCCGAATGTCATGTGCGTGGGCGGTACCTGGATGATCGACAACGCATGGGTCAAAAATGGTGACTGGCAGCGTATTACCGACGCCACGGCTGAGGCCATCGCTCTGTTCGATTGATCGTGGATGGCTGACGAAACGTTGATGACGGACAGCTTGCGTTCAAGCGCAGGCTGTTCTAATCGTCGTCAATGAAGGATTGAAGAGATTGCGCTGCCTGACCCATGCACGGCAGCGCAGCTAAAGAAGTCGTTGTTGCATGGCTGTTTGACGGTGCTCCTTGGTCAGGAGCGCCGTTTTTTTTGCCTGCCGGTTCAGCGATAAATATGTACCGCACGGATGCCGCATGAAGCGGATATCTTGGCCGCTCCTTTGTAGTTCGTTTCTTTGGTTTTTACGGCGCCCTGTCAACAGGGCGCCGTTTTTTTTGGATCAGGCTCAGGCCAGCGCACGCAGCGCCGCTACGAGCCGCGCCATGTCATCGGCGCGGGTGGTGAAGCCTGGCGTGATGCGGATGCAAGGCCCGCAACTTGCGCCGTAGCGTGTCACGGCGAAGATTCCATGCTCATCCAGCAGTCGCTGGGCCATGACCTGCTGATCTTCGTGGCGGGTGAAGCGAAACGAGGTAATCCCGCAATAAAGTCTCGGATCGTCCGGCGTCAGAACTTCGATGCCCTCGATGGCACGTGCTTCCTTGACCCACAGATCGCGCAGGTAGGCCAGTCGCGCGCCCTTGACCGCCGAGCCGCCGATCGCCCGATGCTCGGCAAATACCGTGGGTAATGTCATCAGCGCAGGGATGTTCGGCGTGCCATAGGGCACGCGGCCAAGGATGTCGTCGTCGGCATAGCGCGTGTCGCCCATGTCCGGATCAATCGCCCCGAGCCGCCCCTGGCGGACATAGAGGAAGCCCAGACTCAACGGCGCGCCCATCCATTTCTGCAGGTTGAACCCGGCGAACGGGACGTTGAGGGTATCCAGTTCGAAATCCAGTTGGCCCAACGCATGGGCGCCGTCGAGGATGACATCGACGCCGTGGGATCGCGCAAGGTCAGTGATGTCCTGAACCGGCATCACCAGCCCCGTGCGATGAGTTACATGGGTCAGCGCCATTAGCCTGATGCCAGGGTTGGCAACGAACGCATCGCGATAGCTTTGCAGCAGCGATTCGTGGGTCGCGGGATGCCGATGGGTGATCTCGACAATGCCCGCGCCGCAACGCTTGGCCAGCCAGCGCATGGCTGTCTGCACGCTGTTGTAGTCCAGATCGCTGATGAGTACCTGCTCACCGGGCTGAAGCTCGTTGTAGTTGCGGATGAGCGTCTGCAATGACTCGGTGGCGCAGCGGGTGAGCGCGATTTCGTGAGCGCCGACGCCCAGCAGTTGAGCAAGGTCGGCGCGGATGACCTCGCTGTCGTGCGCGTCGAAGCGCTGGCGCACGTAGACAGCGTTACTGCGATTGACGTACGCCAGGTTCTGCTCGTACTGACGCAACACTTCGCGGGTCATGCGGCCGAAATAGCCGTATTCGAGGTTAAGCGCCCCGGACTCAACGTCGTATTGCTGGGCAATGTTCTCCCAGAACGTTTCGTCCTGGGCGAGTCGGTCTGCCTGTTCGGCTGTGCTGCTCTTGGGAATGCTGGTCATCGGGCCGCTCGTGCGTTCAATGAAGAGGTCAGGAAAAGCGAATGGGTGATTTCAACGGGCTGTTGCGCAGGGGTTCCCGAGGGCGGGTGCGCAATGGATCGAGCAGCGAGGACAGCCCGTTGTGGTCGATTTCGTGCATCAGCGCCAGCAGACTGCCCAGCTCTCCAGCGGGAAACCCTTTACGGGCAAACCAGTTCAGGTAGTCGCCGGGCAGATCGGCCAGCAAGCGACCTTCGTACTTCCCGTACGGCATCTCCCGCTCGACTAACAACTTGAGTTTTTCAGGATTCATACTGTTGCCGTTTGTCCGTTTCAATGAACTTGGAAGATACGTGCATTCTGCAACTCCGCCAACAGACAGATCATGCATAAAGCTCGGTGTGGCTGTATGGCAATAAATACAAGTCATTGAATAATAATGACTTTATAGTTCGATTAAAGCTGGCATGCGCTCTGCAATGATTATCGTATCGAGTTTGGATGTATCAATTCTTCGATTAACCTGCCAGAAAGGAATAGCAAAATGACAGATATCAATAAAGAAGCGATCTCGGTACTGAACGATCTGATCGAGACCAGCATTGACGGCGAGAAAGGTTTCCACACAGCTGCCGAAGATATCAAAAACCCCGAAATCAAAGCGTACTTCCTTTCCCGGTCCTCAGAGTGCAAAACCGCAGTGGCCGAGCTTCAGGCTGAAGTTCGTACCTTGGGCGGTGATCCGGATAAAACCTCCAGCGCTGCTGGCGGCCTGCATCGTCTTTGGGTAGAGCTGAAAGCGGCAGTGACCGGTAAGAGCGACGAAGCGGTGCTGAACGAAGTCGAGCGCGGTGAAGACCATGCGCTGAAGGCTTACAAAGAAGCGCTGCAGAAGGCAACTGAAAAGAACCTGCCTGTGAACGTCACCGGCCTGATTCAGCGTCAGCTGACCGGCGTGCAAGCCAATCACGACAAAGTGAAGGCACTGCGTGACTCTGTCAAAGCAGCCAATGCACGTGCTAGCTGATTGACCTGAGCAGTACGAAAAACGCCAGCCAGTCTGGCGTTTTTTTATGCCTGACGATTCACGACTCAGTGGGCTCGACGCGATTGCGGCCGTTGCGTTTGGCCAAGTAGAGCGCTTTGTCAGCGACGTTGAAAAGCTGGTCAGGCCTGTCTGCTGCGTGTGGAAGGTGCGATGCAATGCCGATGCTGGCGGTGATGGGTAACGGATCGTCTTCGAAGGGAGGCAACGACTCAATTGCCGTCCGGATCTTTTCGGCAAGCACGCGAGCGCCAGCAAGATCGGTCTCCGGTAAGACCACCAGAAATTCCTCGCCGCCGTAACGGGCCGCGAGATCGCCGGGGCGTCGAATATTGGCCGAGATCGTCTGGGCGACGTTGCGCAGCGCGACATCACCGCCGTGGTGGCCATGGCGGTCGTTGAACGCCTTGAAGTGGTCGACGTCGATCATCAGCAGTGACAGCGATTTGCCCGAGCGCATCCCGCGCAGCCACTCCTGTTTGAGCACCTGATCCAGCCGGCGCCTGTTGGCGAGCCCGGTGAGCACGTCCGTTGAGGCCAGTTCGGCCAGCTCGTGCTCAGCGTTGTGGCGCAGGTGCAATTGTTTGCCCAGCAGCCACGACAGCCACAGGATTCCCAGGCACAACAGGCCAGTGGCACTGGCGACGAGGAGGGCGTTGCGTTTCCAGACCGCATAGACCTCGTCCTGTGACTGGGCCACTACCACGATCAAAGGCAAATCGCCCACGCGTGAGAACGTGTACAACCGCTCGGTGCCATACAGCTCCGACATTGCGGAGAAGTGGCCACTCACTTGATTGAGGATTCGCTGGAAATTGGGGCGTCGGCTGAAGTCCTCGCCGATCAGGCTTTTACCCGCATCATCGGATTGCCGTGCCAACAGAACGCCTTCGGCATTGATCAGATTGATCGAGCTGTTCTTGCCCACGTCCAGGCTTCTGAACAATTGGTTGAAGTAGGAAAGCCGCATCGTCGCAGCGGCGATGCCGACGAACTGGCCGTCCGCGGAGGGCAGGCGCCTGCTGAAGCTGATGCACCAGTCCTTGAAACCCCAGCGCGATTTGAACGGGCCATCCACTCGCATGGCAAGCGAGGCGCTTTCGCGGTGCTTCTGAAAGCTCGAGCGATCAGAGAAATTGTCTTCACGTGGGATGACGGAAACGGAATCGGCAATGATATCGCCGCGCCTGTCGAGCAACACCATATCGCCTTTGAAGGGCGCGGCGGTCGCCCGGTCGAAGAACACCAGCTGACGTAATTCCGGAGAAATCGACGTCACGTCCTGACGCTGCCATGCTGAAATCAGGCCCTTGAGCGACGTGTCGTACAGTTCGGCACTGCGCTGCACATCGGCATCGATCAGTTGAACCACGTTGTTGGCCGAGCGCACGGCGGATTCGGTAGCATTGCCGCGCTCGCGAATCAGCAAGGACGCCACGATCGTCAGGATCGCGATCACCGCCAGGACGCTGCCGAGCATCAGCATTTTTTCCGGGCCGGACCTGTTTTTGAGCCGGGGTGGACCTGTGACTGTCATCAATCCGCTCTGCCTTGGAACATCACCACCCACATCTTGATTCCTGATACGCACCGGGAATCGCCCTGGCTGGTCCGTGCCTGATCGGGAAGGCTAGCGACTCACTGTTTCGAAGCGATGGATTAAAGATACTTTGTGCGCGCCGCGCAAGTCTGAAAATTCCGTAGATATCGCGCAATTTTCTTTATTGCGTGTAAGTCGGACAGATCGGCGAAAGCGCAGAGGAGGACGGCAGGCGTTTACATGGAACAAAGCCGCCAGATCGCAGGCTTCGTTCGCCATTGGAAACTGAATCGTTAACGTGCGCTGAGGGTCACTCGCCTTCGTCGAACTTGTTGTTGATCAGTTCGATCAGGCCATCCAGCGCGGCCTGCTCCTGGTCGCCCTCGGTCGACAGATGAATGTCCGTGCCTTTGCCGGCAGCCAGCATCATGACCGCCATGATGCTTTTGCCGTCGACCATGCTTTCCGGAGTCCGGCCCACGCGGATCTGGCAGGGATATTTGCCCGCCACGCCGACGAATTTCGCTGCAGCACGGGCGTGCAGGCCCAGCTTGTTGATGATAGTGATTTGGTGAGCGGGCATCGCGATGGGGATCCTTTCAGCTTAGGTCGCGGTGGCGAACCTGAACATTCTTGAGCGATTGTTGCAGGACCTGACCCAGACGTTCGGTCAGGTAGACGGAGCGGTGATGCCCGCCGGTGCAGCCAATGGCAATGGTGACGTAGGCACGGTTGCTGGCGGCGAAGCGCGGCAGCCATTTGGTAAGGTAGGCGCAGATGTCCTGGAACATCTCCTCGACATCCGGCTGGGCGGCCAGGTAGTCCGCCACTGGCTGGTCAAGCCCGGATTGTTCGCGCAGCTCGGGCTTCCAGTAAGGGTTCGGCAGGCAGCGCACGTCGAACACGAGGTCGGCGTCGACCGGCATGCCGCGTTTGAAGCCAAACGACTCGATCAGGAAGGCCGTGCCTGGCTCAGGTCTGTTCAACAGCCGCAACTTGAGCGTATCGCGCAACTGATACAGATTCAGGTGAGTGGTGTCGACGGTCAGGTCGGCGAGGTCGATGATCGGCCCCAGCAGGGTTTTCTCATCCCGGATGGCTTCAGCCAGCGAGCGGGTTGCCGTACTCAGCGGGTGGCGGCGGCGGGTTTCGGAGAAACGCTTGAGCAGCGTCGACTCTTCAGCATCGAGGAACAACACGTCACACTGAATGTGCCGGCTGCGCACCTCTTCGAGCATGCGCGGAAAACGGCTCAGATGGCTGGGTAGGTTGCGTGCGTCGATCGAAACCGCGAGCAATGGCTCAGCCAGCTCGGTGTGGATCAGCGCTCGCTCGGCCAGTTCAGGCAGCAGCCCGGCAGGCAGGTTATCGACGCAGTAGAAGCCGCTGTCTTCAAGAACATCGAGGGCCGTACTCTTGCCGGAGCCGGAGCGACCGCTGACGATGACCATGCGCATGATCAGTGACCGTTCTGAACGTGAAGCACGACGTTGTAGAGCTCATCGCTGCTCTTCGCGTTCCGCAGGCTCTGCCTGACATCTGCACGGTCAAGCATGCTGGCGATCTGGCGCAGCAGTTCGAGGTGAGCGTCGGTTGCCGCTTCCGGCACCAGCAACACGAACAGCAGATCGACGGGCGCGCCGTCGATGGCGTCGAAGTCGACCGGTTTTTCAAGATGAAGCACTGCGCTGACGGGCGAGTCGCAACCTTTCAGTCGACAGTGTGGAATGGCGATACCATTGCCGAACCCGGTCGATCCGAGCTTTTCACGGGCAGTGAGGCTTTCATAGACAGTTTGCTGATCAAGTTCAGGCACCTGCTGCCCGATCATTTTGGCAATCTGTTCGAGGACGGCTTTTTTGCTGCCACCTGGCACGTTCACGAGGGAACGGCCAGGGGTCAGAATGTTTTCAAGTCGAATCATGGGTGGGGGGTATCAGCGAGCTGCCGCACCTTTGAGGATGCTTTGCTGCTTTTCCTTATGCTTGAGCAATTGTCTGTCCAGCTTGTCAGTGAGCAGGTCGATCGCCGCGTACATGTCATCATGCTCCGCATTGGCAACCACCTCTCCACCGTGGATATGCAGCGTGGCCTCGATCTTCTGTTTGAGCTTCTCGACGGCCATCGTCACTTGCACATTGGTAATCTTGTCAAAGTGCCCTTCGAGCTTTTTAAGCTTCAGCTCGACGTACTCGCGCAGGGGCTTGGTCACTTCCAGTTGGTGTCCACTGATGTTGACTTGCATACAGCTTCTCCTTCGTTGCCAGTGCATTAAGAGGCAGGCTTGGGTGCCTGCCACTGGAACGCTGTGGCCTGTGACCTTTACATCAGTCGCTTGCGTTCACTCGAAGGCGCTATCCCTAGAGATTCGCGGTATTTGGCGACTGTGCGACGGGCCACTTGAATGCCTTGTGCCTCCAGTAAACCAGCGATCTTGCTGTCACTCAACGGCTTTTTCTGATTTTCCGCGGCAACCAGTTTTTTGATGATCGCGCGGATCGCCGTGGACGAGCATTCACCGCCTTCGGAGGTGCTTACATGGCTTGAGAAGAAGTATTTCAGTTCGTAGATGCCACGCGGCGTGTGCATGAATTTCTGCGTGGTCACGCGGGAAATCGTCGATTCATGCATGCCGACCGCTTCCGCAATGTCATGCAGGACCAACGGCTTCATTGCCTCGTCGCCGTACTCGAGGAAGCCGCGCTGATGTTCGACGATCTGCGTGGCCACTTTCATCAGGGTTTCGTTGCGGCTCTGCAGGCTCTTGATGAACCAGCGGGCCTCTTGCAACTGATTGCGCATGAACGTGTTGTCGGCGCTGGTATCGGCGCGACGCACGAAGCCTGCGTATTGCGGATTGACCCGCAGGCGTGGCACGGCTTCCTGATTGAGCTCGACCAGCCAGCGTTCATTGTCCTTGCGCACGATGACATCAGGGACGACGTATTCGGCTTCGGTGGATTCGATCTGCGATCCCGGACGCGGGTTGAGGCTCTGAACCAGTTCGATCACCTGGCGCAGGTCATCTTCCTTGAGCTTCATCCGGCGCATGAGTTGCGCGTAGTCGCGGCTGCCGAGCAGGTCGATGTAATCGCTCACCAGACGCTGTGCCTCGGCCAGCCATTTGGTCTTGGCCGGCAGCTGGCGCAGCTGCAGCAGCAGGCATTCGCTCAGCGTGCGTGCGCCGATACCGGCCGGTTCGAACTGCTGGATGCGGTGCAGAACGGCTTCGATTTCGTCCAGCTCGATGTCGAGTTCCGGATCGAATGCGTCGAGCAGCTCTTCCAGCGACTCGTCCAGGTAGCCCTGAGGGTTTATGCAGTCGATGAGGGTAACGGCGATCAGGCGATCGGTGTCGGACATGGGTGCCAGATTCAGCTGCCACAATAGATGGCTTTGCAAGCTTTCGCCGACGGAGGTGCGGGTCGTGAAGTCCCACTCATCATCGTCATTGCTCGGCAGGCTGCTCGCGCTGGTTTGATAAATGTCTTCCCATGCAGTATCGACGGGCAATTCGTTGGGAATGCGCTCGCTCCACTCGCCATCGTCGAGGTTGTCGACGGTCGGAGTGGCTTCCTGATAGGTCGGCTCCTGAACATCAGGGTTGGGCTTGTGCTCGATGTTGTCGGCCATTGGGTCAACATTATCGAAATCGTCGCCTTCTTCCTGTCGTTCGAGCATCGGATTGGACTCCAGTGCCTCCTGGATTTCCTGTTGGAGATCCAGCGTCGACAGTTGGAGTAAGCGGATGGCCTGTTGCAGCTGCGGCGTCATCGTCAGCTGCTGGCCCATTCTCAAGACTAGCGAAGGTTTCATGGCAGGGGCTTAACACCTTATTCGCCGGCGCACTGCGCGCCATCCACTACTAGGGCGCCGAGGCGCCTACTTAAGCAAATTATATGCCTGAAACCGGAGTGTTTGCCTAGAGTGTGACGACAATTAATCCGGGGTTGGCGATGAGGCGCACGTTTGCGTTCGTCTCCAGCCCCCGTCTTCACCGGGTTACAGTCGGAACTCGTGGCCGAGATACACTTCTTTAACCAACTGGTTGGCCAGGATGGTTTCAGCGTCGCCTTCTGCGATGAGTTGCCCGTCGTTGACGATGTAGGCTGTTTCGCAGATATCCAGCGTCTCACGTACGTTGTGGTCGGTGATCAGAACGCCGATGCCCTTGGCCTTGAGGTGATGAATGATCTGCTTGATGTCGCCCACGGAAATCGGGTCGACACCTGCGAACGGTTCATCCAGCAGAATGAATTTCGGCGCAGTGGCCAATGCGCGTGCGATCTCGACGCGGCGGCGCTCACCACCCGACAGGCTCATGCCGAGGTTGTCGCGGATGTGGGTGATGTGGAATTCCTGCAGCAGGCTTTCCAGTTCCTTGCGACGTCCGGCGCGGTCGAGTTCCTTGCGGGTCTCGAGGATCGCCATGATGTTGTCCGATACCGACAGTTTGCGGAAGATCGACGCTTCCTGAGGCAGATAGCCAATACCGGCACGCGCGCGGCCGTGCATGGGTTGGTGGCTGACGTCCTGCTCGTCGATGAGCACGCGGCCCTGATCGGCCTGAACCAGGCCCACGATCATGTAGAAACACGTGGTCTTGCCCGCACCGTTCGGGCCGAGAAGGCCGACGATCTGACCGCTTTCGATGGAAAGGCTGACGTCACGGACGACCTGGCGACTCTTGTAACTCTTGGCCAGGTGTTGGGCTTTCAGCGTTGCCATTACTGGGCCTTCTGCTGGTCGGTTTTCTTTTTCGGCTGGATCACCATGTCGACACGCGGACGGGCTTCGGTCACCTTGCTGCCTGTCGCGCGGCCGGCGCTGGCAAGCTTGCGGACCGTGTCATAGACGATTTTCTCGCCCTGAGTGGTGTTGTTGTCCTTGTCGATGACCTTGGCCTTGTCGATCAGCACGACGCGGTTCTGCGCTGCGTGGTACTGAATGGTGACGCCCCAGCCCTGGACGGGCTTGGTGTCGCCAGCAGTCTGCAACTGCTCGAAGTAGGCGAGGTTGCCCACCGAGGTCACGACGTCGATGTCGCCGGCAGGGGTGCGAGTGATGGTCACGGTGTTACCGGTCACCTTCATCGAGCCCTGGGTGATGATCACGTCGCCTTTGTAGGTCGCGACACCTTGCTTGTCGTCCAGCTGAGCATCGTCGGCCTGAATACGGATAGGCTGATCCTGATCGTTCGGCAGAGCCCAGGCGCTCACGCTTCCCAGTGCTGCGCCCAGGCCGAGCAAAATAGGGAGGGTTTTAAGGAGCCTCATACTGTCCTCTTGCATTCGATAGCAGGTGTATCCTGCTTTCTTTTAGATAGGCCTTCATACCCGTACCGGTGCTCACGCCGTTGAAGCCGTCGATTCTAACGGGTTGCGCGGTTTCCGCATATTGCTTCTGAGGGAAGACAGTCATGCGGGTACTGGTGATCACGGTGGTGCGTTTCTTTTCGTCGGTGCGGTTGATGCGCACCTGATCGATCAGCTCGACATGGTCGCCACCGGGGGAGACCTCGGCGCGCACGCTCTGTACGTGCCAGGGGAATTCGGTGCCACGGTACATTTGCAGGACCGGCGTGGTCATCAGCGTGACATCGGTGGCCTTCAGGTGCTCGACCTTATCGGAGGTCATGTCGTATTGCATGCTGCCGTCGGGCAGGTACTGAATGCTGTGGGCGTTGATCGCGTAATAGTCGATCGCACTCTCATCCACGGCAGCCTTGGGTTGATCCATGAAGCTTTCGGGGCTGACATTCCAGTATCCGACCGCTGCAAGCAGCACCGCCAGAACACCGAAGATCAGAAACGTACGAAACTTTTTGCTGAGCATAAATGCACTTCTATAAGTAGGCGGCGTGGGCCGCTTCGAGGTTGCCCTGAGCGCTCAGGATCAACTCGCAGAATTCTCGGGCAGCGCCTTCGCCGCCACGTGCCTGGGTAGTCCCGTGGGCATGCTGACGTACGAAACCGGCGGCGTTGGCCACGGCCATGCCCAGGCCGACCCGGCGGATGACCGGCAGATCGGGGAGGTCGTCACCCAGGTACGCGACCTGGTCGTAGCTTAGATTCAGTTGCTGCAAAAGCTCGTCGAGGACGACGAGTTTGTCCTCGCGTCCCTGGTAAAGATGTGCGATGCCGAGGTTTTTTGCGCGACGTTCGACGACCGGTGTCTTGCGTCCGCTGATGATCGCCGTGGTCACGCCAGAGTTGATGAGCATTTTGATGCCCTGGCCGTCGAGCGTATTGAACGTCTTGAATTCACTGCCGTCTTCGAGAAAGTACAAGCGGCCGTCAGTCAGCACGCCATCGACGTCGAAAACGGCCAGTTTGATGTTTTTGCCACGCTGCATCAGATCGTTCATATCGGCGCTCATTTACATGACTCCCGCACGGAGCAGGTCTTGAAGGTTGAACGCGCCGACGGGGCGATCGTTCTCGTCGACCACGATGAGTGCGCCGATCTTGTTGTCTTCCATGATTTTCAGGGCTTCGGCGGCGAGCATTTCCGGGCGCACGGTCTTGCCGTGCACGGTCATCACTTCGTCGATGATTGCCTGGCGGATGTCGATCGGCCGGTCCAGCGTACGGCGCAGATCGCCGTCGGTGAAGATCCCGGCGAGGCGGCCATCGGCTTCCAGAATAGCGGTCATGCCCAAGCCCTTGCGGGTCATTTCCATCAGGGAATCGCGCAGTGGCGTACCGCGTGCAACCTGCGGCAGTTCGGCACCGGAATGCATGACGTGCTCGACCTTCAGCAGCAGACGGCGTCCCAGTGCGCCGCCCGGGTGCGAGAAGGCGAAGTCCTCGGCGGTGAAGCCTCGCGCGTCCAGCAAGGCGACGGCCAGGGCGTCGCCCATGACCAGCGCGGCGGTGGTCGAGGAGGTCGGTGCCAGATTCAAGGGGCAGGCTTCTTTTTCGACGCGGGCATTGAGGTTGATGTCAGCGGCCTTGGCCAGCGTGGATTCCGGATTGCCCGTCAGGCTGATCATCTTGATGCCCAGGCGTTTGATCAGCGGCAGCAGTGTCACGATCTCGGCTGTGGTGCCCGAGTTGGAGAGCGCCAGGATGACATCCGAGCTGGTGATCATGCCCATGTCGCCGTGGCTGGCCTCGGCCGGATGGACGAAAAACGAAGGGGTGCCGGTGCTGGCCAGGGTTGCGGCAATCTTCTTGCCGATGTGACCGGACTTGCCCATGCCGACTACGACGACCCGACCCTTGCTGCCCAGAATCATCTCGCAGGCGCTGACGAAATCCGCATCGATGTGCGCAAGCAGCCCTTCCACGGCTTCTATTTCCAGGTGGATGGTGCTTTGTGCCGATTGGATCAGGTCGCGGGCGTTGGCCATGTCTGTAAAGGGTCGCTTGGTGAAAAGGCGAGGATTATAGCGACAATGTTCAAAAGCCTCACGCTTCATCGTCGCTCTTTGTTTATAGAGGCGTTCAGTCCTTCAGTTGATGCTGATTAATCGAAGTGGCTGAAGCAGGAAATTTCCTCTGTGTCTGAAATCTTCTTCTTTGTTTGCGACTCGACACGTTGGTGCTTTGGCGGCTTGGCACACCGGTGTTATAGTTCGCCGCTTGTTCGGCCCCTCCTGATAGTGTGTCGTTCGTCAAGGACGCGGCATCTCAGAGACAGGTTGCATCGCAAGGAGTTTAGATGAGTGCCGATAACGCCTACGCGGTCGAATTGAAGGGCGTGTCCTTCAAACGCGGTACGCGCAGCATCTTCAATAATGTGGACATTCGCATCCCCCGGGGCAAAGTCACCGGCATCATGGGGCCGTCAGGCAGTGGTAAAACCACATTGCTGCGACTGATGGGAGCACAACTGCGTCCAAGCGCGGGCGAGGTCTGGGTCAATGGCCAGAACCTGCCGAAGCTGTCGCGCAGTGACCTGTTCGACGCGCGCAAGCAGATGGGTGTCCTGTTTCAGAGCGGTGCATTGTTCACCGATCTCGACGTATTCGAAAACGTGGCGTTCCCGCTGCGTGTCCATACCAAACTGCCCGAAGACATGATTCGCGACATCGTCCTGCTGAAGCTGCAGGCGGTGGGGCTGCGTGGCGCGGTCGAGCTCATGCCCGACGAACTTTCCGGCGGCATGAAGCGTCGCGTCGCACTGGCCCGTGCCATCGCGCTGGATCCGCAGATCCTCATGTACGACGAGCCCTTCGTGGGTCAGGACCCGATCGCCATGGGCGTGCTGGTCCGGTTGATCCGCCTGCTCAATGATGCGCTCGGCATCACCAGTGTCGTGGTGTCCCACGACCTGGCAGAAACCGCCAGCATTGCCGACTATCTGTACGTCGTGGGCGACGGGCAGGTGTTGGGGCAGGGGACGCCGCAGGAATTGATGCAGTCGGATAACCCTCGCATTCGTCAATTCATGACGGGCGATCCCGACGGGCCGGTGCCTTTCCATTATCCGGCGCCGGATTATCGCGAAGATCTTTTGGGGAAGCGCTGATGCGCAGAAAGTCATTGATGGATCGTGTACGCCTGATGGGGCGCTCAGCGATCGATGTTGTTGCAGTGTTGGGTCGTTCGGGGATTTTTCTGGTTCATGCCCTGCTTGGGCGCGGCGGAATTGGCGGTGGTTTCCAACTGTTGGTGCGTCAGCTTTATTCGGTCGGCGTCATGTCGCTGGCGATCATTGTCGTGTCAGGTGTCTTCATCGGCATGGTTCTGGCGCTGCAGGGTTTCAGTATCCTGGCCAAGTATGGCTCGGAGCAGGCGGTGGGGCAGATGGTTGCCCTCACGCTGCTGCGCGAATTGGGCCCGGTTGTGACGGCGCTGCTGTTTGCCGGTCGTGCCGGCTCGGCGCTGACTGCCGAAATCGGCAACATGAAATCCACCGAGCAGTTGTCCAGCCTCGAAATGATCGGCGTCGACCCTTTGAAGTACATCGTCGCGCCGCGTCTGTGGGCCGGTTTCATTTCGCTGCCAGTGCTCGCGATCATTTTCAGCGTCGTCGGCATCTGGGGCGGATCCTGGGTGGCGGTGGACTGGCTGGGCGTCTACGAAGGCTCCTTCTGGGCGAACATGCAAAACAGCGTTTCCTTTCCCAATGATGTAATCAACGGTGTCATCAAAAGCGTCGTTTTCGCTTTTGTCGTCACCTGGATCGCCGTATTCCAAGGCTATGACTGCGAGCCCACATCCGAGGGGATCAGTCGCGCCACGACCAAGACCGTGGTGTACGCCTCGCTGGCCGTACTGGGCCTGGACTTTATTCTGACCGCCTTGATGTTTGGAGACTTCTGATGCAAAACCGCACCCTCGAAACCGGTGTAGGCCTGTTTCTGCTCGCCGGGATCCTGGCTTTGCTCCTGCTCGCCCTGCGGGTCAGTGGTCTGAGCGCCAGCGCCACCAACGACAGCTACAAACTTTATGCAAATTTCGACAATATCGCCGGTTTGACTGTCAGAGCGAAAGTGACCATGGCCGGTGTGACCATCGGCAAGGTCACTGCAATCGATCTGGACCACGATACCTTCATGGGCCGTGTGACGATGGAAGTGGATAAGCGGGTGAACAACCTGCCGTCCGATTCCACTGCCTCGATTCTGACCGCTGGCCTGCTGGGCGAGAAATACGTCGGCATCAGCGTTGGCGGAGATGATCAGCTGTTGAAAGACGGCGGCACCATCCACGACACGCAGTCGTCGCTGGTACTCGAGGACCTGATCGGCAAATTCCTGCTGAATTCCGTGGGTAAAGACGCTAAATGAGGAGTTTTTTCATGATCTCGATTCTGCGCCGTGGCCTTCTGGTGCTGCTGGCTGCTCTGCCGCTGTTCGCCAACGCTGCACCTGCGTCCTCCGCTCATGATCTGGTGGACCGTACGACCAAGCAGCTGCTGGCTGACCTTGCTGCCAACAAGGACAAGTACAAATCCGATCCGCAGGCGTTCTACGAGGCGCTCAACGGCATCGTCGGTCCTGTGATCGACGCTGACGGCATCTCCAAAAGCATCATGACCGTGAAGTACTCGCGCAACGCTACCCCGGCGCAGATGCAACGCTTCCAGGAAAACTTCAAGCGCAGCCTGATCCAGTTCTATGGCAATGCGCTGCTGGAGTACAACAACCAGGGCATCACCGTTTCGCCAGCCAAGGAAGAAGCGGCTGACCGCACGTCCGTCGACATGTCGGTCAAGGGCAACAACGGCGCGGTCTACCCGGTTTCGTACACCCTCGTGACCATCAACAACGAGTGGAAAGTGCGTAACGTGATCATCAACGGCATCAACATCGGCAAGCTGTTCCGCGATCAGTTCGCTGACGCGATGCAGCGCAACGGCAACAACCTGGACAAGACCATCGATGGATGGGCGGGCGAAGTTGCCAAGGCCAAGGACGCCACCGAAAACTCGCCTGACAAGGTCGTCAAATGAGTGAGGCGGCTATCACGGCGGTGGGCGGCGGCGAGCTGAAGCTGTTCGGCGTGCTCGACTACCGCACCGGCCCTGCGTTGCGCGAGCAGGGCGCTCAACTGATCAAGGCCAGCGATGCGCCGGCTTTGGTCCTTGATTGCTCTGGCGTCGAGAAGTCCAGCAGCGTTGGGCTGGCCCTGCTGCTGGCCTTCATGCGGGACGCCAGCAACGCAGGCAAGACGGTCAGCGTTCGCTCGCTCCCTGAAGACATGCAGGAAATCGCACAGGTATCGGGTCTGACCGAGCTGTTCGAACAACATTGATAGCTGATCATCGATCAAGCCCCTCGTCCGTCTCCTGCAAAGTAGGGTTCGCAACGAGAGGGCTTTTTTGTATGATGGCCGACCCGCGCGCGTAGGGCGCCGATTGAGGTTAAGCATGCAGGCCGTAGAAGTTAAAAGCTTCCTTGAAGGTAAGCTGCCAGAGATTCAGGTCGAAGTTGAAGGCGAAGGCTGTAACTTTCAGCTGAACGTGATCAGCGACGAGCTCGCTGCACTAAGTCCGGTCAAGCGCCAGCAGCAGATCTATACGCATTTGAACCCATGGATCGCTGATGGCAGCATCCACGCGGTCACCATGAAATTTTTCAGCCGCGCTGCATGGGCCGAGCGCACCTGAGCCAAAATGGCGTCGAGATTCTAATGGACAAACTGATTATTACTGGCGGCATTCGTCTTGATGGCGAAATCCGCATTTCCGGGGCAAAGAACTCTGCCCTGCCGATTCTCGCAGCCACGTTGCTGGCTGACGGTCCCGTGACCGTCGCCAACCTGCCGCACCTGCATGACATCACCACCATGATCGAGCTGTTCGGTCGCATGGGCATCGAGCCCATCATCGACGAAAAGCTCAGTGTCGAAATCGATCCTCGCACCATCAAGACCCTCGTCGCGCCGTACGAACTGGTGAAAACCATGCGTGCGTCGATTCTGGTGCTGGGCCCGATGGTTGCGCGTTTCGGTGAAGCCGAAGTCGCATTGCCTGGCGGTTGCGCCATCGGTTCGCGTCCGGTCGATCTGCACATCCGCGGCCTTGAAGCCATGGGCGCGATCATCGACGTCGAAGGCGGCTACATCAAGGCCCGGGCCCCTGAAGGCGGGCTGCGTGGCGCGCACTTCTTCTTCGATACCGTGAGCGTGACCGGTACCGAAAACATCATGATGGCCGCAGCGCTGGCCAACGGCCGAAGCGTGCTGCAAAACGCTGCTCGTGAGCCGGAAGTCGTCGATCTGGCGAACTTCCTCAATGCCATGGGCGCGAAGGTTTCCGGCGCTGGCACCGACACCATCACCATCGATGGCGTCAAGCGACTGGGTTCGGCGACCTACCGTGTCATGCCTGACCGCATCGAGACCGGCACCTACCTGGTTGCCGCTGCTGCAACAGGCGGCCGCGTCAAGGTCAAGGACACCGATCCGACCATTCTTGAAGCCGTACTCGAGAAGCTTCGTGAAGCCGGTGCCGAGATCACCACCGGTGAAGACTGGATCGAGCTGAACATGCATGGCAAGCGTCCGAAAGCCGTCAACGTGCGCACTGCGCCGTACCCGGCGTTCCCGACCGACATGCAGGCCCAGTTCATCTCGCTCAACGCCATTGCCGAAGGCACGGGCGCGGTCATCGAGACGATTTTCGAAAACCGTTTCATGCACGTTTACGAAATGCACCGCATGGGCGCTCAGATTCAGGTCGAGGGCAACACTGCCATCGTCACCGGCTGCGCGAAGCTCAAAGGTGCGCCCGTGATGGCGACCGATCTGCGTGCTTCGGCCAGTCTGGTGATTTCCGCGCTGATCGCGGAAGGCGACACGCTGATCGACCGCATCTACCATATCGACCGTGGTTACGAGTGCATCGAAGAGAAACTGCAGATGCTGGGCGCGAAAATCCGTCGCGTGCCGGGCTAGTCGTTGCGACCCGCTGCCTGAGCCGAGTCGATCGGCCGGGCAGCGTTCGTGACCGAGTGCAGCCAGAATTTTCTGATTCGTTTTACTCCGGGTCTGCGTTGTTCGATCCGGAAGTCGTCGGGCGCCGATTGCGACCCGACGCGCGCTTGCTGATAAGGACTGACGTTTCCAATGTTGACCATCGCACTGTCCAAGGGCCGCATCCTTGACGACACCCTGCCGCTTCTCGCCGCAGCGGGTATCGTGCCGACCGAGAATCCGGACAAGAGCCGCAAGCTGATCATTCCGACGACCCAGGACGATGTTCGCCTGCTGATCGTCCGTGCGACCGACGTGCCGACCTATGTCGAGCATGGCGCCGCCGATCTGGGCGTGGCTGGCAAGGACGTGTTGATGGAGTACGGCGGCCAGGGCCTGTATGAGCCACTGGATCTGCAGATCGCCAAGTGCAAGCTGATGACCGCAGGCGCGGTCGGGGCTGCCGAGCCCAAGGGCCGTCTGCGTGTGGCCACCAAGTTCGTCAACGTCGCCAAGCGGTATTACGCCGAGCAAGGTCGTCAGGTCGACATCATCAAGCTGTACGGCTCGATGGAGCTGGCGCCGCTGGTAGGGCTGGCGGACAAGATCATCGACGTCGTCGACACCGGCAATACGCTGCGCGCCAACGGCCTGGAGCCGCAGGAAATGATCGCTCACATCAGCTCGCGTCTGGTGGTGAACAAGGCGTCGATGAAGATGCAGCACGCCCGTATCCAGTCGCTGATCGATACCCTGCGCACCGCAGTGGAATCGCGACACCGCGGCTGACTGTTTCGCGCGACCGTGATCAAGGTTGCGCCCAGCTATCCGTGTCATAGCCAAATTTCTCAGGTGCCTGCGCGGATGGCTTGGTAGCTTAGGCTCCTGCCTATGCACAAGGCTCCTGAGAAAATGCCATTCATTGAGGCTCACGCTATGACCACTTCCAACACCATTCGCCGACTCAACGCTGCTGACCCTGATTTCGCTCGACATCTGGATCATCTGTTGAGCTGGGAAAGCGTGTCCGACGACTCGGTCAATCAGCGTGTGCTGGACATCATCAAGAACGTTCGCGAGCGCGGCGACGCGGCGCTGGTGGAATACACCCAGCGTTTCGACGGCCTCGATGTCGCGTCGATGGCGGACCTCATTCTGCCGCGCGAACGCCTCGAGCTGGCACTGACACGCATCACACCTGCACAGCGTCAGGCGCTTGAAAAGGCCGCAGACCGTGTGCGCAATTACCACGAGCGTCAGAAACAGGACTCGTGGAGCTACACCGAGGCCGACGGCACTGTGCTCGGCCAGAAGGTCACGCCGCTGGATCGCGCCGGTCTGTATGTGCCGGGCGGCAAGGCTTCCTATCCTTCGTCGGTGCTGATGAACGCCATTCCTGCCAAGGTCGCCGGTGTCGGTGAAGTGGTCATGGTCGTGCCGACGCCGCGCGGTGAAATCAACGAACTGGTGCTGGCGGCCGCGTGCATCGCCGGCGTCGATCGGGTGTTCACCATCGGGGGCGCTCAGGCGGTAGCGGCGCTGGCCTACGGTACCGAGAGCGTTCCGCAGGTCGACAAGGTCGTCGGGCCGGGCAACATTTATGTCGCGACGGCCAAGCGTCACGTGTTTGGCCAAGTGGGTATCGACATGATTGCCGGCCCTTCGGAAATTCTCGTGGTGTGCGATGGTCAGACCGATCCGGACTGGATCGCCATGGACCTGTTCTCCCAGGCCGAGCACGACGAAGACGCCCAGGCGATTCTGGTCAGCCCGGACGCCGACTTTCTGGACAAGGTGGCCGCGAGCATTGCCAGGCTGATGCCGACCATGGAACGCGCCGAGATCATCAATACGTCCATCAATGGCCGTGGTGCGCTGATTAAAGTGGCGGACATGACCCAGGCCATCGAGGTCGCCAACCGCATCGCCCCCGAGCACCTGGAGCTGTCGGTCGCGGACCCGGAGGCGTGGCTGCCGCAGATTCGTCATGCCGGCGCCATCTTCATGGGCCGTCACACCTCCGAAGCGCTGGGCGATTACTGCGCAGGTCCCAACCACGTGCTGCCGACTTCGGGCACTGCGCGGTTCTCCTCGCCGCTGGGTGTTTACGACTTCCAGAAACGCTCCTCCATCATTTTCTGCTCCGAGCAAGGCGCGTCCGAGCTGGGCAAGACTGCGTCGGTGCTGGCGCGTGGCGAATCCCTGACCGCTCACGCACGCAGCGCTGAATACCGCATCGTCGACAACAATCAGGAAGGCAACTGACATGAGTAAATTCTGGAGTCCCTTCGTCAACGATCTGGTGCCGTACGTGCCCGGTGAGCAGCCGAAGCTGACCAAGCTGGTGAAACTCAACACCAACGAGAACCCGTATGGGCCGTCGCCGAAAGCGATCGAAGCCATGCGCGCCGAGGTCAACGACAACCTGCGTCTGTACCCGGACCCTAACAGCGACCTGCTTAAGCAGGCGGTCGCCCGTTACTACGGCGTTGAAGCCACTCATGTGTTTCTGGGCAACGGCTCCGACGAGGTACTGGCACACGCTTACAACGCGTTCTTCAAGCACGACAAGCCGTTGTTGTTCCCGGACATCAGCTACAGCTTCTATCCGGTGTACTGCGGTTTGTATGGCGTCGAATACGAAGCCATCGCGCTGGATGAGCAGTTCCAGATCCGTGTCGAAGATTACGCCCGCCCGAACGGCGGCATCATTTTCCCGAACCCTAACGCACCGACCGGCTGCCTGCTGGCGCTGGATGCGGTGGAGCAAATCGTCAGATCCAGTCCGGATTCGGTGGTGATCGTCGATGAGGCGTACATCGATTTCGGCGGTGAGACGGCGATCAGCCTGATCAGCCGCTACCCCAACCTGCTGGTCACGCAGACGCTGTCGAAGTCGCGCTCGCTGGCGGGACTGCGCGTCGGTCTGGCAGTCGGTCATCCCGACCTGATCGAGGCGCTGGAAAGGGTCAAGAACAGCTTCAACTCTTACCCGCTCGATCGCATGGCGATCGTCGGTGCAGCGGCTGCGTTCGATGACCGCGAGTATTTCCTGAGCACCTGCAAGCGGGTGATCGACAGCCGCGAGCGTCTGGTCGAGCAACTGGAAGCCAAGGGGTTCGAAGTCCTGCCGTCCGCGGCGAACTTCATTTTCGCTCGCCACCCGCAGCACGACGCAGCAGGCCTTGCGGCCAAAGTGCGAGAGCAGGGCGTGATCGTTCGGCACTTCACGCAGGCACGCATCGCGCAATTCCTGCGCATCACCATCGGCACCCCCGAGCAGAATCAGGCGCTGGTGGATGCATTGGGAGCGTTGTAGCGATCTATTGCAGGAGCGCGGCGGTCCGGCCAACCATCGGGTCGCCGGCCCACCGCCTCTGCATGTCTGAAGCTTAATCCTCCGCCGCAGGCGCCGGGGTTTGTGGCGGACGCAGACCCACTTCCGCCATCAGCTTCAATTCCTTGCCGTTGCGCATCACCTGAATCGCGATCTTCTCCGACGGCTTGGTGCGCGCCACCTGGTTCATCGACCTGCGGCCATCGCCCGCGGGTTCGCCATTGATGCTCAGAATCACGTCGCCCAGTTGCAGACCTGCCTTCTGCGCTGGCCCGTCGCGGAAAATGCCTGCCACCACGATGCCGGGGCGGTCTTTCAAACCGAAGGACTCGGCCAGTTCCTGGGTCAGCGGTTGCACCTCGATGCCCAGCCAGCCGCGAATCACCTGTCCGTGCTCGATGATCGACTTCATGACTTCGAGCGCAAGCTTGGTGGGGATTGCGAAACCGATACCTTGTGATCCGCCGGACTTGGAAAAGATCGCCGTGTTGATGCCGGTCAGGTTGCCGTTGGCGTCAACCAGTGCGCCGCCCGAGTTGCCGGGGTTGATCGCGGCGTCGGTCTGAATGAAGTCTTCGTAGGTATTGAGGCCCAGTTGATTGCGGCCTGTGGCGCTGATGATGCCCATGGTCACGGTCTGGCCGACCCCGAACGGGTTGCCGATCGCCAGCGCCACGTCGCCGATGCGAATGCTGTCTGAGCTGCCGAGGGTAATGGATGGCAGGTTTTTCAGATCGATCTTGAGAACGGCGAGGTCGGTTTCAGGGTCGCTGCCGATGACCCGGGCGATGGTTTCGCGGCCGTCCTTGAGCGCCACCACGATCTGGTCGGCGCCCGAGGTCACGTGGTTGTTGGTCAGCAGATAGCCTTCAGGGCTCATGATCACTGCCGAACCCAGGCTCGATTCCATGCGTCGCTGCTTGGGCAGGTTGTCGCCGAAGAAACGCCGGAATTGCGGGTCTTCGAACAGCGGATGGTTGGGCTTGTTATTGACCATTTTGGTCGTGTACAGATTGGCCACCGCAGGCGCGGCGCTGCTGACCGCGTCGGCGTAAGACACCGGCCCTTGCTGGATGAAAGCGGTCTGAGGTGCCTGCTGCAGGTTGACGTCCTGGCTGGGAAGCCCGACCCACTGCGGGAAGCGCTGGATAATCAGTAAAGCGATAAGCACACCAGCGAGCAATGGCCAGCCGAGAAAACGCAGCGCTTTGAACATTGAGCAGAGTCCTGAGAGTAGATGCGCATCACCTGCGCCATAATGGCGGGCATTATACGAGGACCGGACCGGTCTGAACTGCATATTTAGGAGACTTTTATGGCCGTCGCGCTGAGCACTCTGGTTGAAGAAGCGGACCGCTATCTGAGTAGCGCCCGGGTACAGGATTATTGCCCTAACGGATTGCAGGTCGAAGGTCGCCCGCAGGTCACCCGCATCGTTTCCGGCGTGACTGCCAGCCAGGCGTTGCTGAATGCGGCGGTCGAGGCCAGCGCTGACCTGATTCTGGTCCACCACGGCTATTTCTGGAAAGGCGAAAACCCCTGCATCACCGGCATGAAGCAGCGCCGCCTGAAGACGCTGCTCAAACACGACATCAGCTTGCTGGCCTATCACCTGCCGCTGGATCTGCACCCTGAAGTGGGCAATAACGTGCAGCTTGCCCGGCAACTGGACATCACGGTCGAAGGACCACTCGATCCCGACAATCCGCGCATCGTCGGTCTGGTCGGGTCATTGTCCGAGCCGATGACCCCGCGCGACTTCGCCCATCGCGTTCAGTCGGCGCTGGGGCGCGAGCCCTTGCTGATCGAGGGCAGTGAGATGATCCGCCGCGTCGGCTGGTGCACCGGGGGCGGGCAGGGCTACATCGATCAGGCCGTGCTGGCCGGCGTGGACCTCTACCTGAGCGGCGAGGCATCGGAGCAGACTTTTCACAGCGCCCGTGAAAACGACATCAGCTTCATCGCGGCCGGCCATCATGCCACCGAGCGCTATGGCGTGCAGGCACTGGGAGACTATCTGGCGCGGCGCTTCGCGCTTGAACATCTGTTCATCGATTGTCCCAATCCGATCTGACCCGGCGAGGCGGGGCAGGCGGTCCAAAGAGTGAGCTATATCGTTAGATCGTTTCGATCTAACCCGCCAACTGAATAGAATCAGGCCCCATGATAAAGTGCCTCGCTCGATAGAGCCCGCAGGCTCTCCATAAAGTACGTTATCCCGTGAGTAACCATGGTCGACAAACTGACGCATCTGAAACAGCTGGAGGCGGAAAGCATCCACATCATCCGCGAGGTCGCCGCCGAGTTCGATAACCCGGTGATGCTGTACTCCGTCGGTAAAGATTCCGCCGTGATGCTGCACCTGGCGCGCAAGGCGTTCTTCCCGGGCAAGCTGCCGTTCCCGGTCATGCACGTCGATACCCGCTGGAAATTCCAGGAAATGTATCGTTTCCGTGACCAGATGGTCGAGGACATGGGCCTGGATCTGATCGTCCACATCAACCCGGACGGCGTCGCGCAGGGCATCAACCCGCTGACCCACGGCAGTGCCAAGCACACGGACATCATGAAAACCGAGGGCCTGAAGCAGGCTTTGGACAAACACGGTTTCGACGCCGCCTTCGGTGGCGCACGTCGTGACGAAGAGAAGTCTCGCGCCAAAGAGCGCGTGTATTCCTTCCGCGACAGCAAGCATCGCTGGGACCCGAAAAACCAGCGCCCAGAGCTGTGGAACGTGTACAACGGCAACGTCAACAAAGGCGAGTCGATCCGCGTGTTCCCGCTCTCCAACTGGACCGAGCTGGACATCTGGCAGTACATCTATCTGGAAGGCATCCCGATCGTGCCGCTGTACTTCGCCGCCGAGCGTGAAGTCATCGAGATGAATGGCACATGGATCATGATCGACGACGATCGCTTGCGTAATCACCTGTCTGACGAAGACAAGAAACGCATCGTCAAGAAGAAAGTCCGTTTCCGCACGCTGGGCGACTACCCGTTGACGGGCGCTGTCGAGTCCGAGGCCACCAGCCTCACTGACATCATTCAGGAAATGCTCCTGACGCGAACTTCCGAGCGCCAGGGCCGGGTCATCGATCACGACGGCGCCGGCTCCATGGAAGAAAAGAAACGTCAGGGTTATTTCTAACTAGGGTGTCTGAACATGTCGCATCAATCTGAATTGATCAGCGAGGACATCCTCGCCTATCTGGGCCAGCACGAACGCAAGGAGATGCTGCGTTTTCTGACCTGTGGCAACGTCGACGACGGCAAGAGCACGTTGATCGGTCGTCTGCTGCACGATTCCAAGATGATCTACGAAGACCATCTGGAAGCCATCACCCGAGATTCGAAGAAGTCCGGCACCACCGGCGATGACGTCGACCTGGCGCTGCTGGTCGACGGTCTGCAGGCCGAGCGCGAGCAGGGCATCACCATCGATGTCGCCTATCGCTACTTCTCGACCTCCAAACGCAAATTCATCATCGCCGATACCCCCGGCCATGAGCAGTACACCCGCAACATGGCCACCGGTGCATCGACCTGCGACCTGGCGATCATCCTGGTCGACGCCCGTTATGGCGTGCAGACCCAGACCCGTCGCCACAGCTACATCGCCTCGTTGCTGGGCATCAAGCACATCGTGGTCGCCATCAACAAGATGGATCTCAATGGTTTCGACGAGAACATCTTCGAGCAGATCAAGGCCGATTACCTGAAGTTCGCCGAGCGTATCTCGCTCAAGCCGACCACCATGGAATTCGTGCCGATGTCGGCGCTCAAGGGCGATAACGTGGTGAACACGAGCGAGCGTTCGCCTTGGTACACCGGCAAGTCGCTGATGGAAATTCTCGAGACCGTCGAGATCGCCAACGACCGCAATTTCTCCGATCTGCGCTTCCCGGTGCAGTACGTGAACCGCCCCAACCTGAACTTCCGTGGCTTTGCCGGCACGCTGGCCAGTGGCGTGGTTCACAAGGGCGACGAAGTGGTCGTGCTGCCCTCGGGCAAGAGCAGCCGCGTGAAATCCATCGTCACGTTCGAAGGCGAGCTGGAGCACGCAGGTCCCGGTCAGGCGGTTACGCTGACCATGGAAGACGAAATCGACATCTCCCGTGGCGACCTGTTGGTGCATGCCGACAACGTCCCGCAAGTGGCTGACGCGTTCGACGCGATGCTGGTGTGGATGGCCGAGGAGCCGATGCTCCCGGGCAAGAAGTACGACATCAAGCGCGCGACTTCCTACGTGCCAGGTTCGATCGCCAGCATCACCCACCGCGTTGACGTCAACACGCTGGAAGAGGGCCCGGCCAGCTCGTTGCAACTCAACGAAATCGGCCGGGTGAAAATCAGCCTTGACGCTCCGATCGCGCTGGATGGCTACGACAGCAACCGCACCACCGGCGCATTCATCGTCATTGACCGTTTGACCAACGGCACCGTGGCGGCGGGCATGATCATCGCCAAACCGACTGTGACAGGCGCAGGTCAGCACCACGGCGCACTGGCTCACGTCTCGGTCGAGGAACGTGCGCAGCGTTTCGGTCAGAAACCGGCCACCGTTCTGTTCAGCGGCCTGTCGGGCGCGGGCAAGAGCACACTGGCGTATGCCGTGGAGCGCAAGCTGTTCGACATGGGCCGCGCGGTGTTCGTCCTGGATGGCCAGAATCTGCGCCATGACCTGAACAAGGGCTTGCCGCAGGATCGTGCCGGTCGTACCGAGAACTGGCGTCGTGCCGCTCATGTCGCACGTCAGTTCAACGAAGCGGGTCTGCTGACACTGGCGGCATTCGTCGCTCCCGATGCAGCGGGTCGTGAGAACGCGAAGAGCCTGATCGGCAGCGATCGTCTGATCACCGTTTACGTCCAGGCCTCGCCGCAGGTCTGCCGTGAACGCGATCCTCAAGGCCTCTACGCTGCGGACAAGGACAACATCCCGGGCGAGTCCTTCCCGTACGACGTGCCGCTGGACGCTGATCTTGTGATCGACACTCAGTCGCTGAACGTCGAAGACAGCGTCAAGCAAGTGCTCGATCTGCTGCGCACACGCGGCGCGATCTGAGTCACAGGCTGCAAAACAGGAAACCTGCCAGCGATGGCGGGTTTTTTGTTTTTCCCGGATATGTGACGGCCCGCGAATATCGCACTGTAGGCGTGAGCTGGCTCGCGAAGACTGAATTCCGGACGCTACCTCTCCACCGACTGCACCGGCCTCTTCCTGGCTAAAGCCAGTCCTACAGATGCGGCAAGCTTTTCGCAGGACCGGCTTCATGCTCCGGCCTCTCCCCGACCGAAGCCGGTCCTGCAGACGCCGCAAGCTTTTTGTAGGACCGGCTTTAGCCGGGAAGGCGTTGGGTGTTACGCCGCAGATCAAAGGGGCATTAGAGACACTTGGCTCACTCCTGCAAGGTCGATCAGCTGCTGTAGCAACCCGGTGAACTGGCTCCCTCACACAGCTGGCCATAAAAAAGCCCACCGCTGAGTGGATCAGGGGCGGGCTGTTTCGGGTGTCTGCGATTACTTCTTCAAGCCGTAGTGCTCATCCAGCATGCCTGGCGTGTTTGGCGCCTTGGGCGCGTAATCACGTGGCGGCTCGGCGGCCGTGCGGGGTGGCGTCAGGCGGTCGCGCGGGGCCTGCAGCGCATCCGGGTGCAAAGCGGCCAGCAGGCGTTGGCGAGTCAGGTCGTCGGTCGCCAGACGGTCGGCGCCTTCGGCGAGGTGTTCCTGGACATCCTGGTAGCTCTGGGACAGCTTTTGCACCAGATTAGCCGTGCTGTTGAAGTGAGTGACCACCTCGTTCTGATATCTGTCGAAACGCTCCTGAACGTCATCCAGCTGGCGCTGAGTGCTGTTAGGCGCGGCATGGGGCAGCGCACGCGCCACGAAGAAACCGATGGCGACACCAACGATCAGGGCGATAGTCGGCAGCAACCAAACTAAGAGCGAGTAATCCACGAGTCCTTCCTCTATAAACGGCTTTGCTTTACGTTAACGGCTCGAACCTGCGCTGTATAGCGGCGACGCGTCGCCAACATGCCAGCCACAGACAATCAGCTAGACGAGTCGACCCATTTGAAGGTCACGGAGTTCATTCTTGCTCATGCGTGAAACCCCTGTATTCATCGACGGCCCGGTGGGCCAACTCGAAGCCTTGTACCTTGACCTGGAAGGGGCCAAAGGCCTGGCGCTGATCTGCCATCCTAACCCGGTTCAGGGCGGCACGATGCTCAATAAAGTGATCTCCACTTTGCAGCGTACGGCGCGCGATGCGGGTTTCATTACCCTGCGTTTCAACTACCGTGGCGTCGGCACCAGCGCCGGCAGCTCGGACATGGGCCAGGGCGAGGTCGACGATGCCGAAGCGGCAGCGACGTGGCTGCGGGAAAAACACCCTGATCTTCCGATCACCCTGTTCGGTTTTTCCTTCGGCGGATTCGTCGCCGCGACACTCGGCGGCCGGCTCGAGGCGAAGGGCGAAATACTGAATCACCTGTTCATGGTCGCGCCCGCGGTCATGCGTATCGCTGATCCCGCGGCACTGCCGCAGAAAGGCCCGTTGACCCTGATCCAGCCGGAAACCGACGAAGTCGTTGACCCACAACTGGTGTACGCATGGTCTGACGCGCTTCAGCGCCCCCATGAGCTGCTGAAAGTGGCAGAATGCGGACACTTTTTCCACGGCAAGCTGACCGACCTCAAGGATCTGGTCCTGCCGCGCCTTTCGAATTGATCGCAGTACACAGAATAAGCGACTAGCCATGACCACTCGTATCCTGACCGGTATCACCACCACCGGTACGCCACACCTGGGCAATTATGCGGGCGCCATTCGCCCGGCCATCGTCGCCAGCCGCCAGAGCAATGCCGATTCGTTTTATTTCCTGGCCGACTACCATGCGTTGATCAAGTGCGATGACCCGCTGCGCATTCAGCGCTCGCGTCTGGAAATCGCCGCAACGTGGCTGGCAGCCGGTCTGGACGTCGAGCGCGTGACCTTTTACCGCCAGTCCGACATCCCGGAAATCCCAGAACTGACCTGGCTGCTGACTTGCGTTGCCGCCAAAGGGCTGCTCAATCGGGCCCACGCCTACAAGGCGTCTGTGGACAAGAATGTCGAGGCCGGCGAAGACCCGGATGCCGGCGTCAGCATGGGCCTGTTCAGCTATCCGGTGCTGATGGCCGCTGACATTCTGATGTTCAACGCGCATCAGGTCCCAGTGGGTCGAGATCAGATTCAGCACGTGGAAATGGCCCGTGACATTGGCCAGCGCTTCAATCACCTGTTCGGCAATGGCAAAGAATTTTTCGTGATGCCCGAGGCGCTGATCGAAGAGAGCGTGGCGACCTTGCCCGGCCTGGACGGCCGGAAGATGTCGAAGAGCTACGACAACACCATTCCACTGTTCAGCAGCGCGAAGGAGATGAAGGACGCGATCTCGCGCATCGTCACCGACTCCCGCTTGCCGGGCGAGGCCAAGGATCCGGACAACTCGCATTTGTTCACCCTGTATCAGGCGTTCGCCACCGGCGAGCAGAGCGATCAATTCCGTGCCGATCTGCTGCAGGGGCTGGGCTGGGGCGACGCCAAGCAGCGTCTGTTCCAGTTGCTCGACAGCGAGCTGAGTGAAGCGCGCGAGAACTACCATCGTCTGATTGAACGCCCGGCTGATCTGGAAGATATTCTCCAGGCGGGCGCGGCCAAGGCCCGCCGCATCGCAACGCCGTTTCTGGGCGAGCTGCGTGAGGCGGTTGGCCTGCGTTCTTTCCGTGCAGCGCCGCAAGCCGTCGCGACCAGCAAGAAAAAAGCCAGTAAAGGCGCGCGGTTCGTCAGCTTTCGTGAAGACGACGGCAGCTTCCGCTTCCGCTTGCTGGCGGCCGATGGCGAGCAACTGCTGCTCTCGCGCAACTTCGCTGACGGCAAGGCCGCCGGTGCGGTGACCAGACAGCTGCAGCAAGGTGGCGATCTGGACATCCGCAGTGAGGGTGCTGCCTTCAGCGTATGGCTTGGGGGTGACTGCGTCGCCGACAGCCCGAGCTTCGCCGATGCCGCCGCGCGCGACGCCGCAATAGAGAGCCTGAAGCTGGCCTTGGCGCCACAACAGGATTAATTGCCATTCCAACGGGCCATCGCTACAGTGGCGGCCCGTTTTTGCTGCTCAGCTAACGAATATGACCCCCCTAGAAAGCTATCAGAACGACCTTAAACGCCCCGAGTTCTTTCACGACGCCGCGCAGGAAAATGCGGTGCGTCATCTGCAGCGCCTGTACGACGACCTGATCGCTGCCCATGAGAACAAGCCTGGCCTGTTCGGCAAGCTGTTCGGCAAAAAGGAAGCCGTGGCGGTCAAGGGCCTGTATTTCTGGGGCGGCGTGGGGCGCGGCAAGACCTATCTGGTCGACACCTTCTTCGAGGCGCTGCCGTTTCAGGACAAGATGCGCACGCACTTTCACCGCTTCATGAAGCGTGTGCACGAAGAAATGAAAAACCTGAAGGGCGAAAAGAACCCGCTGACCCTGATCGCCAAGCGCTTCTCCGAAGAAGCCCGCGTGATCTGTTTCGATGAGTTCTTCGTGTCTGACATCACCGACGCCATGATCCTCGGCACGCTGATGGAAGAACTGTTCAAAAACGGCGTGACCCTCGTAGCGACCTCCAACATCGTGCCTGACGGGCTCTACAAGGACGGCCTGCAACGTGCGCGCTTCCTGCCTGCCATCGCGCTGATCAAGCAGAACACCGACATCGTCAACGTCGACAGCGGCGTGGATTATCGCCTGCGTCACCTGGAGCAGGCCGAACTGTTCCACTTCCCGCTCAACGAGGCGGCGCAAGAGAGCATGCGCAAGAGCTTCCGGGCGTTGACGCCTGAATGCACGAAGGCGATCGAGAATGACGTATTGATCATCGAGAATCGCCAGATCAAGGCGCTGCGCACGTGTGACGACGTCGCCTGGTTCGATTTCCGCGAGCTGTGCGACGGTCCTCGCAGCCAGAACGATTACATTGAGCTCGGAAAAATCTTCCATGCCGTGCTGCTCAGCGGTGTAGAGCAGATGAGTGTGACCACCGACGACATCGCCCGGCGCTTCATCAACATGGTCGACGAGTTCTACGATCGCAACGTCAAGCTGATCATTTCTGCGGAAGTCGAGTTGAAAGACCTGTACACCGGCGGTCGCCTGAACTTCGAGTTTCAGCGTACGTTGAGTCGTCTGCTGGAAATGCAGTCCCACGAGTTCCTGTCCCGCGCGCACAAACCCTAGTAGCAGCCGCAAGCTGCGAATCGTAGGAGCGCGCTTGCCCGCGCTGGCGATGGGTCGGTCAGAACAAGGTCGTCTGACACAACGCTACCGCGGGCAAGCGCGCACCTACAGTCTGGTTTTTTCAGGCTGCCTGCTGAAACTGCTGGCGGTACTGGTTCGGCGACAGATCAGTGTGTTGTCGGAACAGGCGCGCGAAGAAGCTCGCATCGTCGTAGCCGACTTCATAGCTGATGGTCTTGATGCTTTTGCGCGAACCTGACAGCAGTCCCTTGGCGGTTTCGATGCGCAGGCGCTGCAAATAGTGCAATGGCTTGTCGCCGGTTGCGGTCTGGAACCTGCGCATGAAGTTGCGAATGCTCATGCCGTGTTCCCGAGCGACGTCCTCGAAGCGGAATTTGTCGGCGAAATGCTCTTCGAGCCAATGCTGAATCTGAAGGATGATCACGTCCTGATGCAGCTTCTGTCCCCCAAAACCCATGCGACCCGGCGCATAGCTGCGCTGCACTTCATACAAGATGTCGCGCGCGACGGTCTGCGCCACGTTAGGGCCGCAGAAGCGTTCGATCAGATAGATATAAAGGTCGCAGGCTGAGATCGTGCCGCCTGCGCAGTACAGGTTGTCGGCATCGGTCAGGTGTTTCTCCTGGTTGAGCAGCACCTTGGGGAATCGCTCGGCAAATTCATTGAAGAAGCGCCAGTACGTGGTGGCTTCCTTGCCGTCGAGCAGCCCGGCTTCGGCCAGCCAGAACACGCCGCTGGCTTCGCCGCAGAGAACGGCTCCCCGAGCATGTTGCTCGCGCAGCCAGGGCAGGATCTGCGGATAACGCTCACGCAGTGTGTCGAAATTGTCGACGAAAGCGGGAAGGATGATGATGTCGCTGTCATCGAGCACGCCGTCGACTGGCAGCACGACCTCACTGAAACTGCGCACCGATTGACCGTCCGGGCTGACCAGACGCGTTTCGAAAGCGGGGTTGAGGCCCTGGCCCAATTGCTTGCCATAACGCAGGCTGGCCAGGTGGAAGAAGTCCTTTGCCTGGGTGAGGGTAGAGGCAAAAATTCCGTCGATCGCAAGGATACTGACGCGCCGCAACGGCACGGTGGGTTGAGTAGACATAATCTGTTGTTCTTATATGGGAAAGTGGTCATGCAACGGCGTGATCGTCTTATTTTTTGTCGGATGTGTCCAGTGTCGTCGTCAATCCGCTCGGCATACGCTCATGCTCCAACTCTGTCCGACAATCCCGCCAGCCCAAGGTGTCCCATGCTTCCAAGAACACTCTTCAGTGCCGAACACGAGCTCTTCCGCGACAGCGTCCGCAAGTTTCTCGAGCAGGAAGCCGCGCCCTGGCACGCGCAGTGGGAGAAACAGGGCCACATCGACCGCACGCTCTGGAACCGCGCAGGCGAGCAAGGCATGTTGTGTTCGCACCTGCCGGAGGAGTACGGCGGCATGGCTGCGGACTTCCTCTACACCACCGTCGTCATCGAAGAAATCTACCGGCTGGGCCTGACCGGCATCGGATTTTCCCTGCACTCGGACATCGTGGCGCCCTACATCCTGCATTACGGCAGCGAGGCGCTTAAGCAGAAATACCTGCCGAAAATGGTCTCGGGCGAACTCGTCACCGCCATTGCCATGACCGAACCTGGCGCCGGGTCTGATCTGCAAGGCGTCAAGACGACTGCGGTGCTCGACGGTGACGAGTACGTCATCAACGGCTCCAAGACCTTCATCACCAACGGCTTTCTGGCGGACCTTGTGATCGTGGTGGCGAAAACCGATCCAAAGGCCGGCGCGAAGGGCACCAGCCTGTTCCTTGTGGAAGCGGGCACGCCAGGGTTCGAGAAGGGCAAGCGTCTGGAGAAGGTGGGCATGAAGGCGCAGGACACGTCGGAATTGTTCTTCCAGGACGTGCGAATCCCTAAGGACAATCTGCTGGGCCAGGCGGGAATGGGCTTCGCGTATTTGATGCAGGAGCTGCCGCAGGAGCGCCTCACGGTCGCCATCGGCGCCATTGCGTCGGCTGAAGCCGCGCTGCAGTGGACGCTGGAGTACACCCGTGAACGCAAGGCGTTCGGTCAGGCGATCGCGGATTTCCAGAACACGCGCTTCAAGCTGGCCGAGATTGCCACTGAAGTGCAGATCGGCCGCACGTTCATCGACCGGTGTCTGGAGCTGCATCTGGAGGGCAAGCTGGATGTGCCCACTGCCGCGATGGCCAAGTATTGGTCAACCGACCTGCAATGCAAGGTGCTCGATGAGTGCGTGCAGTTGCACGGCGGCTACGGCTTCATGTGGGAGTACCCGATCGCACGTGCCTGGGCAGACGCGCGGGTGCAGAGGATTTACGCGGGAACCAACGAAATCATGAAGGAGATCATTGCGCGCTCGCTGTAGGGAGAGGGCATAAACACTGTGGGAGTGAGCTTGCTCACGAAAGCGGCGGTTCTGTCACAGCAATGGTGACTGACACAATGCCTTCGTGAGCAAGTTCACTCTCACACGTGCTGGCTGACCCGTTAAATCAGGACAAGCCGATGTATCGATTCACGGCGCAGGGTTGGGCTGATCCTTGTGAATCGCTTCGATCCCCGCCAGCACTTCCTCAGACAACACCAGCTCGGCGCTGGCCAGGTTGCTCTCCAGCTGTTCGAGCGTGGTGGCACCGATGATGTTGCTGGTCACGAACGAACGGCCCGTGACGAACGCCAGCGCCATTTGCGCCGGATCAAGGCCGTGCTCGCGCGCCAGTGCCACGTAGCGAGCGCACGCTGCTTCCGACTGTGGGTTGAAATAACGCGTGAAGCGGCTGTACAGGCTCAGACGACCTTTGGCCGGACGCGCGCCGTTTTCGTACTTGCCGGACAGCATGCCGAACGCCATCGGCGAGTAGGCCAGCAGGCCGCATTGTTCGCGAATGGCGACTTCGGCCAGACCGACTTCGAAGCTGCGGTTGAGCAGGTTGTAAGGGTTCTGAATCGACACCGGCCGGGTCAGGTTGTGGGCGCGGGATTCGGCCAGAAAGGTCATGGCGCCCCACGGCGTTTCGTTGGACAGCCCCGCGTGACGGATTTTGCCTGCCTTGACCTGTTCATCCAGCGCTTCGAGCACTTCGAGCAACGGTGTGAAGTGTTCGTCGCTGTGGGTATAGCCCAGCTTGCCGAAGAAGTTGGTGCTGCGTTCCGGCCAGTGCAATTGATAGAGATCGATGTAGTCGGTCTGCAGGCGCTTGAGGCTGGCGTCGACCGCGGCGACGATGTGGTCGCGGTTGAATTTCAGATGACCGTCACGCACATAGTCGATGCCGTTGCCCGGTCCGGCGATCTTGCTGGCGAGGATCCAGTCGGCGCGATCGCCCGATTTCTTGAACCAGTTGCCGATAATGGTCTCGGTGCTGGCGTAGGTTTCTTTTTTCGGCGGGACCGGATACATCTCGGCCGTATCCATGAAATTGATCCCCGCCGCCTTGGCGCGTTCGATCTGGGCGAAGGCCTCGGACTCGCTGTTCTGCTCGCCCCAGGTCATGGTACCCAGGCAGATTGCGCTGACGTTGAGGTCGGTTCTACCCAGTTTGCGATAGTCCATCTGGCTCTCCTTTTGAAAAGAGCCATAAAAGCAGGTTGAAATTTTTTTCGCAATCTGCATAATTCCGCGTCTCTTTGTCGTGGGAGTGATGCCCCGCGCCACAAGACACCGCTGCGATCGAACGCGCTGACCCGAGCCCCCTATAGCGTTCGTGCCCGGCGGCCTTTGACTTGTCAAAGACCGTACTAATGAGTATGCTCCGCCGTCTATTTTTCAGGGCGGCCTTTGAGGCTATAAAGAATGAAAACTTTTACCGCTAAACCGGAAACAGTAAAGCGCGACTGGTTCGTCGTCGACGCTGCTGGCCAGACCCTGGGTCGTTTGGCCACCGAAATCGCGAGCCGTCTGCGTGGCAAGCACAAGCCGGAATACACTCCGCACGTCGACACTGGCGACTACATCGTCGTGATCAACGCTGAGCAAATCCGTGTCACCGGTGCCAAGACCTCCGACAAGATCTACTACTCTCACTCCGGTTTCCCGGGCGGGATCAAGTCGATCAACTTTGAAAAGCTGATCGCCAAAGCTCCTGAGCGCGTGATCGAGACCGCGGTCAAAGGCATGCTGCCTAAGAACCCGCTGGGTCGCGACATGTATCGTAAGCTGAAAGTCTATGCGGGCGCTGCACACCCTCATACTGCTCAGCAGCCCCAAGAACTGAAGTTTTAACGGAATAGTTCATTATGTCGGCGACTCAAAATTACGGCACTGGCCGTCGCAAGACCGCAACCGCACGCGTTTTCCTGCGTCCGGGCACCGGTAACATCTCTATCAACAACCGTTCCCTGGACACGTTCTTCGGCCGTGAAACTGCCCGCATGGTAGTTCGCCAGCCGCTGGAACTGACCGAGACTGTCGAAAAATTCGACATCTACGTCACTGTCATCGGCGGTGGTGTGAGTGGTCAAGCTGGCGCAATCCGCCACGGTATCACCCGCGCTCTGATGCAATACGACGAAACTCTGCGTAGCGCTCTGCGCAAAGCAGGCTACGTCACTCGCGACGCTCGCGAAGTTGAACGTAAGAAAGTCGGTCTGCGTAAAGCGCGTAAGCGTCCGCAGTACTCGAAGCGTTAATTCGCTTTTCGTTCAAAAAGAACGCTCAGTTTCCGCTTGGAACTGGGCGTTTTTTTATGGGCGTCTATTATTGTCTGTGACAACACGACTCATCCGTGGACGCCGCGATCTACAAGGCTCCCTGATTTAGCCAAACGGTAACTCCCTTGCAGCCAGGAGGGCTTTTTACTTACCATTCGGCGGGTTTTTTTGACAGCTAGAACAATAATTCCAAAAGAAACCCGGCCAAGCGGGTTTTCGAAAAGCTGATGGGAGAGGACGCAATGAGCAATGACGGCGTGAATGCAGGCCGGCGTCGCTTCCTTGTCGCAGCCACTTCTGTGGTAGGCGCAGCAGGAGCGGTTGGAGCTGCGGTCCCGTTCGTGGGGTCATGGTTTCCCAGCGCCAAAGCCAAAGCCGCAGGCGCTCCCGTGAAGGTCAACATCAGCAAGATAGAGCCCGGCCAGCAGATGATTGCCGAGTGGCGCGGGCAGCCGGTCTTCATCGTGCACCGCACGCCGGAAATCCTCTCCAATCTGGGCAAGATTGCCGGCCAGCTTTCCGATCCCGAATCCAAGAACTCCACTCAGCCTGCTTACGTCGACCCTGTCGTCCGGTCGATCAAGCCCGAAATGCTGTTATTGATCGGCATCTGCACTCACTTGGGATGCTCGCCCACCTTTCGCCCTGAAGTCGCTCCGGCCGATTTGGGCAAGGACTGGGTAGGTGGTTATTTCTGTCCTTGTCACGGCTCCCATTACGACCTGGCCGGGCGCGTCTACAAGGCGCAACCTGCACCCCTGAATCTGCCAGTGCCGCCGCATTCCTACGAGTCGGACTCAATCATCGTCATTGGTGTCGATCAGGAGAAAGCGTAATGAGCAAGTTCATGGACTGGATCGATGCGCGCTTCCCCGCGACCTCCATGTGGGAAGACCATCTCAGCAAGTATTACGCCCCGAAGAATTTCAACTTCTTCTACTTTTTCGGCTCGCTGGCGCTGCTGGTGCTGGTGAATCAGATCGTCACCGGGGTCTGGTTGACGATGAGCTATACCCCGTCGGCGGAGGAAGCGTTTGCGTCCGTCGAGTACATCATGCGCGACGTCGAATACGGCTCCATTTTGCGCCTGTTGCACTCCACAGGCGCGTCGGCGTTCTTTATCGTCGTCTACCTGCACATGTTCCGCGGGTTGCTTTACGGGTCGTATCAGAAGCCGCGGGAGTTGGTCTGGATCTTCGGCATGCTCATCTATCTGGCGCTGATGGCTGAGGCCTTCATGGGCTACCTGTTGCCGTGGGGCCAGATGTCGTACTGGGGCGCACAGGTGATCATTTCGCTGTTCGGCGCGATTCCGGTCATTGGCAACGACCTGACCCAATGGATTCGCGGCGATTATCTGATCTCGGGCATCACGCTCAACCGTTTCTTTGCGCTTCACGTCGTTGCACTGCCCATTGTCATCCTGGGGCTTGTCGTGCTGCACGTGCTGGCGCTGCACGAGGTCGGCTCCAACAATCCGGACGGCGTGGACATCAAGAAATACAAGGACGAAAACGGCAAGCCCCTGGACGGCATCGCGTTCCATCCGTACTACACCGTGAAGGATATCGTCGGTGTGGTGGTGTTCCTGTTCATTTTTTGCTCAGTCGTATTCTTCTTTCCCGAGATGGGTGGCTACTTCCTCGAGAAGCCTAACTTCGAGCAGGCGAACGCCTTCAAGACGCCGGAACACATTGCGCCTGTCTGGTACTTCACGCCGTTCTACGCGATCTTGCGAGCGATCCCCGACAAGCTTCTGGGTGTCATGGCGATGGGCGCCGCCATCGCTGTACTGTTCGTCTTGCCGTGGCTGGATCGCAGCCCGGTGAAATCCATGCGATACAAGGGATGGCTGAGCCGGATCTGGTTGCTGCTGTTTTGTGTGGCCTTCGTGATTCTCGGGATTCTGGGTGTGCTGCCGCCCAGCCCGGGGCGTGCGTTGCTGTCGCAGGTGTGTACGTTCGTGTACTTCGCCTACTTCATCCTGATGCCGTTCTACACGCGCATGGAGAAGACGAAACCGGTTCCGGAAAGGGTGACTGGCTGATGAAAAAGCTACTGGCTGTTTTGTTGCTGGCTGCACTCCCTGTCCTGTCTTTGGCCGACGAACACGGCGGCCCGGAGTTGGAAAGCGTCGATATCGATGTCGCCGACAATGTCGCGATGCAGGACGGCGCCCGGACGTTCGTCAACTATTGCATGGGCTGTCACGGCGCCAAATTTCAGCGGTACGAGCGAGTGGCCGACGACTTGGGCATTCCTCACGAGCTGATGCTGGAAAAACTGGTCTTCACCGGCGCCAAGATCGGCGATCACATGAGTTCCGGCATGCAGCCTGCGGACGCCAAAGTGTGGTTTGGCGCTGCGCCGCCGGATCTGACCCTGGTGGCACGCGTGCGCGGCACCGACTGGCTTTACGGGTATCTGCGCTCGTTCTACGAAGATCCCGCGCGGCCTTGGGGCGTCAACAACAAAGTGTTTCCCAATGTCGGCATGCCTAATGTGCTTGAGGGGTTGCAGGGCCGTCAGGTGATTGGCTGCAAGCAAGTGCAACTGGTCGAGGACGGCAAGAAGCAGTATGACCCGCTGACCGGCTCGCCGCTGACCCACGAGGCGTGTGATCAGCTCACCGTCTTGCCGAAGACGGGCACCCTGACCGAAGAGCAGTTCGATCAGAAGATCAAGAATCTGGTGACGTTCCTTGCCTACTCGGCGAACCCGGTGAAGTTGCAACATCAAAGAATCGGCACTTATGTGCTGCTCTATCTGGCGGTCCTGTTCATATTTGCGTACCTGCTCAAGCGCGAATACTGGAAGGACGTGCACTGATCGAAGATGGGTATCGCTGACGCAGAACGCGCTCCGCAGAGCCTCGTTCGGGTAATGCACGCAGAGCAGGTATAGTGGCGGGCGAAAGATTGCAGAATTTACTTCGAGTAAATGAGCTATCTTGTCGCCCGCGACGGACACCTGCCACTGTGGATGTTGCCGGAGGCGCCTTCGGGGCGCGTTCGTTTTTTCTGCTTTTGAATATTAAACAAGCGAGGAGGATCGCCATGGGCGTGACCAACCGGTTGGCCTGTTACTCCGACCCCGCCGACCACTATTCCCATCGCGTGCGCATCGTGCTCGCCGAGAAAGGTGTCAGCGCCGAGATCATTGATGTTGTAGAGGGTCGTCATCCGGCCAAACTGATCGAGGTGAATCCGTACGGCAGCGTGCCGACCCTGGTTGATCGTGACCTGGCGTTGTACGAGTCGACGGTGGTGATGGAATACCTGGATGAGCGTTATCCGCATCCGCCTCTGCTCCCGGTTTATCCGGTCGCGCGTGCCAATAGCCGTTTGCTGATCCACAGGATTCAGCGTGACTGGTGCGCGCTGGTGGATGTGATTCTGGATCCGCGCAGCAAAGAAGCTGTCCGGGCCCAGTCGCGCAAGGAACTGCGTGAAAGTCTGACCGGCGTTTCGCCGCTGTTTGCTGAGAAGCCTTTTTTCCTCAGTGACGAGCAAAGTCTGGTCGACTGCTGTCTATTGCCCATACTCTGGCGCCTGCCGATTCTGGGTATCGAATTGCCGCGGCCTGCCAAGCCGCTGCTTGATTATATGGAGCGCCAGTTTGCGCGTGAGGCCTTCCAGGCAAGTCTGTCTGCTGCCGAACGTGACATGCGCTAAGGCCTAAGGAGCCGTTTGATGAACTCCAGTCGCCCCTATCTGATCCGCGCTCTTTATGAGTGGATCGTAGATAACGATTGCACGCCGCACATTCTGGTCAACGCCGAATACCCGGCGGTACAAGTCCCTCAAGGCTTCGCCAATGATGGCCAGATCGTTCTGAACATTTCGCCAAGCGCCGTACGCCATTTGCACATGGACAACGACGCAGTGAGTTTCGAAGGCCGCTTCGGCGGTGTTCCCCACAGCCTGTACGTCCCTGTCTCGGCCGTCATGGGGATTTACGCACGCGAGAATGGCCAGGGCATGGTGTTCGATCTCGAACCTGCCGTGGATGACGACGAAGATCTGGATGTCGATGACGACATGCCGCCGCCGGACGACGAGCCACCACGTCCGACCGGTCGGCCGAGTCTGAAAGTGGTCAAATAACGACTGCGCTGCAACGAAAAAAGGCGATCCCGAGGGATCGCCTTTTTTATTGCGTATCGATTGAAGCGGCAGGAGCGCGCTTGCTCGCGGTGGCGTTGAGTCAGTGACCGTTCGCTGAATCTCACACCGCGATCGCGAGCAAGCTTACTCCCACAGGGGTGTGAATCAGTCGATGTACTCGAACAGCTTCACGATCTTCTGCACGCCGGCCACGCCTTGCACCAGATTGGTCGCGCGGTTGGCTTCAGCCTGAGTAAGCAGGCCCAGCAGGTAAACGATGCCGTTCTCGGTCACCACTTTGATTCGCGAACCCGGGATCGCGCTGTCAGTCAGCATCTCGGTTTTGATCTTGCTGGTCAGCCAGGCATCGTTGCTGCGGGCCAGCAGCGAGGAGGGCGCGATGACCTGCAGCTCGTTGTCGACTTTCTTGACCTTCTGCACCTGGCTGGCGGTCTGCTCGGCCAGCTGCTTGAGGTCGGCCCGAGGCGTCTGACCGGCCAGCAGGACCACACCGTTGAAGCTGGTGACGACGATGTGCGAGTTGTTGTCCAGATCAGGGCTGGCCTTGGCGATGTTCACCGACACTTTGGTCTCGATCAGCGAGTCGTCGATCTTGCTGCCCAAGGTGCGAGTGCCACGGTCATCATCGATGGGCGCTTCACGGCTGGCGTTGACCACAGAGCTGCATCCGCTGACGCCCAGGCAGAGCGTCAGACCCAGCAGGCAGAGGCGTTTGGATATCATTCTTCACTCCCGAACAATTGGCTGTCGATCAAATCGCAAAGGCAATGGATCGCCAGCAGGTGGACTTCCTGAATACGAGCGGTGACCTTGGCCGGGACGCGGATTTCGACGTCTTCAGGCAGCAGCAGTGAGGCTACATCGCCGCCGTCGCGACCGGTCAGGGCTACGACAATCATTTCACGATCATGTGCGGCCTGGATGGCCTGGATGATGTTCGCCGAATTGCCGCTGGTGGAGATCGCCAGCAGCACGTCGCCAGGTTGACCCAGCGCGCGGATCTGTTTGGAAAAGACTTCGTTGTAACTGTAATCGTTGGCGATCGAGGTGATCGTCGACGTGTCGGTTGTCAGCGCAATGGCCGGCAGGCTTGGACGTTCGCGCTCGAATCGATTGAGCAACTCCGACGAAAAGTGCTGCGCGTCGCCGGCGGATCCGCCATTGCCGCAAGCGAGCATTTTGCCTTCGTTGAGCAGCGCGTTGACCATCACCTGGCTGGCTTGCTCGACGTAAGGTGCAAGAACGTCCATCGCCTGCTGCTTGGTATCGATGCTGGCCTGAAAAAGCTGGCGAATTCGGGATTGCATGTCCATCTATGTAAACCTTAATAGGGGCAGCGGGTCGGGTGACGTTTGAAGTGTGTCATCGGCTTCCCGGCACAAAACTGTGCAGCCCGCAAAGCAAAGAGCAAAAAAAACGGTATGGAATCATCGGCCCGCCTGGCTATGAACGGAAGCATTGCCGCTCTGGCGTGGGCCTTTCAGCTGTCGAAGGCATTCTTCAGCCAGTTCAGTGCGGGTGCTGTTCCCGGATCGCCATTGATCGCCACGACATCGAAACGGCAGGGTGAATCGGCCCATTTCGACTCGCTTTGCAGAAACGACTGGGCGGCCAGGGTGAGCTTTTCCTGCTTGCGAAAATCCACGCTTTCCAGCGCACCACCCCAACCTGCATGGCGACGATAGCGAACTTCGACGAATACTACTGTATCGCCGTCGAGCATGACCAGATCAAGCTCGCCGCGCTTGCACAACCAATTCTGTGTAATCAGCCGCAAACCCTGCTGCTGGAGGTGCCGCAGGGCGTAGGCTTCGGCCTCGCGCCCTGCGGTCTGTCGGGTGTTGCCAAGGGTCAAGGAGCGGTGTCCGGCAGACGCTGAACCTTGCCATCGACAAATTCGGCCCATGGCAGTTGACGTTCGATGCGCTGGCCCTGGCCGATCGCCAGACTGCCGGAGAGGCCGTCGATGCGGGTGTCGGGCAGTGTTTTCAGTTGGGTCAGGCGTGGTGCCAGACGATAGGCGTCGATGCCCATGGCGTACAGGCGACCCAGGCTGCCGCCGGCCTGAGGCCACTGCGTGGTGACTTGCTGGCGCAGCGGGTCGGCAGCATTGAGCAGCCAAGGCGTTTCGCAGAAGCGCACGCCAGCCAGGTCGTTGTACATCGCCTGGTCGCCGCTGTTGGTGAACAAGTGCGAAGTCGCGTAGACCGGCACGTCGCCCGCGTACTGGAAGACCATGGTTGGCTTGATCTGCTGAGCCTGTTGCGGCGTTGCGGCGAGGAACATGAAGTCCACGTCCTGGCGGCGACTCGGCTGAGCGGCCATCTGCGCGCCCGTTGTGCTCTGCAGTCGCTGAGCGCGGCCTTCGCTGTTGCGCAACTGGAACAGATCGGCGACTTGCTGGGCCAGCGCCACCGGCTGATCGATGCGCTCCACACCCAGCAGCGTGCCGCCGTTGGCCTGCCAGCTCTGGCGGAACGCCTCGAGTACGCGATCGCCCCATTCGCCTTTCGGCACCATGGCGACAGCGCTGCGTTTACCATCGGCCCAGGCGCGGCGTGCAACTTCCCGCGCTTCGTCTTCGGCCGCCAGACCAAACTGGAACAGCTCGGCAGGCCCCTGCGCGGTGGTGTCGCTGTAGTTCAACGCGAGGGTCGTGATCGGCAGTTGCTGATGAGTGCTCAGCTGTTTGACCAGTGGTTTCTCCAGCGGACCCACTACCAACTGGACGCCTGCCGCTTTGGCCTGTGCATAAAAGGCATCCATGGACGTGACGCGGGAGCTGTCGAACACCTCGATGGCGGGCGGCGTCTGGCCAGCTTGCTGGGCCTGATAATGAGCCGCCATGAAGCCATCACGCAACGCGCGCGAGACCGAAGCGAGCGGACCGTCCTGCGGAAGCAGCAAGGCAATCTTGGTCAGTGGCTGGCTTTTCAGCTCGCGCAACTGAGCCAGGGCTGACGGCAGCTGGCGCGCGGCCGGATGCTGCGGGTTCTGTGCTTTCCAGTTATCGATGGCGGCCTGCTGCTGTTCCAGCGTGCCTGCGCCCTTGACCGCGCGGGCCAGGCTCAGCCAGCCGCCCATGTCGTCATTGGCGGTGCTTTGCAATTGCTCGGGCGGCAAGGCTGCGACCAGCGTCCAGATCGCGTCGTTGTTAGCGCTCAGGGCGTCGCCTTGCAGCAACGGGCCCATGAAGACGCGCTCGCTCGCGGCGGCCAGTGTCTGGCCATCGGCTTCCAGCGCGCGGGCGCGGACGGTATGGGTGCGGGTCTGCAGATCGACCGGCATTTCACCCAGGTGCTGCAGGCTCGGATGATTCAGCGCGGTCAGCGCAGCTTTTGGCTGACTGCGTCCCAGCGCGAGTTCGGCCGAGAGGGTATTGGCATAGATCTGCTTGTCGGTCTTGAGCTGATCCATCTGCACCTGCTCAAGAATGCTGGCAGCGCGACCTGGGTTGTTCTGGCGTGCAGCCAGATCCGCAGCGGTCAGTTTCAGCAAGGCAGCCTGATCAGGCGTTTTCGCCGTCGAAGCTTGTTCGAGCAACTGCTCGATGCTGGCGTCAGTGGTGCGTGGCAGTTCGCCAAGACTTGAGGAGGGCGAACCGGCGCAAGCCGCCAACAAGGCAGCCAGGCAGAGGGCAGAGAACAGCCGCAGGCAAGCGATCATGTATATGTTCCTGATACTCGAGCAAATAAGCGTGGAATTGTACCCAAGCACTGGCCGGGGCGCGACGTTGAAGGCGTCAAAGCTGCGATATGGATCGTCCTGAGGCGCACAGGCGCGCCCTGGTCGGCAGGTTTCCCATCCGCGGCATCGTGCCCGTGTGTGAGCGAATCTTTGCGTCCATTTTTCAATATCCCTGTTCGCTGCGCCCGATTGTCCTGGCCAGAGGCTGTACAATGCAGGCTTTCTACACAACATGAGGTGTGCGCTTTGACTGCTCCGGGTGCTTCGAATTCCACTACAGGCTCGCTTTATGTGGTGGCCACGCCGATTGGCAACCTGGACGACATGAGCGTGCGCGCGCTGAAAGTGCTTCGTGACGTTGCACTGATCGCTGCCGAGGATACGCGTCATTCATCAAGGTTGATGCAGCATTTCGGCATCGCCACCCCGCTGGCTGCATGCCATGAGCACAATGAGCGTGATGAAGGCAGTCGTTTCATTACGCGTCTGCTGGCCGGGGATGATGTCGCGCTGATCTCCGACGCAGGCACGCCGCTGATCTCCGACCCGGGTTATCACTTGGTGCGTCAGGCCAGGGCGGCGGGTATTCAAGTCGTGCCGGTGCCGGGCGCCTGTGCCTTGATCGCAGCGCTGTCGGCGGCAGGGCTCCCGTCCGATCGTTTCATTTTCGAAGGTTTTCTGCCCGCCAAATCAGTGGGGCGCAAATCGCGTCTCGAGCTTCTCAAGGAGGAGCCTCGTACTCTGATTTTCTATGAGGCGCCGCACCGGATTCTGGAATGCCTGCAGGACATGGAAGTCATTTTCGGCGCCGAGCGGCCTGCGGTGCTGGGTCGAGAGCTGACCAAGACGTTCGAAACCCTCAAAGGGCTGCCCTTGGGCGAATTGCGTGCCTTTGTCGAAGGTGACAGCAATCAGCAGCGCGGCGAATGCGTGGTGCTCGTGTCGGGATGGAGTGAGCCGCAGGGCGAGGACGTGATTGGCGCCGAGGCGCGGCGCGTGCTTGATTTGCTGTTGCAAGAGATGCCGCTCAAACGTGCGGCTGCACTGGCGGCGGAGATCACCGGCGTGCGCAAGAACCTGTTGTATCAGGTAGCGTTGGAAAAGCAGAAAAGCGAGTAACCCACGCTATTTGATTTGTCAGACAAACGTGTGAGCGGCTTATTAAAGCTTGTTCTCAAGGCGCCCTGCCATTACCCTTGGCGGCGGAGAGTCGATTGGACAGTCGCTGCCTTTCATTGTTCCGCAATGAAGGGGGGAGGAAAGTCCGGGCTCCATAGGGCGGAGTGCCAGGTAACGCCTGGGGGGCGCGAGCCTACGGAAAGTGCCACAGAAAATAACCGCCTAAGCACTTCGGTGCCGGTAAGGGTGAAAAGGTGCGGTAAGAGCGCACCGCACGACTGGCAACAGTTCGTGGCTAGGTAAACCCCACTCGGAGCAAGACCAAATAGGGTTCCAAGGCGTGGCCCGCGCTGGAACCGGGTAGGTTGCTAAAGATGTCCAGTGATGGCCATCGTAGAGGAATGACTGTCCTCGACAGAACCCGGCTTACAGATCGACTCTCCACCTTTTTTCTCCCCTCGTTTGTACCGTTTCTCCCTCCGCGTAATGCCAAAAAAATCTTAAACCTCACAAATCACTTTAAGTTCTGCGCTGAACTTTCTGTTCATCCTCGGAATTATCCGTAGGAACAATCCGAATTTTTTCAAAACTCCCGCATTACCTCTCCTAAATCTCCGTCCTGTAAGGGTTTTCCTTAAGAAGTCGCCTTGACGGTGTGGTGGGCGCATTCCTATAGTGTGCGCAAGTGGCGGAAAGTGGCGTGAAGTGGGTTTTTTGAGCGCAAAAAGATAATATTCGGAGATCGCGCCTGTGTTCCGTGGTGCAAACGCAATCAATCTCGACGCAAAGGGCCGTCTCGCTATGCCGAGTCGGTACCGTGACGAGCTCGATTCGCGTAGCGCCGGCCAGTTGATCGTAACCATTGATACCGTCGACCCATGCTTGTGCATCTATCCGCTTCCGGAATGGGAGTTGATCGAAGCCAAATTGCGTGAGCTCGCCACATTCCGTGAAGAGAACCGTCGTCTGCAGCGGCTGTTGATCGGGAATGCGGTTGACCTGGAACTCGACGGCAGTGGCCGTTTTCTTGTGCCACCCCGTTTGCGTGAGTACGCCAAGCTAGATAAGCGAGTAATGCTGGTAGGCCAGCTGAACAAGTTTCAATTGTGGGATGAGGACGCCTGGAACGCACTTGCTGATGCGGACCTTGCGGCCATTCAAAAACCGGGCGCGATGCCTGATGAACTGCGTGATTTGATCCTGTGACTACGAATAGCGGCTTTACCCACATCACCGTACTGCTCGAAGAAGCCGTCGAGGCTCTCGCGGTGCGCGCGGATGGCTGCTATATGGATGGCACTTTCGGGCGCGGCGGACACAGCCGTCTTATATTGCAGCACCTGGGGCCGGACGGCCGACTTCTCGGATTCGATAAAGATCCTCAAGCGATTGCCACAGGGCAAACGCTGGCGGCCGAAGACGGCCGCTTTGTCATTGTGCAGCGCAGCTTTGCCGAGTTGGGCGCCGAGGCTCTGGAACGCGGCTTTGCAGGGAAAGTCAGCGGCATTCTGCTGGACTTGGGCGTTTCCTCGCCGCAACTCGACGACGCCGAGCGTGGCTTCAGTTTCATGAATGACGGCCCGCTGGACATGCGCATGGATCCGACCCGTGGCATCAGTGCGGCGGAGTTCGTCAACAGCGCGCCGGCCGAAGAGATCGCCCGCGTCTTCAAGGAATACGGCGAAGAGCGTTTTGCCAAGCGCATGGCAGGCGCTGTCGTGGCTCGTCGCGAAACCCAGCCCTTCGAGCGCACCGCCGATCTGGCCGAAGTCCTGAAAGTGGCCAATCCTGCGTGGGAAAAGGGCAAGAACCCTGCAACGCGCGCGTTTCAAGGGCTGCGGATTCACGTCAATAACGAGCTCGGCGACCTTGAAGCCGGCCTCGACGCGGCACTCGACGCGCTCGAAGTGGGCGGACGCCTGGTCGTGATCAGTTTCCACTCGCTGGAAGACCGCATCGTCAAGCTGTTCATGCGCAAGCTGGTGAAAGGCGAGGCGGACAACATGCCGCGCAACCTGCCGATTCGTCATCAGGCGTTCGAGCCGCGCATCAAGTTGATCGGCAAGGCGCAATTCGCCTCCGATGAAGAAACACGTGCCAACCCGCGCTCGCGCAGCGCAGTGATGCGTGTTGCGGAGAAACTACGGTGAGCCGCGTATTCTTCAAGCCGTTGCCGGGCGGCAGCTTCTTCATGCTGCTGCTGTTCGTCGCCGTTCTCGTTTCCGCGATCGCCGTTTCCTACAGCGCGCACTGGAACCGTCAGTTGCTCAACTCGCTGTACGCTGAACTGAGCGTGCGCGACAAGGCGCAGGCCGAGTGGGGTCGGTTGATTCTTGAGCAAAGCACCTGGACCGCGCACAGCCGTATCGAAGCGCTGGCCACGGATCAACTCAAGATGCGTATCCCCAACGCTGCCGACATCCGGATGGTGTCGCCATGATGAAACTCGAAGGGGCTCTCTACCCGTGGCGGTTCCGCGTCGTGGTCGGCCTGCTGTCGGTCATGGTGCTGGCGATTTCCTATCGCATCGTCGACCTGCAGGTCATCGATCATCGCTTCCTTATTGAGCAGGGCGATGCGCGCAGCCTGCGTACTGTTTCGATTCCGGCACACCGTGGCCTGATCACCGACCGCAACGGCGAGCCGCTCGCCGTCAGTACGCCGGTGACCACCATTTGGGCCAACCCTTCGGAAATGCAGGCCGACAAGAGCAAGTGGGGCTTGCTGGCCCAGGCGCTTGGGCAGGACCCTAAATCGCTGACCGACCGCTTGAATGAACAGGCCACCAAAGAATTCATTTACCTGGTCCGGGGCCTCACGCCGGAGCAGGGCCAGTCGGTGCTCGACCTGAAAGTCCCGGGCGTCTACGGCAAGGAAGAATTCCGTCGCTTCTATCCTGCAGGCGATGTCACTGCTCACATGGTCGGCTTCACCGACCTGGACGATCATGGCCGGGAAGGCGTCGAACTCGCCTACGACGACTGGCTCGCCGGGGTGCCTGGCAAACGGCAAGTAATCAAGGATCGGCGCGGCAGGTTGATCAAAGACCTGCAAGTGAAGAAAAACGCCAAGGCCGGGAAGACCTTGGCTTTGTCTATTGATTTGCGCCTGCAATACCTGGCGACCCGCGAATTGCGCAACGCCATCCAGGAAAACGACGCCAAGGCCGGCAGCCTGGTGATCATGGATGTGAAGACCGGCGAGGTGTTGGCGATGGTCAACCAGCCGACCTACAACCCGAACAACCGCCGCACCATGGTGCCTGCGGCAATGCGTAACCGCGCGATCATTGACGTGTTCGAGCCGGGCTCGACCATGAAGCCGATTTCGATGACTGCGGCACTGGACAGCGGCCGCTGGAAGCCCAGCGACAAGGTCGAGGTCTATCCGGGCACGCTGCAGATCGGCAAATACACCATTCGTGACGTGACCAAGACCGAAGGCCCGATCCTCGATCTGACCGGCATCCTGATCAACTCCAGTAACGTGGGGATGAGCAAGGTGGCGTTCGACGTGGGCGGCGAAGCCATCTTCCGTGCCATGCAGCGTGTCGGCCTCGGCCAGTACACCGGTCTGGGCTTCCCGGGCGAGCGCGTCGGTAACCTGCCGAACTACCGTGAATGGCGCAAGGCGGAAACCGCGACGCTGTCCTACGGCTACGGTTTGTCGGTGACTGCATTGCAACTGGTGCACGCTTACTCGGCGCTGGCGAACAACGGCAAGATTGTCCCGCTGACCATTCTGAAGACCGACAAACCGTCGGATTCGGTCCAGGCGATTCCGGAAACCACGGCCAAAACCCTGCAGGGCATGCTGCAGCAGGTGATCGAGGATCCGCGCGGCGTCTATCGTGCGCGGGTGCCGTCGTATCACGTTGCCGGCAAGTCGGGAACTGCGCGCAAGACTTCCGTGGGCACCAAGGGCTACGCCGAGAACTCCTACCGTTCGTTGTTCGCAGGCTTCGGTCCGATGAGCAATCCGCGTTACGCGATCGTCGTGGTCATCGACGAGCCGAGCAAAGGCGGCTACTTCGGTGGTCTGGTTTCAGCGCCAGTGTTCAGCAAAGTGATGTCCGGTACGTTGCGTCTGATGAACGTGCGCCCGGACAACCTCGGCCCGATTCCGCCGGAACAACAGGCCAACGCGGCGCCGCTCGTCGTTCCAGTCAAGGGAGGACGTGGCTGATGTCTTTCAACCTGAGCAAGATTTTCGCGCAGAGCGATCGTGACCTGCTGATCCGCGAACTGACCCTGGACAGCCGCAAGGTTCGCCCGGGCGATCTGTTCCTCGCGATCCCGGGCTTCAAGGTCGATGGCCGCGATCACATCACCGACGCGATTGCCCATGGCGCTGCCGCCATCGCCTATGAAGTCGAAGGCGCCAAAGTGCTGCCGATCACAGACATCCCGATGATTCCGGTCAAGGGCCTGGCAGCCCAGCTGTCCGATATCGCCGGCCGTTTCTACGGTGACCCGAGTCGTAGCCTGGACATGGTCGGCGTGACCGGTACCAACGGTAAAACCAGTGTGACGCAACTGGTCGCCCAGGCGCTCGACCAGCTCGGACAGCACTGCGGCATCATTGGCACGCTGGGCACCGGTTTCTACAGTGAACTGCACAGCGGCATCCACACCACGCCTGATCCGATTTCCGTGCAGTCGACCATTTACGACCTCAAGAAGGCCGGCGCCAAGGCCATCGCCATGGAAGTGTCGTCCCACGGGCTGGATCAGGGCCGCGTGACCGCGTTGGCGTTCGACGTCGCGGTGATGACCAACCTGTCCCGCGATCATCTGGACTACCACGGCACGATGGAAGCCTACGCCGCAGCCAAGGCCAAGTTGTTCGCGTGGAATGACCTGCGTTGCCGCGTGATCAATCTGGATGACCAATTCGGCCGGCAACTGGCCGCCGAACAACACGTCTCGCGTCTGATCACCTACAGCCAGGAAGACAGCAGCGCTTACTTGTTCTGCCGCGATGCGCATTTCGATGACGATGGTGTGCGCGCCACGCTGGTCACGCCGCAAGGTGACCATGCCTTGCGCAGCAGCCTGCTGGGCCGCTTCAATCTGAGCAACGTGCTGGCCGCGGTCGGCGCGTTGATGGGGCTGGATTACCCGCTGGACGACATCCTCAAAGTGCTGCCGGGTCTCGAAGGACCGGTTGGCCGCATGCAGCGTCTGGGTGGCGGGTCTCGGCCGTTGGTGGTCGTTGACTACGCGCACACGCCCGATGCGCTGGAAAAAGTCCTCGCGGCCCTGCGGCCTCACGCCAAAGGTCAGCTGACCTGCCTGTTCGGTTGCGGCGGTGATCGCGATCGCGGCAAGCGTCCATTGATGGCCGAAGTGGTCGAGCGTCTTGCCGACAAGGTTCTGGTGACCGACGACAACCCGCGCACTGAAGACGCGATGCGCATTTTCGACGACATCCGCGCAGGATTCAGCGCGGCGGACAATGTCGATTTCGTTGCAGGTCGCGCCACTGCCATTGCCCGGGTCATCGAGCAGGCTCAGGCCGCCGACGTGATCGTGCTGGCAGGCAAGGGTCATGAGGATTACCAGGAAATCGACGGCCAGCGTCATCCGTTTTCCGATCTTGAAGAAGCCGCCAAGGCACTGGACGCATGGGGGGCTGCACATGCTTAAGCCACTTAAGTTCAGCGAATTGCTGGTGCCGCTCGATGCCCGTCGCGTCGGCGAAGACGTCAGTTTCAGCGGCGTCAGCATCGACAGCCGTGCGATCAATCCGGGGCAGTTGTTCGTTGCCCTGACCGGTCCGCGTTTCGACGGTCATGATTACCTCGATCAGGTCGCCGCCAAAGGCGCCGTCGGGGCGCTGGTCGAGCGCGAAGTGCCAGGCAGTTCGCTGCCGCAACTGATCGTCGGCGATACGCGCAAGGCGTTGGCGCAGATGGGTGCGCTGAACCGCAATGCCTTCATCGACAAGCCGGTGGCTGCGATCACGGGATCCAGCGGCAAGACCACCGTCAAGGAAATGCTTGCGAGCATTCTGCGCACCCGTGGTCCGGTGTTGGCGACGCGTGGCAACCTGAATAACGAACTGGGCGTGCCGCTGACATTGCTGGAACTGGCACCGGAATTCGACGCCGCGGTGATCGAACTGGGTGCCTCGCGAATCGGCGAGATCGCGTTCACCGTCAGCCTGACCAAGCCTCACGTCTGCGTGCTGACCAACGCCGGCACCGCCCATGTGGGCGAGTTCGGCGGGCCAGAGAAAATCGTTCAGGCCAAAGGTGAAATCATCGAGGGGCTCGACGCTCGCGGCGTTGCGGTGTTGAACCGTGACGACAAAGCGTTCGACATCTGGGTCGCCCGCGCCAATGGCCGCAAGGTCCTGAGCTTCTCGACCCGGGACAGCCGCGCTGACTTTTACGCCAGCGATCTGGGCATCGACGCTCGTGGTTGCCCGACGTTCACGCTGCACAGCCCGATCGGCTCAGCGCAAGTGCAGCTGAACCTGCTGGGCGCGCATAACGTTGCCAATGCGCTGGCCGCCGCCGCTGCCGCGCACGCGCTGAATGTATCGCTGGCCGGGATCGTCGACGGTCTGAACAGCGTGCAGCCGGTCAAAGGCCGCACCGTCGCGCAACTGGCGACCAACGGCATTCGCGTGATCGACGACACCTATAACGCCAACCCGACGTCCGTCGCTGCGGCCACTGACATCCTCACCGGATTCCCGGGCCGCAAGGTGCTGGTCCTCGGTGATATCGGCGAGCTGGGCGACTGGGCCGAGCAAGGCCATCGCGACGTTGGCCAATACGCTGCGGGCAAGGTCGACGCGCTGTATGCCGTCGGTCCGCTGATGGCCCATGCCGTCGAGGCTTTCGGGCAGGATGCCCGCCATTTTGCGAGTCAGGCCGAGCTGATCGAGGCGCTGCGCGGCGAGCACGATAAAAACACAACCATTCTGATCAAAGGTTCACGCAGTGCCGCGATGGAAAACGTCGTGGCAGCACTCTGCGCAACCGAGACTTACCCCTTGAAGGCGGAGAAACATTAATGCTGCTGCTGCTGGCCGAGTATCTGCAACAGTTCTACAAAGGCTTCGCGGTCTTCCAGTACCTGACCCTGCGCGGGATCCTCGGCGTGCTCACCGCATTGTCGCTGTCCCTGTGCCTGGGCCCATGGATGATCCGTGCCCTGCAGAACAAACAGATCGGCCAATCCGTGCGTAACGACGGACCTCAATCGCACCTGTCCAAATCCGGTACGCCCACCATGGGCGGGGCGCTGATCCTGTCCGCCATCGGTATTTCCACGTTGCTCTGGGCCGACCTGACCAACCGCTATGTGTGGGTCGTGCTGATCGTGACGTTGCTCTTTGGCGGCATCGGCTGGGTAGATGATTACCGCAAAGTCATCGAGAAAAACTCCAGAGGCCTGCCAAGCCGCTGGAAGTACTTCTGGCAGTCAGTGTTTGGCCTGGGCGCTGCGCTCTTCCTTTATATGACTGCGCAGACACCGGTCGAAACCACGCTGCTGATCCCGATGTTCAAGGATTTCAGCATCGCGCTGGGCGTCGGCTTCGTGATCCTGACCTATTTCGTGATCGTCGGGTCCAGCAACGCGGTGAACCTCACCGACGGCCTGGACGGTCTGGCCATCATGCCGACGGTCATGGTCGGCGGTGCACTGGGGATCTTCTGCTACCTGTCCGGTAACGTGAAGTTTGCCGAGTACCTGCTGATCCCTTATGTGCCGGGCGCAGGCGAGTTGATCGTATTCTGCGGCGCGCTGATCGGCGCCGGTCTGGGTTTCCTGTGGTTCAACACCTATCCGGCTCAAGTGTTCATGGGCGACGTCGGCGCGCTGGCGCTGGGTGCCGCCTTGGGCACCATCGCTGTGATCGTCCGTCAGGAAATCGTCCTGTTCATCATGGGCGGCGTCTTCGTCATGGAGACCCTGTCAGTCGTCATTCAGGTTGCATCCTTTAAATTGACCGGCCGCCGCGTTTTCCGCATGGCGCCGATTCATCACCACTTTGAACTCAAAGGCTGGCCCGAGCCGCGCGTGATCGTCCGTTTCTGGATCATCACCGTGATCCTCGTGTTGATCGGCCTTGCCACGTTGAAACTGAGGTAGAACGAGTGTCACTGATCGCTTCTGACCACTTCCGCATCGTTGTCGGCCTCGGCAAGAGCGGCATGTCCCTGGTTCGCTTTCTGGCGAGCCGGGGCGTGGCGTTTGCTGTGGCCGATACGCGGGAGAATCCGCCAGAGCTTGCGACCTTGCGCCGTGACTACCCGCAAGTGGAAGTGCGTTGTGGTGAGCTGGACGTCGAATTCCTCTGCCGCGCCGACGAGCTCTACGTCAGCCCCGGCCTGGCGCTGGCGACCCCTGCGCTGCAGCAGGCTGCGATGCGCGGTGTGAAATTGTCCGGCGACATCGAGCTGTTCGCGCGTAATGCGAAGGCGCCGATCGTCGCGATCAGCGGTTCCAACGCCAAGAGCACCGTGACCACCCTGGTGGGCGAAATGGCGGCGGCGGCGGGCAAGCGTGTCGCTGTCGGCGGCAATCTGGGCGTGCCTGCGCTGGATCTGCTCAGCGATGACGTCGAGCTGTACGTGATGGAGTTGTCGAGTTTCCAGCTGGAAACCACCGACCATCTGGGCGCTGAAGTGGCGACCGTCCTGAACGTCAGCGAGGACCACATGGACCGCTACAGCGGCCTGCCGGCCTACCACCTGGCCAAGCACCGGATTTTCCGTGGGGCGCGGCAAGTGGTGGTCAATCGTCAGGACGCGCTGTCCCGACCATTGATCGGCGAAGGCGTGCCTTGCTGGACCTTTGGTCTGAACAAACCTGACATCAACGGCTTTGGTCTGCGAGAAGAGAACGGCGAAAAATACCTCGCCTTCCAGTTCGACAATCTGATGCCGGTCCGTGAGCTGAAAATCCGCGGCAGTCACAATCAGGCCAATGCGCTCGCAGCGCTGGCGTTGGGACACGCGGCGGGCCTGCCATTCGACGCAATGCTGTCGAGCCTGCGCACGTTCGCCGGCCTCGTGCATCGCTGCCAGTGGGTGCGTGACCGCAACGGCGTCGGTTACTACGACGACTCCAAGGCCACTAACGTCGGTGCCGCGCTGGCAGGCATCGAGGGCCTGGGCGCGGACATCAGCGGCAAGCTGGTGCTGATCGCCGGCGGCGACGGCAAGGGCGCTGATTTCTCTGCGCTGAAAGCCCCGGTCGCCACTCATTGTCGGGCTGTCGTACTGCTGGGGCGCGACGCTGAACTGCTCGCCGCGACCTTCGGCGATTCGGTGCCTCTGGTACGCGTCACCACATTGGAAGAAGCCGTGCAACGTGCTGCCGAACTGGCGCAGGAGGGTGACGCGGTATTGCTGTCCCCGGCCTGTGCAAGCCTGGATATGTTCAAGAATTTTGAAGAGCGCGGACGCCTGTTCGCTCAGGCCGCGAGGGACTTGTCATGATCTTTGGCGTGATCAAGCCTTACCCGTCGCCGATCATCAGCGGTCGTGGCGTCGATGTGGACTTCCCGATGCTCGCCGGCTGCCTGGCGCTGCTGGGGCTGGGCCTTGTGATGATCACCTCCGCGTCGTCGGAAGTGGCGGCCGTGCAATCGGGCAACGCGCTGTACATGATGACTCGCCATCTGATCTATCTGGTGTTGGGTCTTGGCGCGTGCGTCGCCACGATGATGGTGCCGGTCGCGACCTGGCAGCGCCTGGGCTGGCTGATGCTGATCGGCGCCTTCGGCCTGTTGGTCATGGTGATCGTGCCTGGCATCGGCCGCGAGGTGAACGGTTCGATGCGCTGGATCGGCTTCGGCATGTTCAACGTACAGCCCTCGGAAATCGCCAAGGTTTTCGTGGTGATTTTCCTTGCCGGCTACCTGATTCGCCGCCAGCAGGAAGTTCGCGAGAGCTGGATGGGCTTCTTCAAGCCGTTCATCGTCCTGCTGCCGATGGCCGGTCTGTTGTTGATGGAGCCTGACTTCGGGGCCACCGTCGTGATGATGGGGTCGGCCGCTGCGATGCTGTTCCTGGGCGGCGTCGGTCTGTTCCGCTTCGCCCTGATGGTGGCATTGGCGGTGGGCGCGGTATTCGTTCTGGTTCAGGCGCAGCCTTATCGTATGGCCCGTCTGATCACCTTCACCGACCCGTGGTCCGATCAGTTCGGTTCGGGCTACCAGTTGACCCAGGCACTGATTGCATTCGGGCGTGGCGAGTGGTTCGGCGTCGGTCTGGGCAACAGCGTACAGAAGCAGTTCTATCTGCCTGAAGCGCATACTGACTTCGTGTTCTCGGTACTGGCCGAAGAACTGGGTGTCGTGGGTTCGCTGGCGACGGTTGCGCTGTTCGTGTTCGTCAGTATTCGCGCCATGTACATCGGCATGTGGGCAGAGCGCGCCAAGCAGTTCTTCGCCGCGTACACCGCGTACGGTCTGGCGTTCCTGTGGATTGGTCAGTTTCTGATCAACATCGGTGTGAACGTCGGCCTGCTGCCGACCAAGGGCCTGACCCTGCCATTCCTCAGCTACGGCGGCAGCTCGCTGATCATCTGCTGCGCAAGCCTCGGGCTGCTGCTGCGCATCGAATGGGAATCGCGCAACAACATGGGCAGTGAAGAGGCCGAATTCAAGGAAAGCGATTTTGCCGAGGAGCCCACTCATGGCCGTCGGTAATGTCTTGATCATGGCGGGCGGCACAGGCGGACACGTGTTCCCGGCACTGGCCTGCGCGCGTGAATTCCAGGCACGTGGTTACACCGTGCACTGGCTGGGCACGCCACGCGGCATCGAAAACGAACTGGTGCCTGCGGCCGGCTTGCAGCTGCATCTGATCAACGTCACGGGTCTGCGTGGCAAGGGGCGTCTGTCTCTGCTCAAAGCACCTTTCATGTTGCTCAAGGCGCTGGGGCAGGCGCGCAAGATCGTGCGCGAGCTCAAGCCTGTTTGTGTGGTCGGCTTCGGTGGTTACGTGACCGGCCCGGGCGGGCTGGCTGCCAGGCTTTCCGGTGTGCCGTTGATCATTCACGAGCAGAACGCCGTGGCCGGGACCGCCAACCGCAGCCTGGCGTCCTTTGCGGCGCGTGTGTGCGAGGCATTTCCGCAGACGTTCGCCGCATCGGCCAAGCGCCGCACCACCGGCAATCCGGTGCGTGCCGAACTGTTCTTTGAAACGCCGCGTCAGGCGTTGATGGGACGCAAGCCGCGCTTGCTGGTACTGGGCGGAAGCCTGGGCGCCGAACCGCTGAACAAGTTGCTGCCCGAAGCGCTTTCGCAGGTACCCGTTGAAATAAGGCCTGAAGTGTTTCATCAGGCCGGCAGGAATCACGATGAAGTCACTTCCGAGCGTTATCGCGCGGTGGGCGTGGAGGCGCAGGTCGCCCCCTTCATCAAGGACATGGCTCAGGCCTATGGCTGGGCGGATCTGGTGGTGTGCCGCGCAGGTGCGTTGACCATCAGTGAACTGGCTGCCGCCGGGTTGCCGTCGTTGCTGGTGCCGCTGCCCCACGCGATCGACGATCACCAGTCGCGCAATGCCGAATATCTGGCTCGTGAAGGCGCTGCCTTCGTGATGCCGCAAGCGACAACTGGCGCGGCCGAGATGGCCGCTCGCCTGAAAGAGGTTTTGATGCAACCCGAACAATTGAAGCGCATGGCCACCACGGCACGCCAACTGGCCAAGCCGGACGCCACCAATACCGTCGTCGATGTCTGCCTGGAGGTGGCCCATGGTTGAGAATCAACGTGCGATGCCGCAGCCTGAAATGCGCCGGATTCGTCGCATTCACTTCGTCGGCATCGGCGGCGTGGGCATGTGCGGGATTGCCGAAGTGCTGTTGAACCTGGGCTATGACGTTTCAGGTTCCGACCTCAAGGCGTCGCCGGTCACCGAACGTCTCGAATCGTTCGGCGCGCACATCTTCATCGGCCATCGCGCAGAAAATGCATCGACCGCCGACGTGCTGGTGGTTTCCAGTGCCGTCAACACGTCCAACCCGGAAGTGGCGACCGCGCTCGAGCGTCGCATCCCCGTGGTGCCACGGGCCGAAATGCTCGCCGAGCTGATGCGCTATCGCCATGGCATCGCCGTCGCCGGTACCCACGGCAAGACCACCACCACCAGCCTCATCGCTTCGGTGTTCGCCGCGGGCGGTCTTGATCCAACGTTCGTGATCGGTGGCCGGTTGAACGCTGCCGGGACCAACGCACAGCTCGGCACCAGCCGTTATCTGATTGCCGAAGCCGACGAAAGCGATGCCAGCTTCCTGCACCTGCAACCGCTGGTCGCGGTGGTCACCAACATCGACGCCGATCACATGGCGACTTACGAAGGTGACTTCAACAAACTGAAGAAAACCTTCGTCGAATTCCTGCACAACCTGCCGTTCTACGGACTGGCCGTGGTGTGCACCGACGACCCGGTCGTGCGCGATATCCTGCCGGCGGTCAAACGTCCGGTCATGACATATGGCTTCAACGAAGAAGCCGACGTTCGCGCCATCAACGTGCGTCAGGAAGGCATGCGCACTCACTTCACCGTGTTGCGTCGCGACCGCGAGCCACTGGAAGTTTCGGTGAACATGCCGGGCAACCACAACGTGCTCAACTCGCTGGCGACCATCGCCATCGCCACCGACGAAGGTATCACCGACGAGGCCATCGTTCAGGGCCTGTCCGGCTTCCAGGGCGTGGGGCGTCGGTTCCAGGTCTACGGTGAGCTGCCGGTCGAAGGCGGCAACGTGATGCTGGTCGATGACTACGGTCACCACCCGCGTGAAGTGGCGGCGGTCATCAATGCCGTGCGCGGTGGCTGGCCGGATCGCCGGCTGGTCATGGTGTACCAGCCGCACCGTTACAGCCGTACCCGCGACCTGTACGACGATTTCGTGCAGGTGCTCAACGACGCCAATGTGTTGCTGCTGATGGAAGTCTATCCCGCAGGCGAAGAGCCGATTCCCGGTGCCGACAGCCGTCAGCTGGCGCACAGCATTCGTCAGCGCGGTCAGCTGGACCCGATCTACATCGAGCGCGGCGTCGAGCTGGCTCCCTTGGTCAAGCCGCTGCTGCGCGCAGGCGACATCCTGCTGTGCCAGGGCGCCGGCGACATCGGCGGCCTTGCTCCGCAGTTGCTGAAAAGCCCGCTGTTCACCGGTGCGATCGTGGCCTCAACCGAAGGTAAGCTGAAATGACAGCCGCCCTGCAATCCTCCCTGTTCTCGACCCTGGAGCCGAAAAGCTTCGGTCGTGTAGCCGTGCTCTTCGGTGGCAAGAGCGCGGAGCGGGAGGTTTCGCTCAAATCCGGCAAAGCAGTGCTCCAGGCACTGACGAGCGCGGGCGTCGATGCGTTCGGTATCGATGTGGGCGACGATTTCCTGCAACGGCTGGTCAGCGAAAAGATCGACCGGGCGTTCATCGTGTTGCACGGCCGTGGCGGTGAAGACGGCACGATGCAGGGCCTGCTCGAATGCCTGGGCATCCCGTACACCGGCAGCGGCGTGCTGGCTTCGGCGCTGGCGATGGACAAACTGCGCACCAAGCAGGTGTGGCAGAGCCTGGGTCTGCCGACGCCTCGGCATGCGGTATTGAGCAGTGAAGCGGATTGTATTTCTGCCGCGACGGAACTGGGCTTTCCTTTGATCGTCAAACCCGCCCATGAAGGTTCCAGTATCGGTATGGCCAAGGTGAACCGCGTCGACGAATTGATCGCCGCATGGAACGCCGCCACTGCCTACGATTCACACGTGTTGGTCGAACAATGGATTCAAGGTCCGGAGTTCACCGTCGCCACTCTGCGCGGGCAGGTATTGCCGCCCATCGGTCTGGGCACTCCCCACAGTTTCTACGATTACGACGCCAAGTACCTGGCTTCCGATACTCAGTACCGGATTCCATGCGGCCTCGATGCAGGCAAAGAACAGGAGCTCAAAGCCTTGACGGCGCGTGCGTGCGAAGCGGTCGGCATCGCCGGCTGGGCACGCACCGATGTCATGCAGGACGCCGAGGGCAGGTTCTGGCTTCTGGAGGTCAACACCGTGCCCGGCATGACCGATCACAGTCTGGTGCCGATGGCCGCGAAAGCTGCCGGTCTCGATTTCAAACAGTTGGTGTTGGCGATTCTGGCCGACAGTGTCCAGGTGCGAGGATAAATCATGCACGGCGCGACGCTTCGTCATCAGCAATCAGCTCCCGGTCGCAAGCCGGTGCCGCGCGGCGCGAGCCGGATGGTGGCCAAAGAGCCTCTGTCCGCGCGCATGCCCAGACCGAGCTTCGGTTTCCTGCGCAGCCTGATGTGGCCGGTGTTGCTGGTGGTGTTCGGCTTCGGAACCTACGAAGCGGCCCAACGTCTGTTGCCCTACGCCGACCGGCCGATCTCGCGGATCAACGTTCAGGGCGACCTGAGCTACATCAGCCAGCAGGCCGTGCAGCAGCGCATTGCGCCTTATGTGGCGACCAGTTTCTTCAACATCGATCTGGCCGGCATGCGTACCGAGCTTGAGCAGATGCCATGGATCGCCCACGCCGAAGTCCGCCGCGTCTGGCCGGACCAGGTGGTCATCCGTCTGGAAGAACAACTGCCGGTTGCGCGCTGGGGCGACGAGGCCCTGCTGAACAACCAGGGCCAGGCTTTTACGCCGCGCGAGCTGGCGAACTACGAACACCTTCCGCAGTTGTTCGGCCCTCAACGGGCTCAACAGCAGGTGATGCAGCAGTACCAGGTCTTGAGTCAGATGTTGCGCCCGCTGGGCTTCTCCATCGCTCGTCTGGAACTGCGCGAGCGAGGCAGCTGGTTCCTGACCACCGGCGCAGGCAATGCAGGCCCAGGCCTGGAGCTGCTGCTGGGACGTGACCACCTGGTTGAGAAGATGCGCCGCTTTATCGCCATCTACGAAAAAACGCTTAAAGAACAGATCACGAACATTGCGCGAGTCGACCTGCGTTACAACAACGGCCTTGCCGTCGGTTGGCGCGAGCAGGCGCCAGCGCCAACGACGGACAAACCCGCCGTCGCGAAGAATTGATAAGAGGCAGGACCCATGGCAAACGTGCAAAGCGGCAAAATGATCGTCGGATTGGATATCGGCACCTCCAAGGTGGTGGCGCTGGTTGGCGAAGTCGCGGCTGATGGCACGCTGGAAATCGTCGGTATCGGCACCCACCCGTCGCGCGGCCTCAAGAAGGGCGTGGTGGTGAACATTGAGTCGACCGTGCAATCGATTCAACGCGCAGTGGAAGAAGCGCAGCTGATGGCTGGTTGCCGCATTCACTCGGCGTTCGTCGGCGTCGCCGGTAACCACATTCGCAGCCTGAACTCCCACGGCATCGTGGCGATTCGTGACCGCGAAGTCAGCTCCGCCGACCTGGAGCGCGTTCTTGACGCTGCCCAGGCCGTGGCGATTCCGGCTGACCAGCGCGTGCTGCACACCCTGCCGCAGGATTACGTGATCGATAACCAGGAAGGCGTTCGCGAACCTCTGGGCATGTCCGGCGTACGTCTGGAAGCCAAGGTTCACGTGGTCACCTGCGCCGTCAACGCCGCTCAGAACATCGAGAAGTGCGTGCGTCGCTGCGGCCTGGAAGTCGACGACATCATTCTGGAACAACTGGCCTCGGCGTATTCGGTCCTGACCGATGACGAGAAAGAGCTGGGCGTCTGTCTGGTCGACATCGGTGGCGGCACCACTGACATCGCGATCTTCACCGAAGGCGCGATCCGTCACACCGCCGTGATCCCGATTGCGGGTGATCAGGTCACCAACGACATCGCCATGGCGCTGCGCACGCCGACCCAGTACGCCGAAGAAATCAAGATCCGTTACGCCTGCGCCCTGGCCAAGCTGGCCGGTGCCGGTGAGACCATCAAGGTGCCGAGCGTGGGCGACCGTCCACCTCGTGAGCTGTCCCGTCAGGCGCTGGCCGAAGTGGTCGAGCCGCGTTACGACGAACTGTTCACCCTGATCCAGGCCGAGCTGCGTCGCAGTGGCTACGAAGACCTGATTCCGGCCGGCATCGTGCTGACCGGTGGTACCTCGAAAATGGAAGGCGCGGTCGAACTGGCCGAGGAAATCTTCCACATGCCGGTACGCCTGGGCGTGCCGCACAGCATCAAGGGGCTCGCGGACGTGGTTCGCAACCCGATTTACTCCACCGGCGTCGGCCTGTTGCTGTACGGACTGCAAAAGCAGTCTGACGGCATCTCGCTGTCCGGCCTTTCCGGCTCCGGTAGCAGTTATAGCGATGAACCGAAAGCGCCAGTGTTCGAGCGTCTCAAACGCTGGGTTCAGGGGAATTTCTAAGATTCAAAAAGTGGTAGGCAGGCAACAGGCGACATAAAACTAGAGAACTGAAGGAGAGGGAACATGTTCGAGCTCGTAGACAACATCCCACAAAGCCCGGTAATTAAAGTTATCGGCGTTGGTGGTGGCGGCGGCAACGCAGTCAATCACATGGTCAAGAGCAACATCGAAGGCGTCGAGTTCATCTGCGCCAACACGGATGCTCAGGCACTGAAAAACATCGGCGCGCGGACCATCCTGCAGTTGGGTACCGGCGTGACCAAAGGCCTGGGCGCAGGTGCGAACCCTGAGGTCGGTCGTCAGGCGGCACTGGAAGATCGTGAGCGCATTGCAGAAGTTCTGCAGGGCACCAACATGGTCTTCATCACCACCGGCATGGGCGGCGGTACCGGTACCGGTGCTGCACCGATCATCGCTGAAGTGGCCAAGGAAATGGGCATTCTGACCGTTGCAGTGGTCACCCGTCCGTTCCCGTTCGAAGGCCGCAAGCGCATGCAGATCGCCGATGAAGGCATCCGCGCGCTGTCCGAAAGCGTCGACTCGTTGATCACCATTCCCAACGAAAAGCTGCTGACCATCCTGGGCAAGGACGCAAGCCTGCTGTCGGCATTCGCCAAGGCTGACGATGTACTGGCCGGTGCCGTTCGCGGTATCTCCGACATCATCAAGCGTCCCGGCATGATCAACGTCGACTTCGCTGACGTGCGCACCGTGATGTCCGAAATGGGCATGGCGATGATGGGCACCGGCGCTGCAAGCGGTCCTAATCGTGCACGTGAAGCGACCGAAGCAGCCATCCGCAACCCGCTGCTCGAAGACGTCAACCTGCAGGGCGCGCGCGGCATTCTGGTCAACATCACCGCCGGTCCTGACCTGTCTCTGGGTGAGTACTCCGACGTGGGTAGCATCATCGAAGCGTTCGCCTCTGAGCACGCCATGGTCAAGGTCGGTACCGTTATCGATCCGGACATGCGCGACGAGCTGCACGTGACTGTGGTTGCAACCGGTCTGGGCGCGAAAATCGAGAAGCCTGTGAAGGTCATCGACAACACCATGCAGACCGCTCAAGCCGCACCCGTGCAGCAGCAGGCAGTCCGTCAGGAGCAGCCATCGGTGAACTACCGTGACCTGGACCGTCCAACCGTGATGCGCAATCAGGCTCACGCAGGCGCGACAGCCGCGGCGAAAATGAACCCGCAAGACGATCTGGATTACCTGGATATTCCAGCCTTCCTGCGTCGTCAGGCTGATTGATGAGTTCTATCAGGGGTATAAGGGTGATTGGTGTTCAGCAAAGGCGAGGTCTGCTATCATCGCCAGCCTTTGTTGATACTAATTCGCGATATGCGCTGAAGCGGCCAATGCCATGATTAAACAACGCACCCTGAAGAATATTATCCGTGCCACAGGTATCGGCCTGCACTCGGGGGAAAAGGTTTACCTGACCCTCAAACCTGCACCTGTGAACGCTGGCATTGTGTTTTTCCGTACCGACCTCGAGCCGGTTGTCCAGATCAACGCGCACGCGTTGAACGTCGGTGACACCACGCTCTCCACAACGCTGTTCAACGGCGACGTGAAGGTCGATACGGTAGAGCACTTGCTATCGGCCATGGCCGGCCTTGGCATTGATAACGCCTACGTTGAACTTTCTGCCTCCGAAGTTCCAATCATGGATGGCAGCGCAGGTCCCTTCGTATTCCTGATTCAGTCGGCTGGCCTGGAAGAGCAGGACGCACCGAAGAAATTCATCCGCATCCTTAAAGAAGTCTGCGTTGAGGAAGACGGAAAATACGCGAAGTTCATGCCGTTCGAAGGTTTCAAGGTGAGTTTCGAAATAGATTTCGACCACCCGTTCCTGAAAAATCGCACGCAAACTGCAAGCGTCGACTTCTCCAGCACTTCATTCGTGAAGGAAGTGAGCCGCGCCCGGACATTCGGTTTCATGAAAGACATCGAATACCTGCGCAAACACAACCTTGCACTGGGCGGCAGCGTCGAGAACGCAATCGTCGTGGACAAGGACGGCGTGTTGAACGAAGACGGTCTGCGGTACGAGGACGAATTCGTCAAACACAAGATCCTGGATGCCATCGGTGACCTGTATCTGTTGGGCAACAGCCTGATCGGCGAGTACCACGGCTTCAAGTCGGGGCATGGCCTGAACAACCGTCTGCTGCGTGCATTGATTGCACAGGAAGACGCTTGGGAAGTCGTGACCTTCGAAGATGCCAGTACCGCACCGATCTCTTACATGCGCCCTGTTGCGGCAGTGTAAACAGTCTCTTCTTCTAGTTTGATTATTTAAGGCCACCTTCGGGTGGCCTTTTTTATGCGTGATCGGAAGGCAGTGCGGCTTCCTGGCTGAAGCCGGTCCTGCAGTGTGCGAGGCAGGACCGGCTCTGTATCGGTAGCACCGGCTTCAGCTGGGAAAGAGCCGGTGCGAACGCTGGCTTTTCGCCGCTTATGATTTTCCAGGCTCTTTCGGCACCGCATGCGCCGCCAATCGCTCCAGCGCTGCGCGCAGCTTGGGATCGCTGATTCCCTCGGCCGTTGCGCTGATGGTTTCGGCGGCGTTTGACGAAATGCCTCTTGAGTGACCAACGGCAGCCCGATGAATTGTCGCAGGCTGCACCTTGAGCTGCAGGCGCGTGAGGTTCGAGAATTCCTTGAACGCCACCAATTGCCGCTGCAGACGTTTTTGCTGATAGCGCAGCCGCGTGGCCCAATGTCCGTCGGTGACCACCAGCAGCAGCGTGCCTTCGCGCCACGAAGCCACATGACAGTGAGGGCGAGCGGCCGGTTGCAGCTGACTTTCAAGCAGGCGCTGCAAATGCGCCAGCCGTTGGGCGTGGTTGAAAATGGCTTTGAGTGGCCTGGCTTCGCGCAAAAGTACGGCCGGTGCGCGAGCCGGTAAAGGACGAAATGCCATGGAAGTTGCCTGACGGTACACGGCATCATGTTACCAGAACGCCGGACGTGACCCCTGTACTCATTGGGCCTGAGGGAGGCTCACTGTTGCGCCTCATGAAAAAACATTAATCAAACTTCTGCCCTCGATGGGTTGAAGTCCGAAGAAATGCCCCTATTGTACTTCTGCCCCGTAACATTGCTGTGCCAGCATCGTGGAATAACGCCACTTTCCTCACCACCATTTCCGGGTAGAATGCTCGTTCGCATGCGGCCATGAGGGCTGCACGGGCGACTCACGGGGCCGCCCTCCATCCCTATGTGTGGAAGATCCTGTCGATATGTTTGCACCTTTGTTAAAAAAACTTTTCGGAAGCAAAAACGAGCGCGAAGTGAAGCGCATGCTCAAGACGGTTCAGGTCGTCAACAGCTTCGAAGAGCAAATGGTGGCCCTTTCGGACGAGCAACTGCGCGCCAAGACCGAAGAGTTCAAGGCCCGCATAGCCAAAGGTGAGACCCTCGATAAGCTCCTGCCTGAAGCTTTCGCGGTCTGCCGCGAGGCGGGTAAACGCGTCATGGGGATGCGTCACTTCGACGTTCAGCTGATCGGCGGCATGACGCTGCACGAAGGCATGATCGCCGAGATGCGTACCGGTGAAGGTAAAACCCTGGTAGCGACCCTGGCGGTATACCTCAATGCGCTGTCCGGCAAGGGCGTGCACGTGGTAACCGTGAACGATTACCTGGCCCGTCGTGACGCCAATTGGATGCGTCCGTTGTACGAATTCCTCGGCCTGACCGTAGGCGTCGTCACGCCATTTCAGCCGCCTGAAGAAAAGCGTGCTGCTTACAATTCGGACATCACCTACGGCACCAACAACGAATTCGGTTTCGATTACCTGCGCGACAACATGGCCTTCAGCCTGGAAGACAAATTCCAGCGCGAGCTGAACTTTGCCGTGATCGACGAAGTGGACTCGATCCTCATCGACGAAGCCCGTACGCCGCTGATCATTTCCGGTCAGGCCGAAGACAGTTCCAAGCTGTACACCGAAATCAACAAGCTGATCCCGAAGCTCGAACAGCACATCGAGGAAGTGGAAGGTCAGGTCACCAAGCAAGGTCACTTCACCATCGACGAGAAGTCCCGTCAGGTGGAGCTGAATGAATCCGGCCACCAGTTCATCGAAGAAATGCTGACCGAAGTGGGTCTGCTGGCTGAAGGCGAAAGCCTGTACTCGGCGCACAACCTGGGCCTGCTGACCCACGTCTACGCCGGTCTGCGTGCGCACAAGCTGTTCCACCGCAATGTTGAATACATCGTTCAGGACGGCGGCATTCTGCTGGTCGACGAACACACGGGCCGTACGATGCCGGGTCGTCGCCTGTCCGAGGGCCTGCACCAGGCCATCGAGGCCAAAGAGCACCTGAACATCCAGGCCGAAAGCCAGACACTGGCATCGACCACGTTCCAGAACTACTTCCGTCTGTACAACAAGCTGTCCGGCATGACCGGTACTGCAGACACCGAAGCGTTCGAATTTCACCAGATCTACTCGCTGGCCGTAATGGTCATTCCGCCTAACAAGCCGTTGGCGCGTAAGGATTTCAACGATCTGGTGTACCTGACCGCCGAAGAGAAATACGCGGCGATCATCACGGACATCAAGGCTTGTCTGGCCGAGCAACGTCCTGTTCTGGTCGGCACCGCGACCATCGAAACTTCCGAGCACATGTCCAATCTGCTGCGCAAGGAAGGCATCGATCACAAGGTTCTGAACGCCAAGTTCCACGAAAAAGAAGCTGAGATCATCGCTCAGGCCGGTCGTCCCGGCGCGCTGACCATCGCCACCAACATGGCCGGTCGTGGTACCGACATCCTGTTGGGCGGCAACTGGGAAGTGGAAGTCGCCAGCCTGGAAGATCCGACGCCAGAGCAGATCGCACAGATCAAGGCCGACTGGCAGAAGCGTCATCAGCAAGTGATCGAAGCGGGCGGCCTGCACGTCATCGCTTCCGAGCGTCACGAATCGCGTCGTATCGACAACCAGCTGCGCGGTCGCGCGGGCCGTCAGGGTGATACCGGTTCGAGCCGTTTCTACCTGTCGCTGGAAGACAGCCTGATGCGCATTTTCGCCTCTGACCGGGTGAAGAACTTCATGAAGGCGCTGGGCATGCAGTCTGGCGAGGCGATCGAACACCGCATGGTGACCAACGCAATCGAGAAGGCGCAGCGCAAGGTCGAAGGACGCAACTTCGACATCCGTAAGCAATTGCTCGAGTTCGACGACGTTTCCAACGAACAGCGTAAAGTGATCTACCACATGCGTAACAGCCTGCTGGCTGCGACCAACATTGGTGACACCATCGCCGAGTTCCGCGAGGAAGTCCTGGACGCGACCATCAGTGCGCACATCCCTCCACAATCGCTGCCAGAGCAGTGGGATGTGGCCGGTCTGGAAGCCGCGCTGAACAGCGATTTCGGGGTCAAGCTGCCGATTCAGCAGTGGCTGGACGAAGACGATCACCTGCACGAAGAAACCCTGCGTCCGAAACTCCTTGAAGCAATCATGCAGGCTTACAACGAGAAGGAAGATCAGGCGAGCGCAGAAGCGTTGCGCACCTTCGAGAAGCAGATTCTGTTGCGCGTTCTGGACGATCTGTGGAAAGACCACCTGTCGACCATGGACCATCTGCGTCACGGTATCCACCTGCGCGGCTACGCTCAGAAGAACCCGAAGCAGGAATACAAGCGCGAGTCGTTCACGCTGTTCCAGGAATTGCTGGATTCGATCAAGCGCGACACCATCCGTGTGCTGTCTCACGTCCAGGTTCGCCGCGAAGATCCGGCCGAAGAAGAAGCCCGTCTGCGCCGCGAAGCCGAAGAACTGGCTCAGCGCATGCAGTTCCAGCATGCCGAAGCACCGGGGCTGGATCAGCCTGAGGCGTTGGCGGAAGACGGTGAAGACGTCGCCGTTGCCGCCGCCACGGCCATGTCGCCAGTGCGCAACGACCAGAAGCTGGGCCGTAACGAACTGTGCTGGTGTGGTTCGGGCAAGAAATTCAAACACTGTCACGGCCAGATCAATTAAGTAACGGCTCGACAGTGGCTGCACCGTAATACCGCGCCGCGACCGGCTTTGCCGTCGCGGCGTTTTTCAATTGATCGAGCCGTACCGGCGATAGCGGGCGGCCGGCTATTTCAAGGAGCGCATTTCATGGCTGTTGGTCTTGGTCCTCTGCCGACGCTGCACCCGGTTCCCGGTTTCGAACTTGGCATCGCCTCTGCCGGCATCAAGCGCCCGGGGCGCAAGGATGTCGTGGTCATGCGCTGCGCCGAAGGCTCCAGCGTCGCGGGCGTGTTCACCCTCAATGCCTTTTGCGCAGCGCCGGTGATCCTCTCCAAGCAGCGCGTCGGCGGCACCGTGCGTTATCTGCTGACCAACACCGGCAACGCCAACGCGGGCACCGGCGAGCCTGGGCTGCAAGCCGCTGAGCGCACCACCGCGCGTCTGGCTGACCTGACCGGCGTCGACGCCAGCGCCGTGCTGCCGTTTTCCACAGGCGTCATCGGCGAGCCGTTGCCTGTGGAAAAAATCGAAGGCGCACTGCAAGCGGCGCTGGATGATCTGTCCGTGGATAACTGGGCTGCCGCGGCCACAGGCATCATGACCACTGACACGCTGCCCAAAGGCGCGAGCCGTCAGTTCCAGATCGATGGCGTGACCGTCACCGTCACCGGCATCAGCAAGGGCGCGGGCATGATTCGCCCGAACATGGCCACAATGCTCGGCTACATCGCCACCGACGCCAAGGTTTCCCAGAGCGTATTGCAGGACCTTATCCGCGACGGTGCGAACAAGTCGTTCAACCGCATCACCATCGATGGCGACACCTCGACCAACGACTGCTGCATGCTGATCGCCACCGGTCAGGCCGACCTGCCGGAGGTCACCGAAGCGCGCGGTCCGCTGTTCGACGCGCTGAAAAAGGCTGTCTTCGAAGTCTGCATGGACGTGGCTCAGGCCATCGTGCGTGACGGCGAGGGCGCGACCAAGTTCGTGACCGTCGAAGTCAACGGCGGCGCCAACCATCAGGAGTGTCTGGACGTCGGCTACACCGTCGCTCATTCGCCGCTGATCAAGACTGCGCTGTTCGCCTCCGATCCGAACTGGGGCCGCATTCTGGCAGCCGTTGGGCGTGCGGGTGTGCCGGAACTGGACGTGAGCAAGATCGACGTGTTCCTCAGCGGCGTGTGCATCGCCAGCAAGGGCGCGCGGGCCTCTACTTACACCGAAGCGCAAGGTTCGGCGGTCATGGCTGAAGAAGAAATCACCATCCGCATCGAGCTGGGGCGTGGCGATTGCAGCGAGACCATCTGGACCACTGACCTGTCCCATGAGTACGTGAAGATCAACGCGGAATACCGCACCTGATCGGACCCCGTGCGGCGGGCATGCACACTCCGGTGCTGAATCTGTAAGGGCGAATGCCTGCGACAGGGCGGTATCAGCGTCAGGCTTCATCGCCGGACTGCCGCATTGCCAATGAATTCGCCCTCGACAGGGTTCATTTCATACAGATATCAATGGAGCTGAAACATGAGCCTGCACCTGATCATCGGCGACAAACGCTACTCCTCTTGGTCATTGCGACCTTGGCTGGTGCTTGAAATGATCGGCCAGCCCTTCACTGATCAGGTCATCCGTCTGAATCAGGCGGACACTTCCCGCCTGATTCGCGAGCATTCACCCACCGGCAAGGTGCCTGCGCTGAAATGCGAGCACGGCACCATCGTCGATTCGCTGGCGATCTGCGAATACCTTGCCGAACGTTTTCCCGACGCTGCGCTGTGGCCGGTGGATGTGGCGGCGCGTGCTCAGGCGCGTTCGGCGTGCGCTCAGATGCACAGCGGCTTCGTCGCTCTGCGCTCCAACCTGCCGATGGACCTGCGCCGCGATGAGGCGCTGGAAGTCATTCCGGTGGAGGCACAGGCCGACATCGATCGCATGGTCGAGCTGTGGTCCGAGTGCCGCGCGGCGTCCAGAGACGGTGGCCCGTTTCTGTTCGGCAAGCCAGGCATTGTCGACGCGTTTTTCGCGCCGGTAGCCGTGCGGCTGCGCACGTACCACGTCGACTTGCCGGATGCGGCGAGTGCGTATGTCGAGACGATTTACCAATGGCCTGCATTCAAGCGTTGGCAGCAGGCCGGTCTGGAGGAAGGTTAACGTGAAACGCATCCATGTGGCCGCCGCCGTCATTCGTGGCATCGACGGCAGGATTCTCATCGCCCGACGTGCCGACAAGCAGCACCAGGGCGGCTTGTGGGAGTTTCCCGGTGGCAAGGTCGAACCTCAGGAATCCGTCGAAACAGCGCTGGCCCGAGAGCTGAACGAGGAGCTGGGCATCGTCGTCAAGGCGGCGCGCCCGCTGATCAAGATCAAGCACGATTACCCCGACAAGCAAGTGCTGCTGGATGTCTGGGAGGTCTCTTCCTTCACTGGCGAACCTCACGGGGCGGAAGGCCAGCCGCTGGCCTGGGTGTCGAATCGCGAGCTGGCCGGTTACGACTTTCCGGCCGCCAATCGGCCCATCGTCGCGGCTGCCCGTTTGCCTGCCGAATACCTGATCACCCCGGATGCCCTCGACACCCCGCAATTGTTGCAGGGCATGCAGAAAGCGATTGGCGACGGGATCAAGCTGATCCAGCTGCGTGCGCCGAATGGCTATGACCCGAAATACCGCGATGTGGCGGTCGATGCGGTCGGCCTGTGTGCGGGCAAGGCGCAGTTGATGCTCAAGGGCCCACTGGAATGGCTGGGCGATTTTCCCGCCGCTGGCTGGCACCTGACCAGCGAGCAATTGCGAAAGTACGCCAGCAAGGGCAGGCCGTTTCCCGAAGATCGCTGGTTGGCGGCATCCTGCCACAGCGCTGAAGAACTGAGCCTTGCAGAGCAGATGGGCGTGGACTTCGTCACCCTCTCGCCAGTCCAGCCGACACAGACTCACCCGGACGCGCAGCCGTTGGGTTGGGAGCTGGCCCGCGAGTTGATCGATGGCTTCAGCAAACCGGTTTACCTGCTTGGCGGAGTGGGTCCTGCCGAGCGCGAGCTTGCGTGGGAAAACGGCGCACAAGGTGTAGCCGGAATCCGGGCGTTTTGGCCAACCGTCTGAACGCGATTCCTGCAGGCGCGGGACCCGCCGCGCGCTTGCAGGCTTGTGGTCACTCAGGCTTCTTCGCTGGCTCCCAGAGGATTTCTGCCACACCTTCGCGTCGGGCGATGATCCTCGCAGCGACAAACAGCAAATCCGACAGCCGATTGATATAAGCCAGCCCGACGCCGGCCAGTGGCTCCACGCTGTTTAAGTGCTGGCAACGGCGTTCGGCGCTGCGTGCCAGGCTTCGACAGACATGCGCCTGAGCGATCAGCGACGAGCCGCCCGGGAGAATGAAGTTCTTCAGCGGGCCGAGTTCCTCATTCCAGCGATCGATCGCCGCTTCCAGACGCTCGACTTCGGCGGCATTCAGCGCCTGATATTCGGGCATCGCCAGCTCACCGCCCAGATCGAACAGCCGGTGCTGGCACGGCCCAAGCACTTCGATGATTTCCTGCATCGCCGGCATTGCTCCCGCCAGCCCTTCAAGGCCGGCCAGGAGCAACCCTAACTGGCTGTTCAGCGTGTCGACCTCGCCAATCGCCTCGATGCGAGGGTGATCCTTGGGCACGCGGCGGCCATCGCCCAGCCCGGTTTCACCTTTGTCACCCGTGCGCGTGTAGATTTTCGACAAGCGAAATCCCATCGTTTTCTCCTGGTCCTGCGGACCTATTCATTACCGGCAATGATCTGCTCGGGCACGTTCATCTCGCTGCCCGCCAGCGGCAGGCGCAAAGTGAAGCAGGTGCCTTGGCCCAACGTGGAATGCACTTCCATCTGGCCCTTGTGGTTGTTGGTGATGATGAAATAGGAAACCGAAAGCCCGAGCCCGGTGCCCTGGCCGATTTCCTTGGTGGTGAAGAAGGGCTCGAACGTGCGCTTGCGTACGCTTTCCGACATGCCGATGCCGTTGTCCTCGACCTGAATTTCGGCCCATGGCGGATTCAGGCGAGTGCGCAGAATGATGCGTCCTGGCTCGGCGTCGTTCTCGCGCTGGTGAATGGCCTGCGCCGCGTTTTTCAGCAGATTGAGCAACACCTGCTCCAGTTCGTTGGCGGTGCCGGGCACCGGTCCCAGGTTGGGATCGAACTGACGGATAATGTTCTGGCCCTTGAAATCGAAGCCGATGGTCAGGTCGAAGTCGTTGCTGGCGATTTCCACAGCCTGATCGATCAGCGCCGGGAGATCGCAAGGTGCCATTTGCCGATTGCTGCGACGACTGAAACTGAGCATGTGACTGACGATCTTTGCAGCGCGCGCACCGGCCTGCTGAATGCCGTCGAGCAATTGCGGCACTTCGCGGGCGCTGAGGTACTGGTTCACTGCGCTCAGCTCGACGCCTTCCTGTTCGGCCTGCTCCAGGTTCTTCGGCAATTCCGGCGACAGGCGACGGCGAATGTTCTGCACGTTGTGCATGATCGCGCCAAGCGGGTTGTTGATCTCGTGCGCCATGCCGGCTGCCAGGCCGCCCACCGACAGCATTTTCTCCGATTGCACCATCATCTCTTCCAGCGACAGGCGCTGGGTGATGTCGTCGATCCGGATCACCGCGCCGCGACCTGCGCCGCCGGTCAGCGGGTAGAAGGTGAGGGCGTAATGGTGCGAGACGTCGCCCTTGACCCAAGTCACTCGCTCGATCTTGGTGACCGTGTGGCGTTCGACCGTCTGTTTGATTTGCGGCAGGAAGGCCTTCATCGGCGAAAAGGCCAGGTAGATCGGCTGGTTCAAGGCTTCGTCCAGAGGGGTGCCCGACAACGCGCCCGCCTCCTGATTCCACTGCGTGACGTAAAGCTGTTCGTCCAGCGCGATCAACGCCGAAGGCATCGAGTCGATGATGCTGTTGAGGTAGTTCTGAAAGCCGGTCAGCTTCTTCTCGATCTTGCTGCGTACCTGAACTTCCAGCTCCAGTTTGCGGTTGGTGTGGCGGGTTTCTTCGGCCAGCCCTTGCGCCTGATCGTAAGCTTCCTGCGACTCGTCACGCGCGCGCTTGAGCTGCTGCTCACGGGCCTCCATGCGCGACAGCATGGTGTTGAATGCCTCGGCCAGCGAGCCGATCTCGTCATGATTGCCGGGGCCGGCACGCAGCGCGTAGTTCTCCTCGCGGGTGACTCGTCGGGACAAGTCTTCCAGCTGATAGATCGGCTCGGTGATGAAGCGGCGAATCTGCCGGGCGACCCCGGCCCAGAGCAGCACGCTGAAAATCAGAATGCCAAGGCTGGCCGTCAGCGTGCCGGTGTAGAACGCCGTCGGCAGTTCGCTGCTGGCCACCAGCAGCAGGTGACCGGGCGCCTGACCGGGCTTGGGCACTGGAATCACCTGAGTATTGCGAAACTCGGTGATGCGCCAGCTTTCCAGATTGCGATAGTGATCGGGCAGGCGCAGCTTGTCGCCCTGTTGCATTTGGGCCAGTCGATTGCCGTTGCTGTCATAGACTGCCGCTGCCCTCAAAGGGCTGTAGTTTTTCAGCTCCTTGAGCAGCGCTTGCGCGTTGTAGGGCGAAGACAGCGCCTGTTCGGACAGGCCGGGATTGCTGATCAGCCGGCCGATCGTCTGCAGGGCCTGCGGCGCCATCGCTTCCTGAGAAATGTAGTAAGCGGCGCTGATGAAGGTCAGGTTGGCGACCAGCAGGACCGTAGTCAGCAAGACCAACAGGGCGGCCAGAAGCTTTTGACCGACCGGCAGATTTTCAAGGCGCTGGCGCAATGGCATGGGGCAGAGTCACCGAAATGAGGAGCAGGCAGGTTAGCGCTGTTCGCGGCTTGCGCAAACCCGAACCGGCGAAATGATCGGCACCCGGCAAAGCGCGACCTTCTCCGTGGTCAGTCGCTGGGCAGGCCTTTGGCGACCAGGTGGGCGGTCAGCCGCTCGCGCACCCGGTTCAGCTCTGGCGCGGGACAGCCGTGTTCAACCGCTTTGGCGCAGAGGTAACCGAGCAAGTAGCTGATTTCGGTGCGCCGTCCGTGCGCCACGTCCTGATACATCGACGAGTAATTGGCTGCAGTGGCCTGAATCACCCGATTCACCTCGTCGTGCAGACCCGTGGCGGCGCCGGGGCTGCCGCATACGTTCAGTACTTGAACCAGTTCGTCGCACAGCGCACGGACTTCTTCGCCCTGTTGCAGCAACGCGCCATTGGTGCACGCGTGCAGCACCGTCAGCGGGTTGATCGCGCAGTTGAGCGCCAGCTTGCGCCAGAGGCGGTCGAGAATGTCGGCGGTCCATTGGTGAGGAATTCCCGCTGCCGAGAGCTCGTCCAGCCATGCCGGCGGTGTCTGCGTGGTATCGCCGAGCCAGTTGAAGCCTTGTCCGGCAAACACGACGTTCCATGGCGGGTCGCAGAATGCGCCTTCGGTGCTGGAGACGAAAATGCAGCGAGCCTTGGGGATCATCGCTGCGACGGCATCCTGGCTGCCCAGACCATTCTGCAACAGCAGAACCTCGGCGCCGTCGGCCAGACGCGAAGCGATCGAGGCCACGGCACGTTCCGCGTCGTACGCCTTGCAGGCGACCAGCAGTCGCTCGACAGGCTCCGCAGACGCGGCCGATTGGGCAGGGAGCGCAAAGGTCTGACGCTGGCCTCCTTCATTCAAAACGAGCCCGCCGTGCGCGTGATAGGCCGCCAGTCGCGCTTCGTTGCGCAAGATCAGCCGCACTGGCAGGCCGGCGCGAGCCAGTCGCGTGGCCCACAGACTGCCCAGGCTGCCCGCGCCGAGTATGTGCCAGCACAGCGGTTTCAAGAGCGGGCGCGCCGCAGGTCAGTGAGTGCGGTGGGCAGTGAAAACAAAATCGACATCGCAGGCTCACATGAACGTGGGAAAAGTCTCGTTATAATGAGCGGGCTTTCATACCGTCAAGTCAGGCGTGCTCCATCCACATGTCGAGCCGCGCCGTATCAATTGGAGAATCTACATGCCCTCGTTCGACGTAGTGTCCGAACTGGATAAACACGAAGTCACGAATGCCGTCGACAACGCGATCAAGGAGCTGGACCGCCGCTACGACCTCAAAGGCAAAGGCAGCTTCGAGTTCAAGGAAAAGGAACTCACCGTCAACCTGACCGCCGAGGCCGAGTTTCAGCTCGAAGCCATGATCGAGATCCTTAAACTGGCCCTGATCAAGCGCAAGATCGACGTGCAATGTCTGGAAGTGAAGGACGCCTATCCGTCCGGCAAAGTGATGAAGCAGGAAGCCACGCTCAAGGAAGGCATCGACAAGGAGCTGGCCAAGAAAATCGTCGCGCACATCAAGGACGCCAAGCTCAAGGTCCAGGCCGCCATTCAGGGCGAGCAAGTGCGTGTGACCGGCAAGAAGCGTGACGATCTGCAGGAAGCCATCGCCGCCCTGCGTGCGAAAGAATTCGGCATGCCGCTGCAATTCAATAACTTCCGCGACTGATCCCGCCGATTTGCCTCAACGCGGGAACCTGAGGGTTTTACGCGCGTCGGAGTGCAGGTCCCCTTGAAACGATGGCGCCTGTGAGCGTCATCGTTTCTGCTTTCGTTTCGCGACCACAAGGAGCACTCAATGGAGCTGGATTTGAACGGCCAGGTGGATCACCTGGTCAAGGCTTCCCAAGCCTGGATTCCCATGGTCATGCAATACGGCAGCCGCGTGCTGCTGGCGGTCGTCGTGCTGCTGGTCGGCTGGTGGCTGATAAATAAACTGACTTCAAAAGTGGGCGCGCTGCTGGCCCTGCGTCACGTTGATCTGGCGTTGCAGGGGTTCATCAGCAGCCTGGGCAACATCATTCTCAAGATCCTCCTGATCGTCAGCGTCGCCTCGATGATCGGCGTCGAAACCACCTCGTTCGTCGCTGCGATCGGTGCTGCCGGTCTGGCCATCGGCCTGGCGCTGCAAGGCAGCCTCGCCAACTTCGCCGGTGGGGTGCTGATTCTGCTGTTTCGTCCCTTCCGCATCGGTGACTGGATCGAAGCGCAAGGTGTGTCGGGCACCGTCGACAGCATTCAGATCTTCCACACGATCATCCGCACCGGCGACAACAAGACCGTGATCCTGCCCAATGGCAACCTGTCCAACGGCATCATCACCAACACCAACCGTCAGCCGACCCGCAAGATCACCTTCGACGTGGGCATCGATTACGACGCCGACCTCAAGCAGGCGCTTGGCGTGCTGATGGAAATGGCCGACGATCCGCGCGTGCTGCAGGATCCGGCGCCGCAGGCCGTGGTGGCGGCGCTTGGCGACAGCTCGATCACCGTGTCACTGCGGGTCTGGACCAAGACCGGCGATTTCGGTGAAGTGTCCAACCGTTTCAACGCCGAGATTCGTGATCGCCTGCGTGCAGCGAACATCGACATCCCGTTCCCGCAGCGAGTGGTTCGTGTGGTGCAGGAGCAGCAGGAAGCAATGCCTCAGCGTTAAGCCCTGAGCAGAAACGCAAAAGCCCCGGCTCGAAAGAGACCGGGGCTTTTTGTTGGGTGTCGGGAGTGCGTCAGAGGCTACGCGCGTTTTGCCGGGTGAAGATCAGGGCTGTTCGCTTACCTGCGTTTCGGCCGGTTTCTCGTCCTCTTCGCGCTTCTCCTTGCGCGCTTCCTGCACCCAGTGCAGCGCAATCATGAACAGTGTCGGTACTCCCATCAGCGCCGTCACCAGGAAGAAGTTGTGATAGCCCAGCTTCTCGACCATGACCCCTGAATAGCCGCCGATCAGACGCGGCAACAGCAGCATGATCGAGCTGAGCAGGGCGTATTGCGTGGCCGAGAACTTCAGGTTGGTCAGGCTCGACAGGTACGCCACGAACGCCGATGTCGCAAGGCCGGAACTGAAGTTGTCCAGCGAGATGGTGACGATCAGCATTTTCAGATTCGGGCCCATGTCGGCCAGCATCAGGAACAGCAGGTTGGTGGCGGCAGAGGTTGCGCCGCCAATGAACAGGATCGGCAGGATGCCGAACCGCACGATCGCCAGACCGCCGAATGCCGCGCCCACCAAGGTCATGACCAGCCCGAAAATCTTGCTGACGCTGGCGATCTGATCCTTGGTGAAGCCTTGGTCGATATAGAACACGTTCGCCATCACGCCCATCACCGTATCGGACATGCGATAGGTCGCGATCAGGCCGAGCAGCAACAGCGCTTGCCAGCGGTAACGCAGGATGAAGTCGTTGATCGGCGTCAGCACCGGCGCCAATCCGCGACGTCCTACAGAAGAAAGGCACGCGCCTGTCAGGAGGGTGTAGAGAATCGCACGCAGAAAGGCGCGGTCTTCCATGAGCAGGTCTTTCCAGGTCGTGCCTTGAAACAGCACGCTGGCGAAGTCGGTGTTGTACAACTGCGTGAACATGGCAGGCACCGACACCAACAGGACGATCAGCACGAACACCGATGCCAGTTGATGAACGAAGCCGTAACGGGCCGCCGACAGCTGCGTGCGCAATGGCACGGACGGCTCGCGCATGATCAGGCTGGTGATCAGCGCGGGCACCATGAGCAAACCGAACAACACGTAGGTGCCGGTCCAGGCGGAGTGTTTGTAAGCGAAGCCGGTGGAGCCGAAACCTTCGGCAAAATACAGCGCGCCGGCCGTGGCAAGCAGCGCCGCGACCCGGTAACCGGCCATGTAGCTGGCGGCGAGGGTGGCTTGCTGGCTATCGCTGGCGATCTCCAGGCGGTAAGCATCGATGGCGATGTCTTGCGTGGCAGACGAGAAGGCGACCAGAACGGCAATCGCGATCAGCCAGGACAGGTGCTGCTGCGGGTCGCAGAAGCCCATGCCGATCAGACCCAGTGTCACCAGAGACTGCGACAGCACCAGCCAGGAGCGCCGACGACCCAGCCGACCCAGCAGCGGCAGACTCCATTGGTCGAGCAGGGGCGACCACACCCATTTGAACGCGTAGGCCAGGCCGATCAGGCTGGCATAACCGATGGTTTCACGGGCCACGCCCGCTTCGCGCAGCCAGACAGAAAGCGTAGAGAACACCAGCATGTAAGGCATGCCTGCGGCAAACCCGAGCAGCAAGAGCACAAAGGTAGAGGGGCTGGCATATGCGGCGAGCGCGGCGCGCCAGGTTTTGCGGGGCATGGGCTGGAATCTGCCTCAGATTACGTAAACAAAGCGCGCACTCTAACCGTTGTGCTCTGTCGGACGCCAGCCATGACGCTGCATATCCACACGATTGTTACGGATGGTCACGCCTTCGGCACGCAACCGCGCCCGTTGCTCCTCTCCCGACACGGTGCCTGCCGCCAGGCTGAGTCGACCTCCGGCGCCCAATACGCGATGCCACGGCAGGGTGCTGCCGTCAGGCAACTGGCTCAAGGCGCGGCCGACGAAGCGTGCCGCTCGTCCTAAACCGGCCAGCTCGGCCAGTTGCCCGTAACTCACGACTTTTCCCTCCGGCACTTGATGCAGCGTGAGGTAAAGCGCCGTGCGCCGGGCCTCTGCGGGAGACAGGCCGGTGGGGTCGTTTTCGATCGAGGATTGTTCGATCACGCATTCGTTCCTGATTGTAGGACCAACGGGAATTTTCGATAAGGAACTTGGGAAATTTCCTACGGTCAGTGATACCTGTGCCGGCGGTCCCTCGATTGCCTTGACGTTGTCCGCAAGGATAATGCCCGATTTTCCGCGAACCAGAGCCTTGTAGTTGCTTATGTTGTCCAGAACCCTGTTGTGTCTAGCTATTACCAGCGCTTCCACTCCCTTGCTCGCCGACACCGTCTGGTTGAAGAACGGTGACAAGCTGACCGGGACCATCAAGGTCTTCGACGGCGGGAAGCTGCTGCTCAACACCAAGTATGCAGGCGATATCCCGCTGGACTGGAAAGAGGTCAAGACGCTGGAGAGTGACCAGCACTTGCTGGTCAAGCAGGATGCCTACAACGGTGAGATTTCCAAGTCGCTGCACGCCGCCGATGACGGCAAGGTCACCCTTGCCAACGGCGACGCGCCCAAGACCGTGGACCTGGCCAGCATCCAGCAGATCATGAAGCCCAAGCCTGTGGTGACTGATCTGGTCTGGAAGGGCAATGTCGACGCTGCGCTGGACTTCCAGCGTGCTGACAAAGACACCGACGACTACAACATCGCGTTCAAGACTTCGGCTACTCATGGCAGATGGCGTCACAACGCCGAGGGTGAGTACAACCGCGAGACGCAGGACAAAGAGACCACCACCGACAACTGGAACGCCGAGTATTCCATTGACCGGTTCATCACCGACAAGTGGTTCTGGGATGGCCGGATCACCTACAAGCACGACAACATCGAAGACCTGCGCCGCCAGAGAACGGTCGGTACCGGTCCGGGCTATCAGTTCTGGGACGACGAACTGGGTGCGTTCAAGGTCGGGACGTTGCTTAACCGCACGGACTACGAATACTCCAACGGTGAGAAAGACAACTTCTACTCGGTATCCGGCACCTGGGATTACAACCGCTACCTGATTGGCAAGAAGGTTGAGTTCTTCACCAACGGCGAACTCGGCAAGCCCATCAGTGGCGTTGCGGATTACAGCCTGGATACCGAAATCGGCCTGCGTTACAAAGTCACCGAGTGGGCGTCCCTCAACCTCAAGGCCGAGAAGAACATCATCAGCGGATCTGACGACGGCGATCTGGACAAGACTCGTTACACCGCAGGCTTCGGCGTGGCCTGGTAAGGCGGTTTCTTGGTATTGGGCCCGCAAGTTGAGTTTCAGTCGGCTTGCGGAGTCAGGCACTGTGGGAGCGAGCGTGCTCGCGAATGCTTGCTGGCTGTCGTCGCATCTTTGCCGGATGTCATGACCGCTTCGTGAGCAAGCTCACTCCCACAGAGATCTCCGGGTATTCCCGAACTCTCCGGCCACACCCAACTCCCGTGGGAGCGCGCTTGCCCGCGAAAACTGAGTAACGGCCGAAGCATCTCCAGCGGATGTACCGGCCGATTCGCGGGCAAGCGCGCTCCTACAAGGGTACGCGGCGCTAACTGGTAACAAAACCTGTGGGCAAGCTTGCTCATGAACGGTGACGTCCTGACGCTACATCTCCACAGCATGCACTGGCCTCTTCCCGGCTGAAGCCGGTCCTACAGACGCTGCGAGCTTTTCGTAGGACCGGCTTTAGCCGGGAAAGCGTCGGGCGTCACGCCGTTGATCGAGGGACTGTTAAAGACAGTTGGCTCACTCCCACAGCGTTCGCGACTGCCCGCAGAGTTTTTACGCGATTTCTCCGCAAAATCGTCACAGCTTCTCAATCTGGCACCCGCCTGCGATAACGATTATCTTGTTCCCGATACCCGCCGATGTGGGTCTTTTCGTCTGTGCAGATCACGTTTCTTTGAGGAGCCCCACCATGAGCGCCAAAGCCAACCGGCAAGCCCGAGCATTGCTGCTCAAGGAATATCGTGGCGTGCTGTCGACTCATTCCAAGTCGATGCCCGGTTTCCCCTTCGGCTCCGTGGTGCCGTATTGCCTGGACGACCAGGGCCGTCCGCTGATCCTGATCAGCCGCATCGCTCAGCACACCCACAACCTGCAGCTCGACCCCAAATGCTCGCTGCTGGTGGGCGAGCGGGGCGCCGAAGACATTCAGGCCGTCGGGCGCGTCACTGTCATGGCCGAGGCGCATAAGCTCAGCGATGACGTGGCCATCGAAGCCGCCGCTGAGCGCTATTACCGCTATTTCCCCGAATCGCAGAGCTACCACAGCGCGCACGATTTCGACTTCTGGGTGCTGACGCCGGTGCGTTATCGCTTCATCGGTGGCTTCGGCGCGATCCACTGGCTGGACGAGGTCGCACTGACTAACCCTTTCGCCGGTGCCGCCGAGACCAGCATGGTCGAGCACATGAACCAGGACCACGCCAAAGCCATCGCGCACTATGTCGAACTGGCGGGTCTGCCGGCGACCGAGCCCGCGACGCTGGTCGGCATCGACAGCGAAGGCATGCATCTGCGCATCGGTCAGGGACTGTTCTGGTTGGCTTTCCCGGAACCTTGTAATACGCCGACACAAGTGCGCCAGGCCTTGGTTCAGCTGGCTCACGCTGAAAAATGGCCGGTCGCTGAAGCCGTCGAGGCTTGAATTAACGAATTTGCGACTTCATCTAGGCTCTACTGGAAGACGTCTTCCGTTGAGGAACTGATTTGATGCGCGCTTTTCTTTTGCTTTTATTGCTTTTTCCGGTGCTCGAGCTGTTCGTGCTGGTAAAGGTCGGGATGTCTATCGGCTTTCTGGCGACGTTTCTGTTGGTGGTCGCAGGCTCGATGCTTGGGGTTTTCGTGATTCGCGTCGCCGGTCTGGCCACTGCCATGAGCGCACGCGAAAGTCTGGCTCGGGGCGAACTGCCCGCGCAGCAGATGATGGATGGCTTGATGATGACGGTCGGCGGCGGGCTTCTGGTGCTGCCGGGCTTCATCAGTGATGTGCTCGGTGTCATCTGCCTGATGCCGTTCACTCGTCGTCTGCTGGCCAACAAGGTGCGCCAGCGTGCGCAGGATCAGGCCGCGCGGCAGCGGGCCTTTGCCGAAGACATGCATGCGGCGAACCCCGCAGGCCCGAGCGCGGGTCGCCCGAGTGCGCGGCGGCCGGAGGTCATCGAAGGTGAGGTGATCGAAGGCGAATACGAGCCGCTCGACAAAAAGTGATCCGCCTCCAGGACTTGCACGGCACCTTCGGGTGCCGTGCTGCTTTTTGGCGACCGCCATTTCGTTAAAAAATTTCTGGGTCGAGCCTTGTAATCAGCTTGCTCGCCCTTATGTATGGGTCACCGCAAGGTTTCTGGCGCATTTCGTCAGACCGTATTCTGCGGTTCGCTCGCGAACCGTAACCGGCAAGCCCGGATGTTTTAACCCCCCGGTGCCAACACCGGGCGTTCAAAAACCATAATTAGGAGATCGACAATGAAGCTTCGTCCTCTGCATGACCGCGTCGTAATCCGTCGCAGCGAAGAAGAAACCAAGACTGCTGGCGGTATCGTGCTGCCAGGTTCGGCTGCTGAGAAACCAAACCGTGGCGAAATCATCGCCGTCGGTGCCGGTCGCATCCTGGACAACGGTGAAGTACGTGCGCTGGCCGTGAAAGTGGGTGACAAAGTGGTGTTCGGCCCTTACTCCGGCAGCAACACTGTGAAAGTAGACGGCGAAGACCTGCTGGTGATGAGCGAGAACGAAATTCTCGCGGTCGTCGAAGGCTGAGTTGATACCCCGCATTTCCCGTTACTACAAAGTATTTAAGGAATAACGATCATGGCTGCTAAAGAAGTTAAATTCGGCGACGCTGGCCGTAAAAAGATGCTGGCTGGTGTAAACGTCCTGGCCGACGCTGTCAAAGCAACTCTGGGCCCGAAAGGCCGTAACGTCATCATCGAGAAAAGCTTCGGCGCTCCGCTGATCACCAAAGACGGTGTGTCGGTTGCCAAAGAAATCGAATTGAAAGACCGTTTCGAAAACATGGGCGCGCAGCTGGTCAAAGACGTTGCCTCCCGTGCCAACGACGACGCTGGTGACGGTACCACCACCGCTACCGTTCTGGCTCAAGCCATCGTCAACGAAGGCCTGAAAGCCGTCGCTGCCGGCATGAACCCGATGGACCTCAAGCGCGGCATCGACAAGGCGACCATCGCCATCGTTGCTCAGCTGAAGTCGCTGTCCAAGCCTTGCACCGACACCAAAGCCATTGCTCAGGTCGGCACCATCTCGGCCAACTCCGATAACTCCATCGGCGACATCATTGCCGAAGCCATGGAAAAAGTGACCAAAGACGGTGTCATCACCGTTGAAGAAGGTTCGGGTCTGGAAAACGAGCTGTCGGTCGTTGAAGGCATGCAGTTCGACCGTGGCTACCTGTCCCCGTACTTCATCAACAAGCCGGACACCATGGTTGCCGAGCTGGACAGCCCTCTGCTGCTGTTGGTTGACAAGAAGATCTCCAACATCCGCGAAATGCTGCCAGTCCTGGAAGCCGTCGCCAAAGCCGGCCGTCCTCTGCTGATCGTTGCCGAAGACGTTGAAGGCGAAGCCCTGGCGACTCTGGTTGTGAACAACATGCGTGGCATCGTCAAAGTCGCTGCCGTCAAGGCGCCAGGCTTCGGTGACCGTCGCAAGGCCATGCTGCAGGACATCGCTGTCCTGACTGGCGGTACCGTCATCTCCGAAGAGATCGGTCTGAGCCTGGAAAGCACTACCCTGGAGCACCTGGGTAACGCCAAGCGCGTCGTGCTGAACAAAGAAAACACCACCATCATCGACGGTGCCGGCGTGAAAACCGACATCGACGCACGTATCGCTCAGATCCGTCAGCAAATCGGTGACACTTCGTCCGACTACGACAAAGAGAAGCTGCAAGAGCGTCTGGCCAAGCTGTCCGGCGGCGTTGCAGTGATCAAGGTCGGTGCCGGTTCCGAAGTTGAAATGAAAGAGAAGAAAGCCCGCGTTGAAGACGCCCTGCACGCAACCCGCGCAGCCGTCGAAGAAGGCGTGGTACCTGGCGGTGGCGTGGCGCTGGTCCGCTCCCTGCAGGCCATCTCCGAGCTGAAAGGCGACAACGCCGATCAGAACGTCGGTATCGCACTGCTGCGCCGCGCTGTTGAAGCACCGCTGCGTCAGATCGTTGCCAACTCCGGCGACGAGCCAAGCGTTGTAGTCGACAAGGTCAAGCAGGGTTCGGGTAACTTCGGTTACAACGCTGCCACCGGCGAATACGGCGACATGATCGAAATGGGTATTCTGGACCCGGCTAAAGTGACTCGTTCTGCTCTGCAGGCCGCGTCCTCCATCGCCAGTCTGATGATCACCACCGAGGCGATGATCGCTGACGTGGCTGAAGACAAGCCTGCAGCTGGCGGCATGCCGGACATGGGCGGCATGGGTGGCATGGGCGGCATGATGTAAGTCGGCCTTCACCCTTTAGCTGTAATAAAGAAACCCCGCTTCGGCGGGGTTTTTTTATGGGGGTCTGGCTTTGGATCGTTACTCTGATGCCCTTCGGGCCTATCGCGAGCAAGCTCACTCCTACATCTGTTGCAACGTGCCGCGGTCTGCTGGACTGAGTTGATCGCCTTCGTGTTCGCCAAGAATTTCGATGGAACACCGAAATGCGGACGAGGAGATCTGTCGGACTGCGGCACGTTGCAACAAATGTGCGAGTGAGCCAACTGTCTTTAACAGCCCCTCGATCAACGGCGTGACGCCCGACGCGTTCCCGACTAAAGCCGGTCCTACAAACATTTGCAGCGCCTGTAGGACCGGCTTCAGCCGGGAAGAGGCCAGTGGATGCTGTGGAAATGTAGCGTCTGGACGTCACCGTTCATGAGCAAGCTTGCCCCATAGGTTTTGTAACCAGTCAGCGCCGCGTACCTTTGTAGGAGCGCGCTTGCCCGCGAATTGGCCGGTGTGTCCGGTGGAGATGCTTCGGCTGTTACTCAGTCTTCGCGGGCAAGCGCGCTCCTACGGGAGTTGGGTGTGGCCGGAGAGTTCGGGAATACCCGCAGATCCCTGTGGGAGTGAGCTTGCTCGCGATGGGCCCGCAGGGCATCGATGTAGCGCCCTGAAGCCAACACCTATCCAGAAACCGCCGCCCCTTCAACCACCTTATCCCTCCCAGCCTCTGGCCGGTAGAGCACGGCGTAGTAAGCGCCCAGACAAATCAACCAGCAGAACACCGCTGTCCAGATGTTGTGTGAGAAGAAGTGCGCGCCCTGGAGCATTCGTCCAATGGAGAAGATCGTCCCCAGGCTGAAAGCGAAGATCAGGCCCGCTCTGGCCAGCCGGGGTCTTCGGTCGCGGAACACGAAGAACAATGCGAACAGCGTGAAGCCCGTTGCCGCATGACCGCCGGGCCAGCATCGGCCGGGGCTGTCGGTTTGTGGGCGTGGGCTGAGGAGTTCGCTGTAGGTTTCCTTGCCGCCGAACTCGGTCAGGCTCCAGGGGCATTGCACCGCTGTCACCGCTTTCACAGGCGTAACAAAGCTCGTGGACAGCGCCATGGACAGCACCATACAGCCCAGTTCACGCCGCCACGGTTTGAGTTTTTCGACGAAGAAAGCAGCAGCGAATCCCGCGACCGAGAACAGGGCCAACGCGATGACCACCTGTTTGGCGCGGTCATGCAAGACGTTTTCCAGGAAGTAACTGTGGCGACCGATGAAATCGCCGGTGGCCGGGTCATAAGCCAGCTTAGCGATGTCCATGTCCAGCGACGTCAACTCCAACAGCAGCAACGTCAGGGCGGTCAGCGCTGGAATGCCCAGGAAAACCCATAGGTTGATCGGGCGGGAGGCCGGCCGTTCGAAGACGTGTGACATGGCAGATTCCGTGTGATGACGAAGAAATTTCGCAGGTGAGTCAAAGCGTCGGCAGTCTGTGCGCGGCGCTGTCGGCGGGGTGTGAATCGCGAGTGAAAAAAACGTTATGCACGCCGACGCTGGCCCTTGGGCGTTCTTGGCCGTAAGCTGCCGCCAACTTCGAGCATCTTGAACGCGTTATCCGTAGTGCCTTCATGACATGCCGACAACCGCAATGGGAGACCTGCACTCATGAGAATTCTGCTGGTTGAAGACAATCGCGACATTCTCGCGAACCTCGCCGACTATCTTGGCCTCAAGGGCTACACCGTCGATTGCGCGCAGGATGGCTTGTCTGGCCTGCACCTGGCGGCCACTGAACACTATGATCTGATCGTGCTCGACATCATGCTGCCTGGCATCGATGGCTATACCTTGTGCAAGCGCCTGCGCGAAGACGCGCGCCGGGACACCCCGGTCATCATGCTCACCGCCAGGGACCAACTGGATGACCGCCTGCAGGGCTTCCGCTCCGGGGCTGACGATTACCTGCTCAAGCCTTTTGCGCTTTCCGAACTGGCTGCGCGGATCGAAGCGGTGTTGCGTCGTGCACAAGGCGGCGGACGTCGTACGCTGCAGGTTGCCGATATGGAGTACGACCTCGACACCCTGGAAGTCACGCGCGGCGGCAAGATGCTCAAGCTCAACCCGGTCGGCCTCAAACTGCTGGCGGTGTTGATGCAGAAAAGCCCGCACGTGCTGCGCCGCGAGGTGCTTGAAGAGGCCCTGTGGGGCGACGATTGCCCGGACAGCGACAGCTTGCGCAGTCATGTCCACCAATTGCGTCAGGTGATCGACAAGCCGTTCGACAAACCTCTGCTGCAGACCGTGCACGGTGTTGGCTATCGCCTGGCCGAGGGCCGCGATGGAGTTTAAGCAAAGCCTTGCCCAGCGGATCATCATCGCGTTTGCGCTGATGAGTGCGCTGGTTGCCGGGTCGTTCGCGATGGGCATCGTTGCCACTGTCCATCTGGTCGAAGAAAAGCTGATCTCGGCGGGGCTGGGCGGCGACCTCACTCGCTTGCTGTTGATGGACAGCGTCAGCGACTGGAGTCACCGTCCCGAGCCCGACCAACTGTTCTACTTCAGTGGCGGGCCGGGCGATTTCGAACTGCCCAAGGATTTGCGCCACCTGGAACCGGGATTTCATGAAGTGTTTCGCGGGCCGTTGTCGTACCACGCGATGGTCGAGATCGTCGACGGCCGACACTACGTGCTCCTTCAGGATCAAAGCGACTTTGAAGAGCGCGAGCGTGTGCTGTTCGCCGTCGTGCTGGTGGGTTTCGTGCTGGCACTGGCGCTGGCGGTGTTCCTTGGCTGGGTGCTGGCGCGTCGGGTGATGGCGCCAGTGGTGCGGCTGGCCCGGCAGGTTCGCCATCGCGATCAATTACTCGGCCTGGCGCCGCCCTTGGCGCCAGATTACGCCGCCGACGAAGTGGGTGAGCTGGCGGTGGCCTTCGATGCGACGCTCGGGCGTCTGCGCGATGCGCTGACCCGCGAACGGATGTTCACCAGCGACGTCAGCCATGAGCTGCGTACGCCGCTGATGGTGCTGGCCAGTTCTTGCGAACTGCTGCTGGGCAACCCGGCGCTGGATCAGCGTGCCAGGGCGCAGGTCGAGCGGGTGGCGCGGGCGTGCGAAGAGATGCGCGATCTGGTGCAGACGTTCCTCATGCTGGCTCGTACCCAGCGCGATGACGCCGGTATGCATCCTCAGCTGACGTTGCAAGGCGCTGCTCAACAGCTGATCAACCTGTGGCGGGAGCCGATCGAGGCCAAGGGGTTAAAGCTGGAGTACTGTCCTGCGGATCCATCAGACAAACCCTACAACGCTACCTTCCTGTATGCGGTCATGGGCAACCTGCTGCGTAACGCCTTGCACTACACCGATCAGGGCTTCATTCGCCTGACGCTGCGAGACGAAGGCTTCATGGTGGAAGATTCCGGTGTGGGCATTCCCGAGGAGAAGCGCGAAGCGATGTTTCAGCCGTTCGTGCGCGGCAACGAGAAGCGCGGAGAAGGGCTGGGGCTGGGGCTGTCGCTGGTCCAGCGGATCTGCGAGAACCAGGGATGGACCGTCACGCTCGACACCATGGAGCCCAACGGCTGCCGCTTCAGCGTGGACATGCGATCGGACCGCCAGTGACAGCCGATTGCCTAGACTGCAAACGGCCAAAATGAAATGTTGCTGGGATCTGACGCGATATGGCCATATGCTAGCCCTATCGTCTTGAAAAACCCCGTAACATTTGGCCCGCTTTTTCGACGTTTTTTTCACACCAGCATTACCTGCCGATGACGCCAATCTACCTAGTTTGGTGGCGTCAACTTCAGGAGATGCACACATGAGCAATCGGATCGAGCTGGATTTTTCACGCAAATACGACGACGAACACGCGAAAAAATATTTGCGCAAACACAAGGACGGACTGGCTCGACGGTTGTCTGATCGCCGGGACAAGCAGCTGGCGCGTCGTGCGCTCGCGCTGGCAGGTGAGCCGGGGCTGGTTCTGGACTTGCCGTGTGGTGCGGGTCGCTTCTGGCCCGTATTGGCAGAAAAAGAGAACCGCGTGATCATCGGCGCAGACAACTCGGCCTCGATGGTCAAGATTGCCTGCGAGTCTCAGCCGGCCGAGGTGGTGAAACGGGTACAACCCTTGCAGACATCTGCATTCGCCATCGACATGCCGGATAACGCAGTCGACAGTATTTTTTCCATGCGCCTGCTGCACCATATCGGTAAAGCCGAGGACAGAGCGGTTTTGCTGAAGGAGTTTCATCGGGTCACCCGAGACAGCGTGATCGTCTCGCTGTGGGTTGACGGCAATTTCAAAGCCTGGAAACGCAAGCGCGCTGAGAAAACCCGAAACCCGCACGATTTCCAGAATCGTTTTGTGTTACCGGTCGATACGGTCGAAGCTGAATTTCAACAGGCAGGATTCCGCATCCAGGAACGACTGGATTTCCTGCCGATGTACGCCATGTGGCGTGTGTATCTATTACGTAAGAGGTAACAGGATGGCCGTGGATTTCGCTGCAGAGTTTACCGTTCCTGCCAAGGACCGTTTCGCCTACTTCTGGAACACCCGGGGCGAATGGGTGGAAGAGCCCAACGTTCGCCGGGGCGGTGAGAGTGGTGTGCAGCGCGTCGTTTCAGAGAATGGTCGCCTGCTGTACGTGAAGCGCCAGACCGGCCACATCTATCGCAGCTGGCTGCACCCGTTCGGTCGTCCGACGGTGCTGCGCGAGCGTGACGCCCTCGAAGGTCTGCACCAGCTGAACGTCAACGTCCCGCGCATGGTGTTCTGCGGGGCGGAGCGCGATGAAAACAACGAGTGGCGTGCGCTGCTGGTCACCGCTTCTCTGGACGGCTACGTCGAATTCGAGAAGTGGCTGGAAGCGGGCGGTCGCGAGCAGTACGGCGAAGCCGTTTATGAGCAGATGCTCAAGGAACTGGCCGGCAATCTGGCTCGCATGCACAAAGGGCGCTGGCAGCACAGCTGCATCTACATCAAGCATGTGTTCGTGCGCGTCGTCGGCGAAGGCGCGGATGCCAAGCCTGAGGTCGCGCTGCTCGATCTTGAGAAATGCCGCCAGCGAATGACCGCCTACGCCGCCGCTCAGCACGACATGAAGCAACTGCGTCGCCACTCGTCGTTCAAACCTGCAGATTGGAGCAAGCTAGTCTACTTTTACGAAACCGCGTTTGGCAGCTCCATCAAAGGTTTAGATCGATGAAGTTAGAAATGGCACGAGGTTTGTTTTTGATCGGGGCGCTGGGAGTCACTTCCATTGCCCTGGCTGCCTGGGATCAACCCGGGCCGAAGATTCTGAGTGCTGTGCATGGCGAAGGGGCCTGTCCTTTGCCTCGGACCAAGGCCGTTGCTTCGGCCCAACCCGATCATGATCTGCTGTTGTTGATGTTTGGCTTGGCACAAGGAACGGGGCCGCAGCATTGATACAACCACCTGACCAAAAGGCCCCGAACATCGGGGCCTTTTTATTTTGATTTGTTCAGGGCCTGCCGTTCGCTTGAAGTGCTTACTCTGCCTACTCCAAGTCCATAAGGCGTCAATGTGACGCCCGAGAAGCCAACAACGCATACACACACGGCAACACAAACAGGGTGAACAACGTGCCGACCGACATCCCTGTGGCAATCACTAGGCCGATGTCGAAACGGCTGACCGCGCCGGCGCCGGTCGCGAGGATCAACGGCACCATGCCGAACACCATGGCTGCAGTGGTCATCAGCACAGGGCGCAGTCGGATCGCGGCGGCTTCTTCCACGGCTTCACGCGCCGTGAGGCCTTTGTCGCGGCGCAATTGATTGGCGAACTCGACGATCAGGATGCCGTGCTTGCTGATCAATCCAATCAGCGTCACCAGCCCGACCTGGGTGTAGATGTTCAGCGTCGAAATCCCCAGGAACAGCGGAATCAGCGCGCCGCAAATCGACAGCGGCACCGTGACCAGAATGACCAGCGGATCGCGGAAACTCTCGAACTGCGCCGCCAGCACCAGGAAGATGATCGCCAGCGCCAGCCCGAACGTCACCCACAGTGCATTGCCCTCCTGAACGTACTGTCGGGAGGCGCCGGCGTAATCGTAGGAAAAGCCGGGAGGTGCTTCCTCACTGGCGATTTGCCTGACCAACTCGATCGCCTCGCCCTGACTCACCAGTGGAAAGCCGGAAATGATCGCGGCGTTCAGTTGCTGAAACTGATTGAGCTGGCGCGGCCTTGCTCTGTCGCTGACTGATATGAGCGTCGACAGCGGGAGCATTTTGCCTTCCGCGTTCTTCACGTAGTAGTTGGTGAGCCACTGGGGATTGTCCCGAAACGCGCGCTCAACCTGAGCGATGACCTTGTAGCTTCGGCCATCGATGGTGAAGCGGTTGATCTCCGCCTCGCCCAGCAACGTCGCCAGGCTCGCGCCCAGGTCCTGCATCGATACGCCCATCTGTGCGGCCTTGGCGCGGTCGATATCGACCACCACTTCCGGCTTGTCGAACGCCAGATCGATGTCCAGAAACGCGAACTTGCCCGAATCCGCCGCGCGCTTCTTGATCCGGTCGACCACTTCCAGCAGCGCCGCGTAATCATTGGGCGTGTTGACCACGAACTGAAACGGCAGGCCTTCTCCGGTGCCGGGCAGAGAAGGCAGGTTGAAGCCGAAAATCTGCAGGCCGGTGATGCTGTTCAGCTTGGCCTGGACCTCGGGCAGCAATTCCATCTGCGTGCGGCTGCGTTCATCCCACGGCTTGAGCAGGAAGCCACCCACACCCGTCTGCACGCCGTTGAAGCCGTTGATCTGGAACGACGAGTAGTACTCGGGAAACGCCTTGAAGATCTCGATGAGCTGATCCGTGTAGCGGTTCATGTAATCGAGGTTGGTCGGCTGCGGCGACGTCGCCATCATGAAAATGATGCCCTGATCTTCGTCAGGGGCCAGTTGCGACTGGCTGAACTTGAGGAACACCGGGATCAGGCACAGCACCAGTACAGCGAAGACGATCACCACCGCTCGGGTGTTCAACGTCCCGTGCAGCAGGCGCTGATAGCGCACTTTCAAGCCCTCGAAGACCTGATCGAGCTTATGCGCCAGGCCGCTCGGGTTCTCGTCGTGTCGCAGGAGCAGGGCGCACATCATCGGCGACAGCGTCAGCGCCACGATGCCGGAAATCACCACGGCCCCGGCCAGCGTCAGGGCGAACTCCTTGAACAGCGCACCGGTGAGCCCTTCGAGGAAGCCGATGGGGGCGTACACCGCCGCCAGGGTGATCGTCATCGACACCACCGGCATGGCGATCTCGCGCGCGCCTTCAAGGGCGGCATTCAGCGGCGTCTTGCCTTCTTCGATGTGCCGATGGATGTTCTCGACCACGACAATGGCGTCGTCCACCACCAGACCGATGGCGAGCACCATCGCCAGCAGCGTCAGCAGGTTGATGGAATAGCCCATCATCTGCATGAAGAACAGCACGCCGATCATCGAGAGCGGGATGGTAATGACCGGAATCAGCACCGAGCGCAGCGCGCCGAGGAACAGGAAGACCACGACGATGACGATCAGCACGGCTTCGATCAGCGTCTTCACGACCTCGTGAATCGAGGCCTGAATGAACAGCGTGGCGTCGTAGGCAATGGAGGCTTTCAGGCTCGGTGGCAACTGGGCTTCGAGCTCCGGCATGATCCGCCGCACCTCCTTGATCACATCCAGCGGGTTGGAGCTGGGCGTGCCCTTGATGCCGATGTACACCGAGGGCGTGCCGTCGAACGAGCTGACGGTGTCGTAGTTTTCCGCGCCCATCTCCACGCGGGCCACATCCCCCAGCAACACGCGACTGTCGCCCACGGTTTTCAGCGGTATCGCGGCGAAGGTTTCCGGGGATTTCAGATCCGTCGTGGCGTTGACGCTGGTGACGACGTATTCGCCTTTTACTTCACCGGCGGCCGACAGGAAGTTGTACTTGCGCACTGCGTCAGTGACGTCATTGGCGCTCAGGCCGAAACCCGCCAATTTTACCGGGTCGAGCCACAGGCGCATGGCGAAGACCTGATTGCCGAGAATCTCGGCTTCGGCCATCCCCGGCAGGGTAGCCAGCTTCGGTTGAATGACCCGCGACAGGTAATCGGTGATCTGTGGGTTATTCAGTTCGGCGCTGTAGAAACTGATGTACATCAGCGCCGAGGCGTCGGCCGCTTCTTTGGTCAGGACCGGATCTTCGGCGTCCTGCGGCAGCTTGTTCTTTACCTCGTTGGCCTTGGCCAGCAGTTCAGTGTAAAGCCGGTCGCTGTTGGCGCCGATGCGGGCGTAGATGGAGATGACCGAAAAATTCTGTCGACTCACCGACGTCATGTAGTCGATGCCTTCAGCGCTTGCCAGACTTTGCTGCAAAGGTTGCGTGATATAGCCCTGAATGGTTTCGGCATTGGCGCCGGGATACGCCGTGGTCACGGTGATCAACGCGTTTTCCATCTGCGGGTACTGGCGGATGGTCAGCTTGTTGAAGGCCTGGAAACCCAGCAACACGATCAGCAGGCTGATCACGCTGGCGAGCACCGGACGGCGGATGAACGGGTCTGTGAATGCCATGAATGCTCCTTGGACAGTCAGCCGATCAATCAGCCTTGGGCTGAGAGTTCTGCTCGGCGGGTGCTGCCTGATCGGCACTGATGGCGACGGCGGCGCCGTTGTCGAGTTTGAGCTGGCCACCGGTCACCACTTGCTCGCCCGGTTGCAGGCCCTTGCTGATGATGACCTGACCGCCGCGACGCTCGCCGGTGGTGACGAAGCGCCGTTCGACGATGAGCTGCGGTTCGCCCTTGGCATCTTTTTCAGGCTGGCCGTCGCTGCCTTTTTTAGGAACGACGACGTACACCGAGTTGCCGTAGAGCGTGTAGGTGATCGTGCTTTCGGGCAGCACCAGTTGCCGGCTGTCCTCACCGAGCAGCACTTGCAGGTTGGCGAACATGCCCGGCAGCAGCTTGCCGTCGGGATTGGGCAGCGTGGCGCGGACCAGCACATTGCGCGTCGTGTCCTCGACCCTGGGGTTGATCGCGCTGATGCTGGCGGTGAACACGCTGTCCGGATACGCCGAAACGCTGACTTGCACCTGCTGGCCGATGGCAAGTCTGGGCACCATTTGTTCCGGTACATAGAAGTCGGCGTAAAGGCTGGTGAGGTCTTGAAGCGTGGCGATCACCGTGCCGCTGGCGAGATAGTCGCCGACGTCCACCTGGCGGATGCCGATGGTGCCGCTGAAGGGCGCCAGAATTCGTTTCTTGGCGAGCGAGGCATTCAGTTGCGCCACGGTAGCCGCCGCTTTCTTCTGGGTCGCGGCGAGCTTGTCGAATTCGCCTCGGGAAATGGCCGAGTCGCCCACCAGCTTGCTGCCGCGGGCGTAGTCGACCTGAGCGAGCCCCAAGTCCGCTTCGGCAGTGCCCAACAATCCTTTTTCAACATCGCTGTCGAGTTGCACCAGCGGTTGGCCGACCTTGACCTTCTGCCCGGATTCGAACTGCACAGCCCTGACCGTGCCGGCGATCTCCAGTGCCAGATCGACACCTTGCAAGGCCTTGAGCGTGCCGATGGCCGGCAGCCGGTTCTGCCACGCGCGTTCTTCGGCCACAGCGACCGCCACATTGATCGGCGGCTTCGGAGCGCTGAATTGCTGGATCTGCTGGTAGATCGAAAACGCCTTGTAGCCACCCAGGGCGAGCACCACGATCAACACGACTCCCAACATGATCACCATGCGGCGACGCAACATATTTCACTTCCTTGGAAACTCGATGCCCTACGGGCTCAGGCGTTGATTTGAACCACTGATTTTGATGCCCGCAGGTATCAAAGTCGCAATCCCAAGCCAACCCCAGGCCCACTCACACCAGATGCAGATGGTTGTCCCACAATCCCGAAGGCAATGCCAGTGGCTGGGCGATCAATGTGTTCTGGCGGCAGTCGTAAAACCGGCAGCGGCCCTGGCCCGAGGTCACGACGAACCCGTCCGCGACCGCGCCGACGCCTGCGCAATCAGGCAGTGGCGCGTCCAGGCGAAGTGCGCCGCTGTCCAGGTCCCAGATAAAGAAACGGTTGCCCCTCGGCGCAGTCAATGCGACCAGCCGCAATTCGTCGTGAATGGCCACGCTGGCGGTGTAATGCGCCATCGACTGCAGCTGCTGCGCGGCAACCGGGAATGCCTGAAACGGCTGGCCCGGACGCTTGATCGCCAGCAACTCGGCTGACTCGTGAGAGGGCCCCATGAACTGCTGACCGGCGACAACCGTGCCGTCGCTGGCGATCGCCATGTGCCGCACGCTGTTCATCTGTTGCGACAGCGTCTCCTTGCTCAATAGCGTGCCGTCTCGCTGCATCAGCACAAGGCTCGGCTCCATCGCATTGAGGTTCATTTCGACGCGGCTTTCCGCCTCGGTCCGGATGCCACCGTTGGCGACCACGAGCGTCTCGCCATCCGGCATCCATGACACCTGATGCGGACCGATGCCGTGGGTCGGCATCTCACCGGCATGCTCCAGCCGGTCACCGACGAAACGGTAGATGCCCAGCAGGCCGCGGCCCGGATCACGCGTGTCGTTTTCAGTGGCGTAGAGCCATTCGCCGCTCTTGTGGATGACCGCATGGCCGTAGAAATGCCGGTCCGGTCGCGATGTGATGGTTTGTAGTAGACGCCCGTCGCGCAGATCGATCAGGTAGCTTTGCGTCCCTGGCCTGCGCGCGACGAACAGCGCCAGCGGCCGGTGCGGATGGTTGATGATGTCGTGGCAACGCTGCGCGACGGCGGTGGCGAACACCTGAGTGCCATCCACGCGATAGCCCACGGCGTAGTGCTGCCCGTCGCTGCCGTCCCGGGCGGACAGCAGCAGCGGGCTTTCGCCCTTTTTCCTGAACAGCGTCCAGCCGCCCAGGGTGCAGGCGCTGAGCACGAGACTGCCGAGGGCCAGAGCCTGACGTCGCAACATATCAGTCACCATCGTTGGCGTTGAAACCTAACTGAATGCCCAGCGCCTTGGCCAGTTCGCCCTCATGCAGGCGATGGACGACGTTCAGGCTGTCGTAGAAAGCGTTCAATTGCTGACGGCCTTCTTCAGTCGCCAGCAAATCCGCCAGGGGCGGTTTCAACGCGGCGAGCTGCTTGCGGCTCTCCGCGTAGGCCGCGTCGATCTTGTCGGCCAACGGCTTCTGCCCAGCGGGCAACAGGCCACGCAAACCTTTGTTGTCGACACCCGACCAGACGGTTTCGGCGCTGGCGAGGCTCGCCTGCAGGCTGCTCAGCGACGCCTTGCTGCGCCACGCTTCGGCCTGGAAAGGCTGCGGCATGCCTTTGGTCTGGCGACCCAGCGGCGTACCGAGTTTCTTCTTCAGCGTGTCCAGCGCAGTCACTTGCACGCGCAGCAATTCGGCAATCGCTTCGTGAGCGTCAGCGTAGCGCTGGTTGGGGAATTTGCTCAGCTGCGCGAGCATGCCGTCGCTGTTGTTCCAGCCGTTGAGGATGTCTTCGGCCAAGGCTTTCTGACGCTCGCCGATGGCGATCAGCAGCGGGCAATAGCGGCTTTTCTGTTCGGCGTTGGCCATGTCGATGCTGGCGTCGAAGAGAATGTATTCGTAGGCCGACAGGCCCTGGACCACCACGCTGGATTTCGCCAGCGCGTCGGCAGTGATCTGCGGCTGAGCGGTGACCAGTTGCTCGACCTGACGCCCGACGAGGTTTTTCTTGTCTGGCCAGAACTGAATCTGCCACGCACGATTGCCCTCGGCCAAAGGACCGATCAACAGCGGTTGCAGCTCGGCCCAGGCTTTTTGCGCATGCAGAAAGTCAGCGCGCGCGGTGTCGAGATCGGACTTGCCCTCACAGTAGGCCAATGCGCTGACCGCCAGCTGCCTGTCTGCATCGACCCAGCGGCTGTAGGTCGGCAGGATCACCTGTTTGGCGATGGCTGCCGACGTCACCGCCTGCGGGTCGGAAGGCGCGCAGGCGCCGAGCGCGAGGGCGGCCAGACTGGTGAACAACAGCTTGGGACGGAACATGCCCGACTCCTTATCTTTGGAAAACGTTATAGAGAATTCAGGAACGCCAGCAGCGCCGCACGTTGCTGCGCATCGAAGGCCAGCACCTGGCGCTGTGCGGGCAACGCCTCGCCGCCATGCCAGAGCACCGCTTCCATCAGGTTGCGGGCGCGCCCGTCATGCAGAAACCGGGTATGGCCGCTGACCGTCTGCGTGAGGCCGATGCCCCATAGCGGCGGCGTGCGCCATTGCTGACCGTTGGCCTGAAACTCGCTGAGGTTGTCGGCCAGGCCTTCGCCCATGTCGTGGAGCAACAGATCGGTGTAGGGCCGGATCACCTGATTGGCCAGCTCAGGTTCGGCGGCGTCGGCGGAAGTAGTGAACTGTGGCGTGTGGCATTGCTGACAGCCGGCCTTGAAGAACAGGTTCTTGCCCGCCAGCACTTGCGGGTCGGCGACGTCACGGCGCGCGGGAACACCCAGATTGCGCGTATAGAAGGTCATCAGTCGCAGGATGTTGTCGCTGACTTCAGGTTCGCCATCTGGCCCCTCGCCATTGGGCGCAGCCAGGCAGGCCGTTTGCGTCGGGGTGCAATCGTCGGCTGGCTTCAGACGGGATGTCAGCCCCATGTCGCCCGCCAGGGCGTGGGCATTCTGCTGATTGACGCTGGGCTGCGAGGCCTTCCAGCCGAAGCGCCCAAGCACAATTTTTTGCTGCGCATCGTCCCAGACTCGGTTGGGGGTGCCGGTGATGCCGGTGCCTTTTTTGTCCTCGGGATCAGCGTTGGCGAGAATCGCCGCCTCAGGGATTGCCTCCAGCAGGCCCAGGCCGATCATGGGCGGGGCAATGCGCGCCGATGCGCGGGTCTGCGGGTGCATCGGGCCGTACCCGAGCTGGGTGATCTGCAGGGTAGGGCGACGCAGTTGCACCGGCGTGCCGTCGCGGAAGTGCAGGGTCATCGAGTCGTATTCGACCCGCACCTTGCCTTCCGGCGGGACACCGGGAATGGCCATGTCCTGCAACTGAGTGCCGTAAACGGGTTCGGGTGTCAGCCCCAGCTGTTCGATCTGCCGGGCGAATGCGGGGTCATTGGGGATCGACAGGCGCACCAGCATCGATACGGCGTTGTCGGCCCCTGCCTCGGGAGGATGACCACGGCCATCCTTGATGTGGCAGTTCTGACAGGCATTGGTATTGAACAGCGGGCCGAGGCCGTCGCGGGCGGTCGTCGTGGCCGGCGCGATTACCCAAGGGCTGCGGAAAAAACTGTTGCCCACGCTGAAGTCCAGGCGCCGGGATGGCGACAGGTTGGCAGAAGGCATGGAGAAGGCGTTGCGGTCGCTTTTGTTGACGGTGGCCGCGCCGGCGGACTGGGCCTCGCCGGGTTCGGCGGTGCTGAAACGCGGGGCGTCATCGCACCCGCCAATGGCCATGGCCACGAGCAGGAATAACGAGGAACGGGACCGCGCAGTCATACAGATCCTGCAAAGGGCTGGAAATCGGGGCGAGCAAGCTTACCAGCCCCGACTTTGATGAATAAGAGGGATTTGCGTTTGTAAGTGCCTCTCGCAATGTGTTGTTACCAATTCGCCGATCGAGCGCGATCAATCCGCGATTTCAGGTGCCGGCGATCTCCAGCGTGGGGTTTTCCACCAGCAGTTGCATGAGCCGCCGTTCGCCTTCGACCACCTTGAATGAGCGGTAGTCGCCAATGCCGTCGAGCTGTCGTTCTCGCTCCCGGATGGCCAGCTCCTTGGCCCGCTCGTAGCCGTAATACTCGACCCGGAACGACTTGGTGACGCTGCTGCCGTTGCGCAGTGTTGTCCGCGCGACCCAGTAGGCGACGCCGGTGTAGCAGCGGTAATGCACCCCGGGATGTCCGCTGGTGTTGGTGGCGATGATGCGCTGACGAATGTCGCGGCTGAGTCTGGGCAGATGGCTCAGGAGCAGTTGATCGCGGCAGGCGTCGGCTGCCTTGCGCGCTGCTTCGCGACCGCCATAGCGGGAGAATGAGAACAGTCGGTTGAAGGTTTTGCCATCGCGATAGAGCGTCACTTTCCAGGCTCGAGGCCCCTTGATGCCGACCAACAGATGGATGCCGTAATCGTTGGCTTTCTGCTTGCTGACGCGGCGCCTTTTCTTGTCTCTCTTGGGCACTGTCTGTCTCCTCCTGGATGGGATGGGGTCAAGGAAGTGCGCATGATCGACGGCGTGGGAAGGGCGTTCAATCCGACGGCGAGCGAACAGGAAATGCCTTACAAACCTTACGGATCGATCCTCAAATTCGGTCGCGTGTGAGGTATTTCCAGCCTTCGGATGACAAAAAAAATGCCGGCCCGTGACCGGGTCGGCATTGGTTTGTCGTTCGCTTGAACGGGCGGCGAACAGGCGCCGCCCGATCCGTCAGAACTCGTGGTCGGCGTTGTCCGGGTTCAGGTCCGTGATGCCCAGTTTACCTGCGGCCTGCTCGATCGCGCCGGTCTGTTTGACCAACGCACCGATGGCGTCACGCACCACTTGATTACCAGCAGTGTTGCCGGCGGCGATCAACTGGTCGAAGTGCTCGCCCTTGTTCGCATGATCGACGATGACTTGCAGCTTGGCCTGGGTGTCGTCCAGGTCTGCACGCAATGTGGCATCGGTGGCGGCGTCCGCTTTGGCGACGAGGGAAGAGAGGCTCGCCCCGCTGACCTTGCTGCCATCCACGCGGGTGTACTCGCCCAGATAGACGTTGCGGATGCCCAGGCCGTTATAGAAGTGGGAATTGTGGGTGTTGTCGCTGAAGCAGTCGTGTTCGTCTTCGCTGGACTTGGCCTCCAGTGCGACCTTCATACGCTCGCCGGCCAGTTCGCCCAGCGACAGGCTGCCCATGCCGAACAGCATTTTGCGCAGGCCACTTTCGGCAGGCTCGGCTTCCAGCGTTGCGCGGTAGTTGTCGGCCACGCCGGGTTTCCAGTTGTTGACCATCTCTTCGAGGTCGCTGATCAGCAGCTGTGTCACGGCTTTCAGGTACGCGCGACGACGGTCGTTATGACCTCCCGTGCCGCCTTGACCTTCGATGTAATCGCTGGCCGGGCGCTCACCCGCGCCTGGGCCCGTGCCATGCAGATCCTGACCCCAGAGCAGGAATTCGATGGCGTGATAGCCAGTGGCAACGTTGGCTTCGGAGCCACCCAGCTCATTGAGGCTCGCAAGCTTTTCCGGGGTGATTTCGGTGACATCGACCTTGTCTTCGCCGACCTGTACCGAGGTGTTGGCGATGATGTTGGCGGTCGCGCCAGGGTTGCCCAGGGCGTGCTGATAATCCTTGGCCACATAGTCGATCAGGCCTTCGTCCAGCGGCCAGGCATTGACCTGACCTTCCCAGTCGTCAATCAGGGTGTTGCCAAAACGGAAGACTTCACTTTGCATGTAAGGCACGCGGGCTGCGGTCCAGGCGTCGCGGGCCGCTTTGAGCGTTTGATCGTTGGGTGATGCGAGGAAGGCGTCGACGGCCGTGCCCAGTTTCTTCGCGGTTGACTCGGCGTCGCTGAACACGGCAAACACGATGCTGGCGTAATTCGCGACCACTGCCTTGGTGGTGGACTCGTCTGTCTGGGCGGCAGCGGGAGCGGCGGGTGCGGAGGCTGCCGCTGCGGGCGTCGGTGCGGCGGCGGCGGGCTTGTCCTTGCCTTGGTCACAGCCGGCCAGAGAAATAGCGAGGGCCAGCAGACTAGCGGTTGCCAGAGGCGTACGAATCATGACGGAATCCTGCGTCGAAAGAGTATGTGAGCGTTGGCGAGCGCCAAAAAAGCTGCGACATAATGCGAAGGATTTGCATTCCGTGTAAAGGCAAAACGCCCTTACTGGCGAGGGGAGATATTTCAAGCTGTTACAAGGATTCGGAGCCCGTCATCTTGCAGGAGTGGGTCCCTGCAGGCCGGTGACCTGAGCTTACAATACGCCGACGTGAGTACGTTGCGCCTGCTTCAGATACGACAGCAATTCACGGGCGGGCAATGGTTTGCTGTAGAAGTAACCCTGACCTTCGTGGCAGCCCTCGGAAATGATGTACGCCTCTTGCTCCGTCGTTTCGACCCCTTCGGCAATCACTTGCATGCCCAGGCTCTTACCCAGCTGGATGATCGCGCGCACGATGGTGGCGTCGTCATCGTCGTCGATCAGGTCTTGAACGAAGCTCTTGTCGATCTTGATTTTGTCCAGCGGCAGGCTTTTCAGGTAACTCAATGACGAGTACCCGGTGCCGAAGTCGTCGATGGCGATCAGCGCACCGGAGCGGCGCAGGCTGAGCAGATGCTGAGCGGCGGTGCTGATGTCTTCCATCAGGCCGGTTTCAGTGACTTCCAATTCCAGACTGCGGGGCGGCAAACGGTAGATTTGCAGCAGGTTGTTGACCACTCGAGGCAGCTCGGAGTGGTGCAACTGTACGGTGGACAGGTTCACCGCCATGCGCAGATCGGTAAAGCCCTGGTCATGCCACTCGCGCAGCTGTTTGCAGGCCTGGTCGAGCACCCACTCGCCGATGGCGATGATAGTGCCATTCTGCTCGGCCAGCGGGATGAACTGATCCGGCGGCACAAAGCCATGTTCCGGGTGAATCCAGCGAATCAACGCCTCGACGCCCACCACGCGTTGATCGCGATAGCTGATCTGAGGTTGATACACCAAATGAAACTGATTGCGCACCAGCGCTTCGCGCAGGTCCTTTTCCAGTTCGCGACGTCGGCGCATCTCGCTGTCGACGCTGGCGATATAGAACTGATAACGGTTGCGCGAGCGGGTCTTAGCCAGCGTCATGGTCTGTTCGGCTTTTTGCAGCAGCTTCTCGGTGCTGTCGCCGTCTTCCGGGAATAACGTGATGCCGATGGTCGCGCGCAGCCGGATCTCCTCGTTCTCCACGGCAAAAGGCGCTTCAAGGTCATCGAGGATATTCTGCGCAAGCTCAGCGGCTTCATACGGTTGCTCGATGTCGGCCTGAACCAGCGCGAACTGATCGCCGCCCAGACGTGCCAGCGCACCGAGTCTTCCGCTGTGACTGCGCAGGCGATCGGCCAGCGCGAGCAGCAGTTGGTCGCCCGCCTGATAACTGAACTGCTCGTTGATGCCTTTGAAATCGTCCAGACCCACGCACAGCACCGCCACGCGATGTTGCACCTTGCCGGCGTCGATGAGGATTTTGTCCAGTTGCTGCTGCAATTGCTGGCGATTGGGCAGTCCGGTGAGGAAGTCGTACTGCGCCATGCGCAGCAGGCTCGACTCGGCCTCATGGCGCAAATGGGTGTTGCGCTCGATGGATGCCAGCAGTTGGTTCGCCGTATTGACCCAGATGCCCAGCTCGTTTTTTTCATGGCCCTTGAGCAACGGAAGCTGGTGCTCGCTGGGACGATCGGGGTTGATGCTGGTCAGGTGTTCGATGATTCGCGAGAGCGGTTTGGTCAGCAGCCAGTGATAGACCAGATAAAGCACCAGGCCCATCGCCAGCGCGCGCAGCACGCCTGAGATGAAGATGATCATCGAGTTGATCAGAAAGCCTTCGCCGTAAGTGGCGGTGTCGAGGGTGATCCGCAAATCGCCGTAATATTCGCTGTACGGGCTGCGGCCCACCAGCTGAGTGGTGAAACTGCGCTCCTGGCCGAGGATCAGGTCGGTCAGCCAGCGGGTAGGGGATGCCTTGAGATCGCGGGTTTTTTCTGCCAGCAGGGTCTCGTTGGGATGACCGATGGACGCCATGCGCACGGCCTTGTCCTGGAACAGCCCCTCGATGACCTGCATGCCCATCTCACGGTCCAGGCTGTAGACAGCCTGCGTAGACGGGTCGCGGAACATGTCGAGGATCCGCGCGGCATCGGTGGCGACAGCTTGTCGGGTCTTGTACGCGTCGTAGACGATCTGCGCACAACTGAGCACAACGCCAACGATCAGTGCCGAAAGCAGCACGACGCGCAGCAGCTTTACCGACAAGCTGTTTTTGAGTTCCAGCTTCAAATGGGCATTCCTTCATCCATGCTGATAGCGGGGCGACTGCTTGCAAGCATTGACATTGCAGGCCTTCGGGTCAAGCGTCCTGGTTAACGCATGACTCGTATGATTCGGATAACGTTTCACATGCAGGCACGTAAGGCTATCACTACTGTGTCGGTAGACAGTGGGCGGAACTTGAGCCTCGTTTCGTCGAATGGGCGTCAGCTGATATTAGTCCGCTATCGCTTTCTGACAATACATAAAGGATGAACAGAAGGCGAAAAAAAACCCGGCCAGGCCGGGTTTTTTGTGTGAATCAGTCATCAGGCGGTGAAGTTTTTGCCTTCGAACTGTTCAGCGACGAACTTCCAGTTCACCAGGTTCCAGAATGCTTCGACGTATTTTGGACGCAGGTTACGGTAGTCGATGTAGTAAGCGTGTTCCCACACGTCGCAGGTCAGCAGCGGGGTGTCGCCGCTGGTCAGCGGGTTGCCGGCACCGATGGTGCTGGCCAGTGCCAGGGAGCCGTCAGCTTTCTTCACCAGCCAGCCCCAGCCGGAGCCGAAAGTGCCGATGGAGGTCTTGCTGAATTCTTCCTTGAACTTGTCGAAGGAACCGAACGCAGCGTTGATGGCATCTGCCAGTGCGCCAGTTGGCTGACCGCCGGCGTTAGGAGCCAGGCAGTTCCAGTAGAAGGTGTGGTTCCAGACCTGGGCTGCGTTGTTGAAGATACCGCCCGAGGAGGTCTTGACGATTTCTTCCAGGGTTTTGCCTTCGAACTCGGTGCCTGGCACCAGGTTGTTCAGGTTCACGACGTAGGTGTTGTGGTGCTTGTCGTGGTGGTATTCCAGAGTTTCCTTGGAGATGTGCGGTGCCAGAGCGTCATGAGCGTACGGCAGCGGCGGCAATTCGAAAGCCATGGTAATTCTCCTAATCAGGTCAGTTGCGGTTTGCGCAAGGCCGATCACGGGCGGCCAGACAGAACATACGCCGGCGAGTTTTATACTCTTTGCGACGCAGGGGCTGGATCATAGCACCGGCCCCGGCCCTTAACCACGCAACAACTGTGTGGGATAGAGGTTCCAGAGCATTGCAATCAATTCCAGGTTCACGCCGAGCGGATCAGCTGCAAGGCCACGCTGAACATCATGACCGCCACCATCAGATCCAGCAGTCGCCACGTCGTCGGGCGTGCCAGCCACGGCGCCAGCCACGCCGCGCCCAGCGCCAGAGTCGAAAACCACAACAGCGACGCGCTCGCAGCGCCCACCACATAGGCCTCGGGCACGGCTTGCTGGGCTCCGAGCGAACCGATCAACAGAACGGTGTCGAGGTAGACGTGCGGATTGAGCAGCGTTACCGCCAGTGCGGTCAGCAGAACGGCGCGACGCGAGCGCTGGCCATCGGCGTCGCCCTGCGCCAGGCTTTGTGGTGAAAGGGCGCGACGCAGCGCCTTCGCCCCGTACCACAGCAGGAACACCACGCCGCCCCAGCGCGCCACCGCTAACAACGCAGGATTGTGCGCGAGCACGTTGGCCAGCCCGAATACACCGGCGGCCACCAGAACCGCGTCGCACACGATACACAGCACCGCGACCGAGACGTGATGCTCGCGGCGCAGGCTTTGCGCGAGGACATAGGCGTTCTGTGTGCCGATGGCCATGATCAGACCGCCGGCCACCAGCAGCCCGTTGAGATAGCTTTGCCACATGGTAGTTGGCTCCAGAGTCGGATCAGTGGGCGTTCTTGGCCAGCTCACGCAGAACGGTCAGCGCTGTGTGCGCATCGTCCTTACCGACGAAAAGATGATCGTGATAGAACCCCGCGATGACGTTGCAACTGATCCCCGCATTGCCCAGCGCCGTGGCGAAGGCGGCGGTCAGTCCGACGGCTTCCAGTGACGAGTGCACAGTCAGGGTGATCCACGCCATCACATAATCCGAATCAAGCCCCAGCGCCCGGGCTTGCTGACGTTCAAGAATGACCGTCATGCCTTCGCGCTCGCGAAAGCTGCCCAGAGGCTGGGTTCCGTGCAGATGACTGACGTCGGGCACGCTGCAGAACACGTAATCGCCGTCGTTCAATTCAGGACTCATGCTGCGCAGCAGCACACCGAGGGAGGTTTCACCGGACATGACATATCTCGCTAAACAGAAGTGGCCATTGTCGGGTCCGACACGGTATAAGAAAAACCAATAATCATGATCGCTCATTAGGAAAACTGATGTTCGACTACAAGCTGTTGGCAGCGCTGGCCGCGGTGATAGAACAGGCGGGTTTCGAGCGTGCGGCGCAGGTCCTCGGACTCTCCCAGTCAGCGGTGTCTCAGCGCATCAAATTGCTGGAAGCACGGGTCGGCCAGCCGGTGCTGATACGCGCGACGCCGCCCAGTCCGACCGACATCGGTCGCAGGTTGCTGAACCATGTGCAGCAGGTTCGTCTGCTCGAACGGGATCTGCAAAGCGTCGTGCCGGCGCTGGACGAAGGCGGCACGCCCGAGCGACTGCGTATCGCTCTGAATGCCGACAGTCTGGCCACCTGGTGGGCGCAGGCAGTAGGCGATTTCTGCGCAGAACATCAATTGCTGACCGACCTAGTGGTCGAAGATCAGGACGTTGGCCTCAAGCGCATGCGCGCCGGAGAAGTGGCGGCGTGCCTGTGCGGCAGCGAACGGCCAGTGGCGGGCGCCCGCAGTCTTTTGCTTGGCGCGATGCGTTATCGTGCGTTGGCGAGTCCGGCATTCATTGCCCGGCACTTTCCCGAAGGGGTCACCGCCACGGCGCTTGCGCGCTCGCCGGCGCTGGTATTCGGCCCGGACGATTTTCTCCAGCATCGCTATCTGGCGTCGCTGGGTGTCGAGGGCGGGTTCGAACACCATTTGTGCCCTTCGTCCGAAGGCTTCATGCGCATGACCGAGGCCGGGATGGGCTGGGGACTGGTGCCCGAACTGCAGGTCGGCGAGCAACTGGCGAGCGGCCGTCTGGTGGAATTGGTGCCCGATCACTGCATCGATGTCCCACTGTACTGGCATCATTGGCGCAATGGCGGGCTGTTGCTGACGCAGCTGACCGCACATCTGGCGAAAAAAGCCGGTCGTTGGCTGGTGCCCCTTCAGACACACTAAGCGTCTCTGATTCCCGCGCCATCAGGCAGCGGCAGCGGTTCAGATTCGATGAGCGCGGGATGGCCCCGCATTCATGCATGAAAGACGGTAAGCAAACGGAGCGGTAAATGAAGATTCTGGTCACCGGCGCAAGCGGCTTCATCGGCGGGCGCTTCGCGCGTTTTGCCCTGGAGCAGGGGTTGAGCGTTCGGGTCAACGGCCGCCGCGCAGAAGGCGTCGAGCATCTGGTCCGGCGCGGAGCCGAATTCATTCAGGGCGATCTCAACGATCCCGACGTGGTTCACGCACTGTGCGACGACGTCGAAGCCGTGGTGCATTGCGCCGGGGCGGTCGGCACGTGGGGGCGTCGGCAGGACTTTCATCAGGGCAACGTTCAGGTCACCGAAAATGTCGTCGAGGCCTGCCTCAAACAGCGCGTGCGGCGGCTGGTGCATCTGTCCTCGCCGTCGATTTATTTCGATGGCCGTTCGCACCTGAATATCCGCGAGGAACAGGTGCCCAAGCGCTTCAGCAATCATTACGCCGCGACCAAGTATCTGGCTGAGCAGAAAGTGTTCGGCGCTGAAGAGTTCGGTCTTGAAGTCATTGCGCTGCGCCCGCGTTTCGTGACCGGCGCCGGGGACACGAGCATTTTTCCGCGTCTGATGCAGATGCAGCGCAAGAAACGCCTGTCGATCATTGGCAATGGTTTGAACAAGGTCGATTTCACCAGCATTCAGAATCTCAATGAAGCTTTGATCAGCAGCCTGCTCGCCAGCGGTTCGGCGCTGGGCAAGGCGTACAACATCAGCAACGGCGCGCCGGTGCCGATCTGGGATGTGGTCAATTACGTGATGCGCCAGATGCAATTGCCGCCGGTCACGCGTTATCGCTCTTATGGCCTGGCCTATGGCGTGGCGGCGCTGAACGAGGCGGCGTGCATGATGTGGCCGGGCCGACCTGAGCCGACGCTGTCCAGACTGGGGATGCAGGTGATGACGCGTGATTTCACGCTTGATATCAGCCGCGCCCAGTATTATCTGGACTACCAGCCCAACGTCAGCGTCTGGACCGCGCTCGATGAGTTCTGCGGCTGGTGGAAAGCGCAGCACGGCGGGGCGCTGTAAACGGCTGTCAGCATCCGTGGTTATACTGCCTGCCATTCAGATTCAGCGGTTTTTTCAAAGGGAAACGCATGCGCAAAGATCCGTATGACGACGTCGATGACGTCCCAAGCCTCAGTGCCAAAGATGATGACGATGATTTCCTTCCCGACGCCGGTGCCCGCGAGCGCACCACCGTGTATTCGCGCACCACGCCGGTCGTCAAAGTCAAAGCGCCCGGTACCGGCGCCTTGTGGGCCTTGATCGGGGCGCTGTTCATTGCGTTCTGCGGCCTGGGCTGGTGGAGTTTTCAACAGGTGACGTTGATGGAGCAGCAATTGGTCGCCACGCAGGAAAGCTTCGCGCGCATCAGTGAGGAAGCCGCTGGCAGGCTGCAGGATATTTCCGGAAAGGTGGTCGCGACCGAATCGGTTGCCAACAGCGGCGGCGAAGCGCTCAAGGCTCAGATCAAGCAGCTGCAGGATCAGTTGGCTGACCAGAGCAAGCAGCAACAGGGCGTGGCCGGTCTGCAGGGCGGGCTGGATAAACGGCTGGAGCAGATCAGCACGCAGAGTGCTCAGCAGCAAGCGGTCAATCAGCAGTTGCAGGATCAGCTCAAAGCCGTGACGACTGAACTGGCCGCCTTGAAAGCGGCTGTGGCAGACAGCAAATCGGCGCAGTCGGGTCAGGATCGACTGGACAACGAGGTCAAGAGCCTGAGCGCGGACGTGGCCACTCTCAAGAAGAGCAACAACAGCCAGGCGATCGAGCGTCTTGAGCAGGACATGATTGTGCTCAAGAGCGAGCAGGACAATCGTCCGGCGGCAGGTGCTTCCACGGGTGCGAGCACGGCGGAGTTCGATGCATTCCGCGGGCAGATGACGCGCAACCTGAATACTTTGCAGAGCCAGATCCAGACGTTGTCGCAGCAGATCAACGCCCGGCCGCAGTAGGTTCAATCGGGCTTTGGATTGCTGCATTGAAGCCCTTCGAGCCTGATCGCGAGCAGGCTCGCTCCCACATTTTTTGCAACGAACCCTATTCTGTTGAACCGAGTGGTCAGCCTCTAAAGCTACCCACTCGGTTCCTCAGACCATGGCACGTTTCAATCCCTGTGGGCGCGAGCGTGCTCGCGAGCGGCCCGAAGGGCATCAGAGTAACAACCTGAAACCTTGTTAGCCCTCAAGCCCTTTCACAACCTGGAGCCTTACAGCGTCGGGTAATCCAGATAGCCTTCGGCGCCCTTGGCGTAGAACGTTTCGGGATGCGGCTCATTCAGCGGCGCATCTTTGGCCAGACGCGCTGGCAGGTCAGGGTTGGCAATGAACGGCACGCCGAACGCCACAGCGTCTGCCTTGCCGCTGGCGAGCCACTCGTTGGCGGTTGCCTTGGTGAATTTTTCGTTGGCAATGAACGCGCCGCCGAAGGCCTGTTTCAGACGCGGTGCCAGGCTGTCATCGAGCTCACGCTCACGTGCGCAGATGAAGGCGATGCCGCGTTTGCCCAGCTCGCTCGCAACGTAGGTGAAGGTCTCGGCCAGGTTGTCGTCGCCCATGTCATGAGCGTCGGCGCGAGGGGCCAGATGCACGCCCACGCGCCCCGCGCCCCAGACTTCAACGACTGCATCGGTCACTTCCAGCAACAGACGCGCGCGGTTTTCCAGCGAGCCGCCGTAGGCATCGGTGCGCGTGTTGGTGCTGCTCTGCAGGAACTGGTCGAGCAGATAACCGTTGGCGCCGTGGATTTCAACGCCATCGAAGCCCGCTGCCTTGGCGTTCTCGGCACCGACGCGGTAGGCGTCGACGACGTCTTCGATTTCGGCCAGCTCCAGTGCACGTGGCGTCGGATAGTCAGCCAGCGGACGAACCAGGCTGACGTGGCCTTTGGCGGCGATGGCACTTGGCGCCACCGGAGCTTCGCCGTTCAGGTAGCTTGGGTGTGAAATCCGACCGACGTGCCACAGTTGCAGGACGATCTTGCCGCCAGCGGCGTGCACGGCTTTGGTGACATTGCCCCAGCCGCGCACCTGATCGTTGGACCAGATGCCCGGCGTATCCGGATAGCCCACGCCCATCGGCGTGACGGAGGTCGCTTCACTGATGATCAGGCCGGCCGATGCGCGCTGCACGTAGTACTCGGCCATCATCGCGTTGGGCACTCGGCCTTCATCGGCACGGCAGCGGGTCAACGGCGCCATGATGATGCGGTTGGCCAGTTCCAGGTCGCCCAGTTTGATCGGGTCAAAAATTGTTGCCATCGGGGAAATCCTCAAAGCAGTCAGTAGTGGATGGATCCGCAGTCGTTCGAATTCATGGGGTGACAGCAGCCAGTTCGGCGTCGCCGCGCTGACGGAAATTGATCAGGGTGACCAGCAGCGCCAGTACCGCCAGAGCTCCGGCAGCCAGCGGCACGCTGGTGAGGCCGAAGCCGTGGGCGATGACGCTGCCGCCGACCCATGCGCCAAGCGCGTTGCCGACGTTGAACGCGCCGATGTTCAGGGTCGACACCAGGTTGGGCGCTTCCTTGCCGAAGGTCACGACGTTGATCTGCAGGGCCGGCACCGCTGCAAAGCACGCCACCGCCCAAAGGAACAGCGTGACCTCGGCAGGGATCAGCGTGACGCTGGTCCAGCTCAGGAGGGTCGAGACCACCGCCATGGTGATGAACACGCCGATCAGCGTCGCAGCCAGACGGCGATCCGCCAGTTTACCGCCGATGATGTTGCCGACGGTCAGCCCCAGGCCAATCAGCATGAGGGTCCAGGTGACGCCACGTGGCGATACGCCGGTGACTTCGCCCAGCAGCGGCGCAACGTAGGTGAACAGTGCAAACACCGACGCGGCGAACAGTGCCGTCATGCTCAACGACAGCCAGATACCGGCGCCTTTGAGTGCGCCCAGCTCGGCGCGCATGTCGAGTTTCTCTTCATCGTGTCGCGTGGGCAGAAAACGGATGAGGCCGATGAAGGCGATCACACCGATCACCGTCACAGCAAAGAAGGTCGAGCGCCAGCCAGCTTGTTGGCCCAGCGCGGTGCCCAGCGGAACGCCCAGTACGTTGGCCAGGGTCAGACCGGTGAACATCAATGCCACGGCTGAGGCGCGACGATTGGCCGGGACCAGACCCGCCGCCACCACCGAGCCGATGCCGAAAAACGCGCCATGGCACAGCGCCGTGACCACGCGGGCGAACATCAGCACGTTGTAGTCCGACGCGATGGCGCAGAGCAGATTGCCGATGATGAAAATGCCCATCAGCGTGACCAGAGCGGCCTTGCGCGGCAGCCTGGAGGTGGCCATCGCCATGAACGGTGCGCCGATGGCCACGCCCAGCGCATAGCCGGTTACCAGCCAGCCGGCGCCCGGAATGCTGACGCCCAGGTCCGAGGCGACGTCGGGCAGCAGGCCCATGATGACGAACTCGGTCGTCCCGATGGCGAAGGCGCTCAGGGCCAGAATGAGTAGTGAAAGGGGCACGTGCGTCTCCTGAAGTCTGTGTTTGAGCTGGCCGCTCAGAGTTGCTCGGCCAGTTCCTGCAAAAACGCCTGAATGACGTCTTCGTTGCGTTTGAAAAAGTGCCACTGCCCGAACTTCTTGCTGGTGATCAGACCGGCACGCTGAAGCGTTGCCAGATGCGAGGAGACGGTCGACTGGGACAGGCCGGCGCGTTGATCGATCTGACCGGCGCACACGCCGTTTTCCAGCGAGTGATCCTGATCCGGAAAGCAGGCATATGGGTCTTTGAGCCAGACGAGGATCTGGCGGCGAACAGGGTGCGCCAGGGCTTTTATTATTTCGTCGAGGTCGATAGGCATGTCGTTCTCAAGTCGTGTAGCGATATATCGCGATGGAGCGAACTTTATATCTGTCTATCGCGATATACAAATATGAAGTGGTGCTAAGTGAAGGCTGAATCGCTATATCGGGTTATAACGATATAGGGCGGTGGCTCCTGCGCCATGTTCGACGAGTCAGGTCAGGAGCAACCGCCATTTGCCGCCAATGAGGAAGGCAGCCTGATCTGTGGAAAAGAAACGTCCTGCGCCAGGCGCATCAGTTTCAGTGCCTGTGTCATCGAGCTTGAAATGACCTGCGCGCTCGGAGTAGGGCTCAGGGTCGGGACGATCAGCTTGATGCTCCGGCAGCTGCAGCTGTCTTGGTCGGATCGGGGGGGCGACGTCGCTCGCAGCCTGGGCGCGCTGTTCTTGCATTTTGGCCTGCCTTTCCTCGATATAGGATTCAATTTCTTTGATGAGCATGCCGAGGAGTTCGTCCCTGATCGTACCCTCGGTCAGTAGCCACCTTGCGGCATGATTCACTGCTCGGTGGCTAGCAGCTCTGGCCTGTGCATAACTCTGCTGCCAGTTGACCTTAGGCAAGGGTTGTACGTGATAGATAGTCCCTCGCCGTAATATTTTGTTGGCGGCTCGTCCCGCCGAGCGGCTCAATCGGGTCGCCATTTTCACGACTTTGGCAGACGATGCTGCCCATTCGCCCAGGCCGGTGCCAAACGATATCCAGCCCAGGATGTCGGCGGTCTTGTCGTCCTTGCCCCATACTTCCATTGCGCTGGCCGCAGCCCCGGACGCAAGTGAAACAGCGCTTAAGGTTGCAGCACCAATGGCCACTACTTCACTGGCGGTGAGGGCGCCCCATCCATACGCTGCAAAGGTTGCGAAGGCCAGGCTGGCGGTGCCGAATGAGGCGACAGTCGCTGCGATGCCCGCTAAAGTCGTGATACCGATCAACGCCCAGGTCAGCCAGCCATGCCCATCAGGATCGATCCGGTTAACGGGATTACCCGCGCAGTAGGCATAGGGGTTCAACCCCCCGCGGCCGAACGGGCTCTCGCTGTCGGGGCTCAAAAAGCTCATCAACACCGGATCGTAAGGGCGATAGCCGCCTTGAATGTACCAACCGGTCAGGGCCTCCTTGCGCTCCCCCGCAAAACCGAAAGGCCCGGTCTCTTCACTGTCGGGATCGGCTCCGTGCGGGGTGTAGTGGCGGGTCCGTACGTCTGCGTCAGCTTCCAGACGCACGCTGCCCTGAGCGTCTGTACCGAGCAGAGTCGTGCCTTGGCGCACGCCCGCCGCCAGCCGAGTCTGCGCAAAGAAGGTCTGACCATCGCCCGCCAGGCGCAAGGTACCGGTATCGCTCCGTTCATGAGTGGGCTGGTTGTCGTTGAAGAAACTGCGGGTCAGGGCGCCATCGACAACCCGATCGGAAAGCTGACCCGGCGGGTCGTAGCGGTAATCGCACGTGCGATTACGGTAATCGACCTTTATCAGCCGGCCCTGGGCATCCCAACGCAACACCCGGCCCAGCGTGTCGCTGATCAACCGACCGCACTCGTCATGGGTCAGCTCGATGGATTGGGGCCAGGAAGCGTGGGTGTGCGTGATGTGACGCACCTGGGCAGGATCGTCAGTGGCATAGCTGAACGCCGCCTCGTCCCGCGTATCGTCGAGGAACAGGCTGGAAACCCGTTCATAGCCACTGAGCTTATTGAACGTGAAGGTCTGTTCGACGATGCGATTACCGAACGGATCGACAGGAGCCGCCTGGTCGTTGGCGGTGTAGTGCACCAGCCGGTCGCGATTGTCGTAGTCGAACGTCTCCTCGCCTCGTTGCTCTGCGTCCTGCCACTGACGCTGCACCAACTGATCGAGCGGCGACCAGACCAACGTTTGCGTCCACTCGCGCAGGGTGCCGTCGAGCGTCGTGCTGAACGTGCGGGTGCGTTCGCGCCCCATGCCGTCGTAAGTCAGGGCGCGTGTGAGGGTGCGGCCCGTCGCGGCATCGCGCGCCGTGTAGGTGTCGGGTCGGGACAGGCTGTCGTAGGTGACGTCCATGGTCACCTCACCGGCGACCACCTGGCGAACCCGACCGCAGGCATCGTAGAACCGACGATGCGTCGCGCCGTCCTCGTCGTCGAATTGCAGCAGCAACCCGTTAAGCGAGTGTTGCCAGCTGGCGACATGTTGCTGGCCATCGACGGTCCAGGTCTGAGAGCGCGGTTGGCCGGACGCCTTGTAAGCCAGCTCCTGCGTACCCAGCGCGCCGCTGGCAGAGGTCGGAAACCCCAGCGTCGGATCATAAGTGAAACGGCTGACAGTCTCCGCCGCGGGGGCAACGGACAGCTTGCGATTCTCCAGCTGCGGCTCGTAGGTATAAGCGATTTCGCTGCCGTCTGGCAGCCTGTGAGCGCAAGCGGGAAGCTGGTTCGGCACATAACGCAGCTGCGTCTCGCGGCCACCTGTTGCAATGGTCAACGGGCGACCCAGGCCGTCGAACGTCTGGCGGCCCAATACCCCGACCTCGTCCATTTCCAGACATTGCGGGTGGTTGCCGTCGCTGTGCAGGGCATAGGTCCACCGTACGCGGGTGTCGTCAGGGAAGGTCTTTTCAATGATCCGTGAATACGCGTCATACCGATACTGCGTGACGAACGGGGGCTGATCCGCCACGACGGTCGACTGTTCGATCATTCTGTCCAGACCGTCACGAATCAGCTGCGTGCAGCGTTGCAGCACTCCGCCGTCGTCGTGGACAAGCGTCTTCACTGCGCTGCCGGCGACATTCTTGATGGCAGTCTCTCTTTTGGAAGCCACGCCGGACGCGCTCTGCCGCCACGTTTGAACCTGCAGGCCGATCGGATCGTTCCACGTGTGCAGCGTCACGCCATCCGGCCCGGTGTCCGTGGCGGCATTGCCCCAGTCGTCATAGGTGAACGCATGAGTGAGCGTCAGGGGCGCAGATGAATCCGGAACATCCGGATTTGGGAGCCAGTCGGTGCTGGTATGTCGGGTGACCCTGCCCAACGGGTCATACCGCGTGCGGCTGATTTCGCGAAAGGTACCGGGGGCGTTGTCCTTGTCCTCATGTTCCACGCAAATCACTCTGCCCGCGCCGTCGAGCCAGGAGCGTCTGCGTGTGGTGGTGACGTCGGTTTCTTCCTTGAAGGCAATGCTGATGATGTCGGGCGGTCTTTGCGCCACGGCCTCATCGTTGATGTGATAACTGCACGTGCGCTCGGCTTCGAATGCCCCGTCGGCGGCGATGAGTGTCCGTGTGTTCCTGCCCAGGAGATCATATTCATACTGCGTGACCACACCGGCGGCGCTGGTCTGTTCCTTGATCAAACCGGTGGTCAACGAGCGGGCCTCGTGGGTCACGGAGCGCGAAGCCAGATTGAACGTGCTGTAGTCGTGGCCTTCGATGATGGTGGTCGTACGCAGCCAGCCCTCTTTGAGAATCGAGTAGGTGTACCGTGTGGTGGTCGCCAGTCCGTTGAGGGTGGTGATTGACGTGGCAATCTGACCATAGTGGGGGCTGGCTGCATCGGTGACGTACGTCTGTGCCGTGCTTTCGATGAGCTGATCAATAGATTCGTCCCTTAACTGTTCCTGCACGACCACTGAATGAGCAGGGTCGCCAGGGATCAGCGAGGGCAGATCCTCATAAACGTATGATGTCGACAGTGTGGGTGCTTCGACGTCAGCCATCGCCGGCGCAGGGAAGGTCGTTTTTTTCTTCAGAAAGCGCACTTGGCCCGATGCATCTCTTGGACAGCCCTGAGCGCTGCCGTCGGCCGGATAGTACTCCGAGCACTCTACAACGCCCGTTGGCAACTCGGTACGCAGGACATTGCCGTAATCGTCGTAGCTGTATTCGCTGCGCTCGCTGCGCCGCGCGGTGCCTTCTCCGGTCTCTGCCTCCTTTCCATGATCGATGTAGGTGACGGTGACAAGATGCGGCAACTGGCAGTACGCAGGCTGCATTTCCCATGTCGCATCCGGGATGACGCCGTACTCGGTGTCCGTGCGAATTTCGCACTGGCCGACGACGGTCTGCTCAAGGGTCTGCAAGTGAAAGCGGTTCCAGGTACGGGTGGTGACGGCCAGTACAGTGTCTTCGTGGTCTTTCAGGGTTTCCTCGACGCTGTACAGGTAGTCTTTATTGACCTGATAAAGGTTGTCGCGGCCGTGTTCCCAGGTATACCCGGCATCGGTGCCATAGCCGAGGAAATTGGCCGTACCCTTCCAGACGTACTCATGAATAATGCGAGTGTCATCGTCTCCAGGGGTCTGAGACCAAGTGGTGACACGCGGCAGCCAGCCAAAAGGCGCTCCCTCCGGTAGCTTGTGGCTGTTCTCGCGGGATGACCAAAAGACAGTGTCCCGCGCGCCCAGTGGCCCGTTCACTTCTTTAGGCAACAGCAGGGTTTGGCCAAGACCCACTGCAGTGGATTCATAGACAAAGCGGTGGCGCTCCGAGGTTTCCGGCAATTTGACGGACGCCAGCCTGTCGTTGGCCAAAGACAGTTCGAGGGCATAGGCATGTTCGGTCTGTGGATCGAACACGAATTTCACACCCGCCTGTCGCTCTACTTTCAGCAACATCCGGTTTTCGTCGGAAATGGAATCCAACCAACTGTCATCTGCGCCAGCTGGCGACCATTTCAAGAACAACCGTCGTCCCTCAGGCGAGCGTATTTCGCTCAACAGGTAGGAGCTCCGATTAGGAGGCTGCGTGAGGATCTGTATTTCGCCGGATTTGTCGGATATCTGGTAGCTGGTCGGGCTGATGCGCACAACCTCCATCGAGCGCAACTTGTTGTCGGAAAACACCAACTTGCTCTTGTCACCCGACGCCTCCCAATCCACTGCAAACCGCTCACCTGATGACAGCAGCAAGTAAGGGGCATCTGGCTCAAGCACGAGTTCTGACAACAGCAGGGACCAACCCAGGCCATATCCCTGATTCAGGGTCGACCCCATCATGTTGAAAGACAACGCCGTAGAGAGCACAGGCCCGGCCAGGTTATTGCCATGCAACGCGGGCAGTTTGATCGCCAGATTGAACTGTCCGGTGCGTGCATCGACCGCCGATTGAACCGCACCCAGGTAATTCATCGCCTGGGTGTGAATACCACCGGAAAGTTGTCGTGGACGTGAGCGCTCTGCTTCTTCCGGACGCATGATGAAAACTTCCCTGTCAGATTGGCAATGTCGATAGATAAAGTGGGCTGGCGCTCAACGAAATAATGTTGCTATCAGTTGATTGGTCAGGCCGGCGGCGCGCCGGCTGGTGTATTGATAGGTGTCTGAAGAATAGAAAATCTCGCGCCGAGTTCAAGGTGGTCATTAGCGCCCGGAAATTCACTCTTCAATTCTGAGTACTTGATATTCCTGGTGTGACTAACGGACGTGTTGCTTATTGATAAGGAAGGAAAGTTGCGTGAGTTAATTGCACATCTCATCGCGCGTTATAACCCGCCGCGATAAATTAATCCCCGCCGCGATAGCGCTTATCGCGAAATGATTGATCGCGTTGGCGCTCAAGCGACAGCATTTTTCCAAGGTCTGGCACACGTCGGCTTGTCATACACCACGGGCCGGGCTAGTTTCGCCACTGGATACCTTGAGCCGTTGAGCGGCAGACGAAGACTCCCATGAATTACCTCGCACATCTCCACCTGGGCGGCGACCGCCCTGCGCAGCTGTTGGGCAGTCTGTACGGCGACTTCGTGAAAGGGCTGTTGCCTGGGCGTTTCCCGGCCGAGATCGAAACGGCGATCCGCCTGCACCGCAGCATCGACGCATTCACCGATTCGCATCCGCTGATCAGACAGGCGATGGGGCGGTTCCCTGCCGAACGCAGGCGCTACGCCGGCATCGTGCTCGATGTGTTTTTCGATCACTGTCTGGCGCGGGACTGGCCTCAGTATTCGGATGTGCCGCTGGGTGCGTTCACCGACAAGGTCTACCGCGTGCTGGCGAACGAACCCGAGTTGCCTGAGCGTCTGGCGAGGATTGCACCGCGCATGGCCGCTCAGGACTGGTTGGGTTCGTACCAGGATTTTGAGGTGGTGGGCGATGCGCTCGCCGGGATTTCGCGCCGGTTATCGCGCCCTGAAGGACTGGCCGGCGCCATGCAGGAACTGCAGGCGCTTTATCGGCCATTAAGCGAAGATTTCACTGCGTTTTATCCACAGGTGCAACGCTTCGCTCAAGCGGCTCTCGCGGCCGGGCGAACGTCGGCTGGCTGATCCACTTCGCCGAACAGCGCGACCTGCACCGCCTGCTGCGCTTCGAACGCAAGCGCCGCGCGTTCCTTGCCTTGCGAGGCAATGGTCGGCAGCAACTGGATATGCACCTCACTCACCTCATTGGCGAACAGCCGACGCAGATGCGAGAGCAGGTCATCGTCGCCAATGAACGGCGCGATCGGGTCTGGCTTGCCGGCGCGCACGTACTTGATCGCCACCGGTTGCAACGGGACGCCTGTCTCGATGGCGCTGGACAGCAGGCGACCATGAAAGGTGCGCAGGCTGCGGCCATCGGTGGTGGTGCCCTCCGGGAAAATCACCAGCGAGTGATGGCCCAGAAGATGCTGCCCGATCTGCTTCTGGATCAGCTTGCTGTCGCCCGAACCCCGGCGGATGAACAATGTGCCAGCTTTGAGCGCCAGCCATCCCGCGACCGGCCAGGTGCGCACTTCGGCCTTGGACAAAAAGGACAGGGGCGCGAGCATGCCCAGCAGCGGGATGTCGGTCCACGACACGTGGTTGCTGACCCACAGCGTCGGCTGGCTCGGCAACTTGCCACTCACCGTCACGCGAAATGGCAACGCGGCGCTCAGACGCGCCATGAACCAACTCGTCCAGCGCTGGCGGCGGGCCATGGAGTTGCCGATGCGCAGGCGCTCCATCAGCGTGAACGCGCCGGCGATAGTCAGGCCCAGAGCGATGACCCACAGCACACGGATGACGCGCGCATGGCTGCGCAGGGTGCTCATCACACTGCAGCCTTGAAGTGGCGGGCGTAGCGCGGGCACAGCTCGTCACGCTTGAGCAGGATGAAGACGTCAGCGACCTGGAAGTCCTCGTCCCAGCAAGGCTCGCCGCAGATCTTGGCGCCCAGGCGCATGTAGGCTTTGAGCAACGGCGGCATTTCGCAGATCACGTTGCCTGGCAGGTCGAGGGTGGGCAGAGGCTTCTTGGGTTCGGCGCGCAGGTGCTCGGTGCTCAGATAGCGCTCGCGCAGGCGCTGCATGATCGCATGGGCCTGAATGCCGCCGTCCTGCATCGGAATGCTCGCGCAACCCATCAGGTAGCTGTAGCCGCCTTCGTTGAGGATTTCTGCCAGCTCACTCCACAGCACAGCGATGGTCCCGCCGTTGCGGTAGGCGGCGTCGACGCAGGTGCGGCCCAGTTCCAGAATCGGCCCCTGCAGATGACCGAGGCCATGCAGGCTGAATTCTTCTTCGCTGTAAAAGCGGCCCAGCGTGCTGGCAGCCTTGTGGTCCAGCAGTCGGGTCGTGGCCACCAGTTGACCGGTGCTCAGGTCGCGCACGCCGATGTGCATGCAGTGCACATCGTAATCATCGATGTCCAGGCCCAGCTCGGCGCCTTTTAGTCTGGCGTTGAATTCGCCGCTGAAAACGCTGAAGCGCAAGGCCTGTGCTTCCTGCAGGGCTTTGATGCCGACCAGGCGTTCAGCCTGCAGGCGGCGTTCGGAGCGGGTGTCTCGAATACTGGCGATCTGAGTCATGTGGCGTCTCCGTGGGCCAGCCCTGGTCCAGGCCGGTCGACTGATTATTCGAAAGCATTGCTGTACAAATGCAGGCTAGGGAGGGCCGATGTCATCACCGTTAAGCTTTGGTGATGGTTGCGTGACAGGGGAAACGCAGCGGATACGCGACTTGTCAGGGGGGGCACGCGCGGGCTCGTCCAGAGGCTGTCATGAATCGCTGCTAGGGTTGCCTGCAGCTTTCGTCCGAGGTCCTTTCATGAGCCGTGGCTTGTTTATCTGTTCTGCGCTGGTCGTGGTGCTGTCGTTGATCGACGCCCCGGCCCGCGCTGAAACCTGGCCCGATGCGCAATGGCAGGCGCGCCCCTTGCAGCCTTCGCCTGCGCTTAACGACCTTGAAACTTATGCCTTCCCGCCTCGCGACGAGGAAGAGCGCAAAGGTGTTCGCACCGATGCGCTGCTGATCATTCGCAACGGTGAAGTGGTCTACGAACGCTACGGCGGGGTCACTCGGGCGCAGACGCCGCATCTGATCTGGTCGATCAGCAAAAGCGTGCTGGCAACCGTATTGGGCGTGGCGTTCGGCGAAGGACGGTTCACGCTCAATGATCCGGTGATGCGCTTCTATGCGCCATTCAGCGCGCATCCTGGGGTCCGGATTCAAGACTTGCTGCACTGGGCCTCCGGCCTGGACTGGCAAGAAGATTACGAATACGCGCCGCTCAACTCCTCCGTGGTGGCGATGCTCTACACGCGGGGTCGCGACGACATGGCGCGTTTCACCGCCGGGCACAGAGTGGCCAGCGCGCCTGGCACCGCCTATCGCTATTCCAGTGGCGACAGCACGGTGCTCGCCGCCGCGCTCAGAGGCATGGTCGGCGAAACGCAATACGCCGGTTATCCGTGGACGGCGCTGTTCGATCCGCTGGGCATCACGAGCGCGACGTGGGAAACCGATGCCACGGGCACGTTCGTGGGTTCGTCTTATGCCTACATGACCGCTCGGGATCTGGCGCGGATCGGTTTGCTGATGCAACGCGGCGGACGCTGGCACGAGCGGCAGTTGCTGCCTGTGGCCTGGATTGATTTCAACCTCACCCCGTTCAAATCCGGGACGCCGGTGGATGAGGCGCCGGGTGGTCACTGGTGGCTGAACAAGACCGCCGACGGCAAGCCCGGACCCTGGCCGGACGCACCGACCGACACCTTTGCCGGACTCGGCCACTGGGGTCAGGCGCTGTATGTGATCCCGAGCGCAGGGCTGTTGATTGTGCGTTACGGCGATGATCGTGACGGGACTTATGCACACAATCAGCTGCTCAAACGGGCCTTGAAAGCAGTGGCCGAGGAGGGCACGCAATGAGTTCGCGCAGTTTTGTCCGGCGGCGTCCGTTCAGCACCGTCTGCATCCTGATCCTGCTGCTTCTGTGCGCGTTGATGTGGGTCTGGCGCGTTGAGCTACAAGCCTTTCCCGGCATCATCAGCGCCTACACTGCCAAGGAGTATTGCTCGTGCCGCTATGTCATGGACAACCCGGCTGAGTACTGTCAGCGCTACGTGAAGCAATGGCTGCCGAGTTCGTTGATCGAGGACGCCGCCCGCAAGCGCGTCATCGCCAACGGGATGGGGCGTGAGAGCCGCGCCCAGTGGCTCGGCGCACGAGAGGGCTGTCGACTGGAGCCTGCAACGCTGTAAGCGTTTTCCATATGTCTGACACCTGAGCTCTGCCAGTTCTGTAGTACTAGTCTGTTACCCGACGAACACGGGCAGCGCCTGCAAACGGCGCAATGACATTGGAGGATGGATGATGGCGGCGAAGAAAATTCTCATGCTGGTGGGCGATTACGTCGAGGACTACGAAGTGATGGTGCCGTTTCAGGCATTGCAAATGGTCGGTCACACGGTGCATGCAGTGTGCCCGGGCAAGAAGAAAGGCGACGTGATTCGCACGGCCATTCACGACTTCGAGGGCGATCAGACGTACAGCGAAAAACGCGGCCACAACTTTGGCCTCAACTTCGATTTCGACAGCGTGAAGTCGTCCGACTACGACGCGCTGTTGGTGCCGGGCGGACGTTCTCCGGAATACCTGCGCCTGAATCAACGGGTGCTGGAACTGGTGCGCGAATTCGGTCGTGATGACAAGCCGATTGCAGCGGTGTGTCATGGGCCGCAGTTACTGGCCGAGACCGGGCTGCTCAAAGGCAAGTCGTTGAGCGCGTATCCTGCGTGCGCGCCGGAAGTCCGGCTGGCCGGTGGCGAATATGTCGAGATCGCGATGGATGAGGCGCACACCGACGGCAATCTGGTGACCGGCCCGGCATGGCCTGCGCATCCTGCGTGGCTGGCGGCGTTTCTCAAGGTGCTCGGCACGCAGATCATTCTTTGAAGGCTGACGTCTGACCGATCAGCAGGGCGGTCGACAAGAGGATGCGGCAGGGCCGGTTGATTTCGGCCTCCGACGCGCCGCATCGCTCACAGAACGTTGCGGTTTGCCAGCGGTCAGACAGGCGGATAAGGTTGCCTCAATCGCCCGCCCGGAGTTTGCATGCTCACTCGCTGTCCTTCCTCGTTCGCCCTGTCGGCACGCTTTGCAGGTGGCGGTGCTTCGCCCATGAAGGCGCGTCGCGTATGAGGGGCGCTATCTTTCCGTGGCGCGATGACAACCAGTTCAAGCTGTTGATAGACGGGCCAGCGTTCTTCCCGCGCATGATCGCCGCTATTGATAACGCGCAGCAGCAGGTCGAACTGGAGCTGTATCTGGTGGAGGCGGGGACCTGCGCCGAGGCCGTGGTTCGGGCGTTGGTCGATGCGGCGAAGCGCGGCGTGATCGTGCGCTGCCTGTTCGATGATTTCGGCTCCCTCGCGTTCACACTCAGTCTGCGCAATCGCCTGACCGAAGCGGGGGTGATTCTGCGTTTCTATAACCGCGTGCATTGGCGTCGCGGCATCCGCAATTTCTACCGTGACCACCGCAAGCTGTTGCTGGTGGACAAAGAACTCGCAGTGGTCGGCGGGACAGGGGTCACGGACGAGTTCTGGCGGCCCGATCAGGACACCAGCGAATGGCATGAAGTCATGGTGGAGATCCGCGGGCCGCTGGTGATCGACTGGCAGGCGCTGTTCGACCGTCAGTTTCATGCCAACAATCGTCGCCGAGCGTGGCGCCCGGCAGAGAATTTCGGATTGCCCCGACTGCCAAAGGCCCCGATAGCGGGCGATGGTTTCGGGCGAGTCGCGTATGCCGACTCCCGTCAGCATCGCGACATTCTGCAATCCCTGGTTCGCGCGCTGAACACCGGCAGAAAACGCATCTGGCTGGCAACGCCGTACTTTCTACCGACCTGGAAGGTTCGACGTGCGTTGCGCCGTGCCGCTTCCCGCGGTGTTGATGTGCGACTGCTGTTGACCGGCCCGCGCACGGATCACCCGTCTGTACGTTACGCAGGCCATCGCTACTACCCGCGTCTGCTCAAGGCCGGCGTGAAGATTTTCGAGTACCAGCCGTGTTTCCTGCACCTGAAAATGGTGCTGGTGGACGAATGGGTCAGCATCGGCTCCTGCAACTTCGACCACTGGAATCTGCGCTTCAATCTGGAAGCGAATCTTGAGGCGCTCGACGCGCAACTGACGCAGGACGTGGTTGCCAGTTTCACCCGGGATTTCGCCGTCAGCAGCCAGATCAGCCTGGAAGACTGGCAATCCCGTCCGCTCTGGCGCCGCATCAAGCAGCGCGTGTGGGGATGGGTGGATCGGCTGGTGGTCAATGCGCTGGATCGGCGGGGCTGATTCGTGTGTGTCTAGAGCCCGTATGTGGCTTCACACGATGTTATTGGGTCGATACAGCCGCGCCGCTGCTAAATCGAACGCTGAACGCGGTCCGAACTTCCCGCTCGATCCTAGAAACCAGTCCAGCCACGAAACTTTAGACAAAGGCAAAGAGGTTGTTCCCGGTCCTACGTCTAGTGTATTTGCGAACTTGGGGTGACCGGTCCATATGATTTTATCGTACGCAGAAACGGTCCTGTTCAGACTGTTGGCAACGTCTTGAGCCGCGCCGGACTTTCCTGCACCGCAGGCTAACAAAATTATTCCTTTGTCGTCTGGATAGCCGACATTACGCAGCGCAGGCGCAATGTCCATCTGAGCAACTTCCGAGGCGGGACGCATTATTCCGTTACTGTTCATCAACTTACCCACTGCACTGCCATGAGTCTCGAAGGCTGCCACTCCAGAGCCCAACCAGTCTGCGTGAAATACGACATCATGGCTGCCCAGTTCAATCGCTCCATTTTTGTATGCCGTAGGGCGGGCTTCGTACAGGGTGGTTGAGCTGCCTGAGCTGCCTGAGCGGGTGGGTGCAGACAACCGGGCTGAGGAAGCTCCTCGTCCGGACTTGCTAGCGGCGCGTCCTGCTGAACGGCCCAGCTGGGCACTCAGCTTGGCCGCGGCCTTGGGCGCCATTTCCAGCCCTAACCCCACTAATCCGGTGCCCAAGGAAACCCATCCCAAGACACTGGCGGCCTTGCTGTCTTTGTCGGTGGCTTCCAGTACGGTTGAAGCGATCCCGGTACCGAGCGATACCGCGCTCATGGTGGCGGCGGTCATGGCCATGGCGCTACTGGCAGTCAGTGCTCCAACGCCGCCTGCTGCCAGTGCGGCAAACGCCGGAGCAGCGGCACCGAACGTGGCAATGGTGCCGATCACCCCCAATCCGATGCCGATGCCGGCCACCAGCCAGGTGACCCAGCCGTGACCACTGGGGTCGATGCGGTTGACCGGATCGCCTGCGCAGTACGCATAGGCGTTGAGGCCGCCCTGACCGAACGGGCTGTCGCTGTCGGGCGACAGAAAACCCATGATGACCGGGTCGTAAGGACGATAGCCTTCCGGCATGTACCAGCCAGTCAAGGTGTCGCGGCGTTCGCCGGCATAACCAAACGGGCTGTTGTCGTCATTGGCGGCTTCCGCGCCGTGGGCCGAATAGCGCCGGGTACGCACTGCGTTGTCTGCTTCCAGGCGCACGCTGCCCTGAGCATCGCAGCCCAGCAGGGTGGTCACCTGACGCACGCCAGCCGCCATCCTCGTTTGCGCGAACAGCGCGTTGCCGTCCCCGATCAGGCGCAGCGTCTGATCACCGGTTCGTTCATGGGTGAGCTGATCGCCGCTGAAGAAACTGCGGGTAAGCCTGCCATCGACCACCCGATCGGTGAGTTGACCGCTGGGGTTGTAGCGGTAGTTGCACGTCGTGGTCTGGTCGTCGACCTTGACCAACCGATCCTGTGCATCCCATGTCAGCGTCCGATCAAGGGCAGGGCGTGTGGCTGTGGCGGGGAAGCGGTAATTGATCGCTCTGCCACAGTCATCGTAGGCGATATCTATCTGGGTCGGCCATGAAGGGTGACTGTGGCTGATGCTCGACACTTGAGTGGGGTCGACAATCGAGGCGTACTCGAATGTCGCGACATCAACTTCGCCGCCGATGAAGGTGCTGCTGATCTCCACGTAGCCATCGACGGCATTGAGTTTGAAGACCTGATCGACGACCCGGTTGCCGAACGGGTCGGTCGGGGCGGCGGTTGCGTTGGCGGTGTAATGAATGAGACGGCCACGGCTGTCGTATGCAAATGTCTCCTCGCCGGTTTCGGTGCCGTCTCGCCATTGACGAAAGATGACTTGATCGAGCGCTGAGTAGACAAGGGTCTGAACGATGTTGCGAGTGCCGCAACCTTTCACGCTGATGTCGAAGGTGCGCGTGTGCTCGCGGCCCAAGGCATCGTAGGTCAGTGTCTGCACCAGACGATTGCCGGAAGTCGTGTCGACATCAGTGAATGAGCCGGGCCGGTCGAACTCGTCGTAGGTGATGTCGCGCGTGATGCCGTCGGTGGTCAATTTCGATAAGCGACCGCAACTGTCGTAGTCTCGCTCATGTTGCACTTCGTCAGCATCGGCGAATCCCTTCAACAGACCGCTCAGCGTGTGATGCCACGTGGTGACGTGTTCATTGCCGTCGACCGTCCAGGTGCCGGTTCTGGGCAGCCCTGAGAGGGTATACGTCAAGACTTGGGTGCCTGAAGGGCCAGTCAGGGAAATGGGCAGACCCAGTCGCCGATCGTAGGCAATGCTGTTGGCGGCTTCGTTGGCTGGCTGAATCGAGCGAAGCTGGTTTTCCAACTTCGGCTCATAGGTAAACTCCACCCGCTTGCCGTCAGGCAGCACATTGGCGCTGGGTGGAAGTTGTTCAGCCACATATTCGTAATGAGTGGTGCGGCCGCCGACAACTACAGTCAGTTGTCGGCCCAGACCGTCGAAGGTTTGCTGGCCCAGCGTCAACATACAATCCTCCTAGCCGCTCGTTTCTGACCGCAACTTATCCAGATGAACAGCGGTCAGCACTTCCACTTGTAAAATGATGTCAGGCGAGGTGATGGTGACGATGATGGGCTACATGGATGCACCACTATCGACTAATACGCCAGTGGCAGTGTCGGACAATTGGAAAGTGGTGCCATTGTTGTTGGGAAGCAGGTAGACGTAATGCCCACAACCGTTTTGGTCGATATACATGATTTTTTTAGAGGTGTAGCGTTGGTCCGCCAGCCACGACGCCTCTTCATGGATCGCGTAAGCTGCGCCATGCCTGTCGTACGGCAACACGAAAACATCGTGAATGTTGGTTCCCTCGAATGCGGCACCTAAATCCGCCTGCTGACCCACTCCGCGAACAGGCAATGCCCAATGTCTCGTGTCCTTGTTACCACCAGCTCGAACGAATTGGGAAAAACAGTTAGTAGGATAGGCAGTATCAGATATGTCAGAGCCCAGTATGCGAAAGTTCGCGTTTCTGAACATTATTTCCCAGCGAAAAAAGTATCTGTTGTCGCCGCTGCCCCCAGCGGGGTAGCCATAACCAATGTGTCCGAGATATGCGATCCAGAAGTCTCGAGCCGAAAGTAAATAAGCAGCCAGCGGAGCGACAAGAATGGAGCTGTTGAATTTCCCTTTGTCGACGTGGCCCCCAGGTGCAGAGTCGCGCGCATTGGTTCGGTACGTTGCGCCATCCAGAGTGATCTCTGCTGCAATCTGCATTTGAGCAAAGTTTGCTGAGGCGGGCACCGACATAAAAAATGTAATGGCACTCATGTTCTGCTTGACCGAGCCAGTGCGAGACGGAGGGGGAGCGCCATAAAATTCGTACACATTTTTTGTTGCGCTTCGGGAAAACTGACTATCCACGACAGCACCGCTGTCATAGTTGATAAGCCTTACGCTTTCTAACTGATCCTTGGACAGCGGAACAATAACTCCACCTTCTGCGTAAGCCTCGATAACGATATCAACTTGAAACTGCTGCCGGCCATTTTTGTACACCTTACATTCATGCTGATCCGCCGGTGATCCATTGCCTTTAATCTGAAAATGATTCAAACCTATAATCCTGGCCATGATGACTCCCTCTGTTTCGTGTGCGTTTTGTCTTTCGGGACGGAAAAACTAACGATCAAGACTGACCTCAATAACCTTGACCGATTCCGGGTGTTCGCCATCGCTATGCGCGGCATAGGTCCAGGCAACCCGCGTGTTGTCCGGCAGCACCTGCTCGACGACTCTGGCGTAACTGTCGTAGTGGTATCGGGTGACGATGTCTTGTTGCCTCGGTACCTTGATCCGTCGTTCGACTATTCGGTCCAGGCCGTCACGCTTGAACACAGTCGCGCGAACCACTTGATTCTGATCGTCCAGGATGTCCTCCCGGATCGTGCTGCCGGACACATTGCTGCGGGTTACTCGCTTGGCGGTGCGTTTGCCGGAGGTGGCCTGCTCCCACCGCACGGTGCGCATTTTGATCGGGTCATGCATGAGATGGCTGATGACACCCGAGGGAGAGGTCATGCAGCAGGCGTTTCCCCAGTCGTCGTAAGCTGTCCGGGTGCAAAACTCGAACGCTTTGGTGCCGTCGGCGAGCCACTCAAGGGTCGTTTGCGTGATCACGCGGCCTAACGGGTCGTATGAGGTACGCGAGATTTCGCGGAACGTGCCTTCGGCGTGGTCAAGGTCTTCCAGCTCGACAGCGACGACACGGCCTTTTCCATCCAGCCACGTTCGCCGACGTTGGCCCGAAGCGTCGGTTTCTTCGAGCCCGACGCTCGTCGCCAGGTTTCTGGGGCGATTGGCGTCTACGAAGGCATCGGCCACGTGGTAGTCGCAAGTGCGTTTGGCCTCGTACTCGGAGCCGTCGGCGATGACGGTCTGAATGATTCTACCCAGCAGGTCATATCGAAAACTGGTGACAACGCCTGCGGGGCTTGTCTCATCCAGGGTCTGGCCAGTGAACAATGAGCGGCTGTCAGACGTCATTGAACGACTGACCGGACGGTTGGGGTCGAAGTCGTGCCCCTCGATAATCATCTGGGTACGAAGCCGATCTGCTTCCGTGGTGTACACATATCGAGTGGTCGTAGCCCGGCCGTTGAGGTGGGTCACCGAGGTATCGAGTCGTCCGTAGTCCGGCCCATTCCCGCGTATGTACGTTTGCAGCGTGCGCTCCAGCAGCTGGCCCTCGGCTTGGTTCCAGCTCTGCTCTTCAACCACCACGGCGCGGGGATATTCTCCGGGCAGCAGTGACGCAAGATTCTCGTAACGATAAGTGGTGTACAGCGTGGGCGCCGAGTGGTCGGCGGGTGTCGTGGTTTTCCTGCTGAGCAATCGCACCATGCCCAACGGATCCTGCGGAGCGTCATCACAGCCTTCTGCCGGATGATAGAGGCTTTGTTCGATCACGCCCGTTGGAAAACGGGTGTAAATCACATTGCCGTAATCGTCATAGCGGTACTCGATGGCCTCGCTGCGCTGATTCTGCGCATCCTGGTAATAAGTCGTGGTGACTATATGAGGCAATTGGCAGTACGCGGGTTGTGCTTCCCAGTTCAAATCCGGATCGTCATGGTACACAGTGCTGACCTGAACCTGCGCCTGGCCCCGGACGGTGTTCTCACGGGTCTGCAAATGAAATCGGTTCCACTGCCGGGTAATGGTGACAAGCGTCGTTCCCGCCTTGTCGGTCAACGTTTCCACAACCGAATACTGATAGTTCTGCTGAACTTTGTAGAGATTGTCACGGCCTTCATCCCACACAAAGCCGGCCTGACTGCCATATCCGTAGTGATTGGTATTGCCGATCCATCTGTAGCTGTGATGCAAAGTCGTTTCAGAAGCGCCTGTGCTTTGTTTCCATGCCACCACCCTTGGTACGTATTCGACGGGCGCGCCAGTGGGAAGTTGATGCGCGTTGTTCCGCGAACTCCATGTGATCGTGTCTGTGGCCCCCAGGGGGCTGGTGGTTTGCTTGGGAAAGAGAAAGTCTCGCTCGGCGCCCAGGTCGATCAGTTCATACGTGATATGAAAAGACGACTCGAATCCTGGCAGCATGATGTTTGAAAGCTGACTATTGAGCAGCCTCAGCTCAATGGTGTGAGGAGACTCGGAACCGGGGTCGAACACAAAATGGACCCGGCCGGTTTCACGCTCGATCTCCAGTAAGGTTCGGCTCGCGTCGGAGATACTGGACAGCGTGTGTCCGCCCTTACCGTCCGGACGCCAGGCGAAAAACATCCTGCGGCCTTCCGGTGATCGCATTTCCCGCAACAGAAAATCGCCTTCCCCACCAAGCCGCTCCAGGATCTCGACTTCGCCCGATTTGCTGTCCACCCGATAGCTGTCGGCGCTGAGTTTGGTCACCTTCCGTGACTTGAGTTTGTGATCGGCAAATACCAACTCGCTGCCGATGGCGCCGCCGCTGGCGTCTCGATCCACAGAGAAGTGCTCGCCGGACGACAGCGTCAGAAATGCCATATCCATCTTCAGCGTGAGTGCTGAGACCAGAGCAGACCAACCCAAGCCATAACCGTAATCTTGCAACGATGACAACGGGCTGAACGACAGGGTCAAGGCGAACGAAGGGCCGCCCAGTTCATTGGCGTGTACGGCGGGTAACGTAATAGCAAGATTGAACTGACCCGTACGAGGATCAACAGCAGACTGCACGACCCCCAGAAAATTGTTGCTCTGGGAATAGAGGCCTCCGGGGTTTTCGAGACGCGCGCTGGTAAGCGCCCGGGACACGTCGCTTATCATCTTTTCACTGCTCCATCAGAAGGCTTTGCAGACCGATGGCCGATGTGAGCGGGGGAGGCGACGTTTACTTGTAGCGTAGTGCGCTGTTCATAATCATTACCTTGGCCAAACGAAAACTTCAGTTCATGGCTGTTGCCATTTTTGTCAAAGGCCAGTACGCCGCAAGGGCCTTGATGCTCAAGTCCTTCAGCGTTAAAAGGGATTTTGTTGTCGGCCTGTAGCACAACGACGACGTGATGGCTGTTAGTTGACTTGACCTCTTCATGCCGGCGTCCAGAAAAATCGGCTCCGACTACGATAGCCGGGTTGAATCGGAACTTTTTATCATTCGGATAAGCGATGCCAACGTTCGACGCTGCGGATTCATCATTAGCATTGCGCTGCCATTTGATCATCCCATCGGAGTGAGCATCGCGTGCCTCAGCGTAAACAAGAACATCCTGCTTGGTAGAAATCGACCATTCGTTTACGAAAGCGCTAGCAGGAGGGCCTCCGTTCTGCCAGGTAATTGCCCAGTTGTAGTCGTCGGGAAAGGAATAAGTCGGGACGGATACGGAAGATAGATCGACACTTGAATCAAAGGTGTCTTCGGTGACGTAATGTTCATTGTCTGTTTTGCTGATCCTGGCGCGCAGCGTGATCTCACTGCCTCCCAAGGCGACTGTGCTCACGTAAAATTTCTTGGTGAGCTCGGCTCTGCTGGCGGAAGAAGGCGGGGAGGAAGACACGTGAGTTCTGCCCGAACCTTCGTAGTAGTCAAAACGCTCGTCGTGCGTCAAGCTGGCAAACCAGTCAAAGCTTTCAGTTCTATGATCGGGAAGCGGTATGTAACTGCCTTCGGCATCGAGGTAAACGAGCGTGAGCGACTTCAGTTGCTCCTCTGTAATAATCTCTTCTTCCACCGCTTCGACGGTCAGCGTAACTTCAACTTGTTGTAAGCCGTTGCCGTACAGCCCAGAATTTGTTGAGCTGACTTCAATTTTGAAAGTGCTAAGCCACTCAGTGATATCTCCATGCCTATTGGCCGCTTCATTGGGTCTTTCCATGACTGCATCATCCTGTCAGGACTGCTATTAAACCAACCTTAGCATTCTTTTGGCGAGCAGTATTAAGTTGTCTCGGCAGAGAAAGTCCGAGCGCTGTAGAGTTAAAAAAGTTAATAGCCACTGTGCTTCGGCCAGCAGTGGCGTTATAGCGAATAGCGCTGACGGTGTAAAAAGGGAGTTAAGCAGTCGGTCTAATATCGCGAAGCGTTATGAGCTATCCAATTTGGAGATAATGCTCATTTCGAATCGGTCTAATCAGTAAAACAGGCAGGCCGTTCGCGCGCATGAAAAAAGCCCGGCACACAGGCCGGGCTTTTTTGACAGACGGTTTGCGCTTATTGCACTTCCACCGCCAGGCTCTCACTGATCTTCTTCTGCCAGATGGCAGGACCTGTGATGTGAACCGACTCGCCCTTGCTGTCGACGGCGACCGTGACCGGCATGTCCTTGACCTCGAACTCGTAGATCGCTTCCATGCCCAGTTCCGGGAATGCCAGCACTTGCGACTTCTTGATCGCCTGAGCGACGAGGTAGGCAGCGCCACCCACGGCCATCAGGTAAACGGCTTTGCTGTCCTTGATCGCGTCGATAGCGGTCGGGCCGCGCTCGGATTTGCCGATCATGCCCAGCAGACCGGTCTGCTCCAGGATCTGACGGGTGAACTTGTCCATACGCGTGGCAGTGGTAGGACCTGCAGGGCCGACCACTTCGTCACCGACCGGATCGACCGGGCCGACGTAGTAGATGAAGCGGCCTTTCAGATCGACCGGCAGGGTTTCGCCCTTGTTCAGCATCTCGACCATGCGCTTGTGCGCCGCGTCGCGACCGGTGAGCATCTTGCCGTTGAGCAGAACGGTTTCGCCCGGCTTCCAGCTCTGCACTTCTTCCGGCGTCAGGGTGTCGAGGTTGACGCGGCGAGCCGACGGGCCGGCTTCCCAGACGATTTCCGGGTAAGCGTCCAGCGGCGGCGCTTCCAACGAAGCCGGACCGGAACCGTCGAGGACGAAGTGTGCGTGGCGGGTGGCGGCGCAGTTCGGGATCATGCAGACCGGCAGCGACGCAGCGTGGGTCGGGTAATCCATGATCTTGACGTCGAGCACGGTGGTCAGACCGCCCAGGCCCTGGGCGCCGATGCCCAGTTGGTTGACCTTCTCGAACAGCTCCAGACGCATTTCTTCCAGACGGTTCGACGGGCCGCGAGCCTTGAGCTCGTGGATGTCGATGGATTCCATCAGGACTTCCTTGGCCATGACCGCGGCTTTCTCGGCGGTGCCGCCGATGCCGATGCCGAGCATGCCAGGCGGGCACCAGCCGGCGCCCATGGTCGGGACGGTTTTCAGTACCCAGTCCACGATCGAGTCGGACGGGTTGAGCATCGCCATCTTCGATTTGTTTTCGGAGCCGCCGCCCTTGGCCGCCACGTCCACTTCCACGGTGTTACCCGGGACGATGGAGTAGTGGATGACCGCCGGGGTGTTGTCCTTGGTGTTCTTGCGAGCGCCCGCCGGGTCGGCGAGGATCGAGGCACGCAGGACGTTTTCCGGCAGGTTGTAGGCGCGACGCACGCCCTCGTTGATCATGTCGTCCAGGCTCATGGTGGCGCCATCCCAGCGCACATCCATGCCCACGCGTACGAATACGGTGACGATGCCGGTGTCCTGGCAGATCGGGCGATGGCCGGTGGCGCACATCCGCGAGTTGATCAGAATCTGGGCCATGGAGTCGCGGGCAGCGGGCGATTCCTCACGCAGATAGGCTTCGTGCATGGCCTGGATGAAATCGACGGGGTGGTAATAGGAGATGAACTGCAGGGCGTCGGCGACGCTCTGGATCAGGTCATCCTGCTTGATCACGGTCATGGGCGTTCTCCTCTATCAGGCGGGAACATTATGTAGGGCGGTTCGCGCAGGATGCGATCGGCAATCGCGCAAACGGCCTTGGCTCGGCTACCGCTCGGGCGCTGCGGCAGGAAAAGGCGCGGCAGTATACCGCTTGACCGCCGACGCGACACCCTGCCGCAGGGTAAACATTGGTCTTAATGGGCAGGGGGCGCCGAGTGGTCAAGGTTCGTTCCGGGCCCGCAGGTTGCGTTGAGGAGAATGTTCAAACAGGGAGGTAGACGCCGGGCGTTGCCAGGTCAAATTTCTGTCCTTTCGAGTAACCTGGCCCTCTGGCGCCAACCAGACGTTTTAGAAAAGGGATTTTCTGTAAGGGAAGACTGGTATCGATGCCATGACGCCCGGCAGTGTGGAAAAACCACTGCAGTTCGCCTGTCTGACCGACGTAGATGATCTCGTCAAATGCAATTACCGGCCTGCGTAAGACATTGGCAACCTGCTGCGCTGCGCCACTGGACCCCGCCTCACACGCCAGCAGTACCAACGGGCGATGGTTTTCATAGCCGACCAGCCGCGGCATGATTTCGCGTTTGGCAACGGTGCCGGCTGACTCGAAGACCCCGTTTGCGTTAAGCAGATGGCCACGTGGTGAACCATGGGTTTCAAAGGCTCTGAGATTATTGGTCCCCCATAGCTGTTCATAAAACGTCACGTCGTGTCCGCCAGGACCACTCTCCCACATGACATGAGCGTGTGCTTGTTTGCGAAGCGTGGAAGACGGGCTTGCAGCTTTGCGCGACGCGGCTCTGGCCAGATGCTGACCAGCTCCGCTCAATGCGCCTGCGGCGATCCCAGTACCCAGTGAAATCCAGCCGAGCACGCCAGTGGTGGTTTTGTCACAACCCGCTATTTCCATTAACAGCGACGCAGCCCCTGTCGCGACCGAAATGACATCCAGCGTCGCGGCGGTGAGGATCATCACCGAACCTGCAGTCAGCGACCCGTAGCCGGCATAAAACAATGATCCGATCACTGCCGTTGCAGCGCCCGCACTGGCCACCGCTGCCGCGACACCGATCACCAGGCCAACCCCCGCCAGCGCGTAATTCACCCAACTGTGTCCATCCGGGTCGATGCGATTGACCGGATCACCCGCGCAATAAACGTAGGGGTTGATGCCGCCCTTGCCAAACGGGCTTTCGCTGTCGGGGCTCAAAAAGCACATCAGCACCGGGTCGTAAGGGCGGTAGTCGCCCAGGATCTGCCATCCGGTGAGCGGCTCATGGCGTTGACCCGCGTAGCCGAACGGCACGCTTGCCTCATCCTGTGGCTCGACGCCGTAGGCGCCGTAGCGGCGCGTGCGCACCGAATGTCCGGCCTCCAGACGAATACTGCCTTGCGCGTCTGCGCCAAGCAGGGTGGTTTGACGAATGCCCGCGGTTACCTTGCTGACTGCGAACAGGCCCAGTTCACCTGAGCAGAACTGTCGGCTGACGCCTTCGGTCGTTTCATGGGTCAGTTCCTCGCCACTGTAAAAACTGCGGCTCAGCGTGCCATCGACGGTGCGATCGACCAAGCGGCCATGAGCGGTGTAACCATATTGGCAGGTGCGGTTCGCGTGGTGCACTTCGACCAGGCGATCTTGCGAGTTCCAGACCATGCGACGGCCCAGGCTGTCACTGATGACCCGACCACAGGCGTCGTAAGTGAGCGTCACCGTTTTGGGCCACGCCGGGTGGGTATGGGTGATTTTCACCACTTGAACCGGGTTGTTGGCGGCGTAGGTGAAGCGCGCCTCATCGACGCTCGTGTCAGCATAAAGCGTCACCACCTTTTCGTGACCGTTGAGCGCGTTGAAGGTGAAGGCCTGTCTGACGATACGATTGCCGAACGGATCCTCGGGGGCGACTTGCGCGTCTGCTGCGTAACCGGTCAGGCGGCCTCTGACGTCGTAGGTGAACGTTTCCGCGCCCGTTCCGGCGTCGTCTACCCAGGCGCGCGAGGTCATTTTATCCAGCGCCGAATAGCCCAGTGTCTGAGTGGATGTCGTGGATTCGCCGTCATGCGTGACGGCCGTGAATGTGCGTGTGTGCTCCCTGCCCAGGCTGTCGTAGGTGAGTGTGGTCATCAACGATCCTGCACTGTCGGGATCGTCGACGATCATTTCGACGGGCCGAGACAGCCCGTCGTATCGATAGCGGGTCACCACATCGCCCACCCGCGTTTCCTGCACGCGACCGAAGGCGTCGAATCGGCGGCGGTGAACCTTGCCCAACGCATCGACGAAACCCAGCGGCGTGCCGTTCAGCGAGTAATGCCACTGGGTGCGGTGGTGGCGTTCGTCCACCGTCCAGATGTCCTCCTCAGGCTGCCCGGACGTCGTAAAGCTGAACGACTCGGTGCCCAGCGCACCGCTTGCCGAAACCGGCATGCCCATCGGGTGGTAGGTGATGCGCTGCGTCGCCTCGTCGCGAGGGGTGACACTGAGCAGGCGGTTGTTCAATTCCGGCTCGTAGGTGAACTCAACGTGTGTGCCGTCGGCCAGGGTATTGCCTGACGGCGGAAGTTGTCCTTTCGCATAATGGAAGCGCGTGAGACAGCCCGCTGCTTGCACTGACAACTGACGGCCCAGGCCGTCGAAGGCCTGACGACCGATGATGAGAGGAGCATTCATGGTTCCAATCCTTGGAGGTGATGTCCGAGAAGTGCGCCGACGATTCAGACCGGCACCACGGTGCCGTCAGGGTGATAGATATTGGATCGCGCCGGTTTGTAGGTGGTTTTCCAGGCTTTGAAAGGGTTGCCCGTCGCACGCATGCGTTCGAGGTAAGAAGTGGCTTGCGTCGGGATGTTTGCGGCGTTCGGGTTCAACTGCAGATTGGCGAACCCTTTGACGAACACCTTTTCCGTGAAGCCCTGAACGGGACGGCCCAGCTCCTTGGCAATCTCCAGCGCAGCACCGTTCTTCCCGCCCCAGCACGACAGCAGCACGAACGTGTCATCTGCGCCGGCACCGAGCGCTTGCAGTCGAGGGGCGATGATGTCTCTTGCGAGGTCGGCTGCACGCAATGTGCTGCCGTCTGGCGCCATGAGCAGCGCGCGTTTTGGATCTCCGTGGGTCAGAAGGGCGGCGCGGTTGGAACCGAGATACGTCTCGATGAACCCGACGTCCACTCCCTTGGATGTGTGCTGCGCCAGCACTTCTCCCTTGCCCAGCCGGCCCGGCTTGGGCACTGCCCATCCTTGCTTGCGGTCCAGCGCCTTGAGCTGTTTGCCTGCCTGTTTCAACGTGAACAGCTTTAGGCCTACGCCAGCGCCCGCCAGGCCGGCTACCATGGAAATGCCGCCCAAGACACCGGAGGCGGCGCTGTCGTCGCCAGCGGCTTCCAATATCACGCTGGCAATGCCTGTCGTCATGCCGACGATGTCCAGCGCCATACTGACAAGCCCGGCGATTTGTGAGGAGGTCAGTAAGCCTGGTCCAACGCTGATCAGCGCTCCTGCCACCGGCATGGTCGCAATGAGCCCCGCAATTACCGATACCACGGCCACTGCGATACCTGCGACTGGAAGAATGTAATCCGTCCAGCTATGGCCATCGGGGTCTACACGATTGACCGGATCCCCTGCACACCACGCATATGGATTGATCCCGCCCGGCCCGAACGGGCTGTCGGTGTCGGGTGCGAGAAAGCACATCAGCACCGGGTCATAGGGGCGATTGCCGCCGGGGATGCTCAGTCCTGACAGGGGCTCGATCTGCTCGCCGGCGTAGCCAAATGCGACTTCGCTGGCGTCTGGAGCCTGTGCCCCATGGGCGGTGTAGCGGCGTGTGCGCACGGTGCTGTCGGCTTCGAGGCGCACGCTGCCCTGTGCGTCAGTGCCCAGCAGGATGGTCTTGCGGATGCTGCCCGTCACTTTGTTCACGGCGAACAGTGTGCTCAGATCGCCGATCAATTCGATGCTGTCTTCGCCGCAACGCTGATGGGTGAGTTGATCGGCACTGTAGAAATCACGTGTCAGCAGCCCGTCGACTTCTCGGTCAGTCAGCTGTCCGCTGGGGTCGTATCGGTACGTGCAAGTGCCGGATGGCGAGCGGACCTGGGTCAGTCGACCCTGGGTGTTCCAGCTCAGGTGACGACCAAGGCTGTCGCTGACCACGCGCCCACACGCGTCGTATTCCAGCGTGATCTCTGACGGCCAGGACGGATGGGTGTGAGTGACTTTCACCGGACGGGTCGGGTCGTCGACGGCGTAGCTGAAGCGGGCTTCATCGCGGCTGCCGTCAGCGTAGGTGCTCACGACTGTCTCGTGGCCGTTGTACGCGTTGAAAGCGAAGGTCTGATCGACGATGAGGTTGCCGAATGGATCCGGCGCTGCCGCGTGCTCATCTGCGGTGTAGCGCACGAGCCGATCGCGCACATCGTAGGCGAAATGCTCTGCGCGGCGCTCGGTCCCATCGTCCCAGGTTCGAGAGAGGATCTGGTCGAGCCCGGTGTACGTCAGGGTCTGGGTGATCGTTCGACCGTCTGTGCCGCGCGTCTCACCCGTTCGCGTGAGGGTGAAGGTGCGCGTGTGCTCACGCCCTGCGGCATCGTACGTGATCGCAGTGGTCAGGGTCTTCCCGGTTTGCGGGTCGCTGACACTGACGGTCGCCGGTCGCGACAGGGCGTCGTAGGTGTAGTGGGTGTCAACCTCGCCGACGCGGGTGGTGCACACGCGGCCAGATGGATCGAATTCGCGCTGATGGGTTACCCCCTTGGCATCTCGAAAGCCCTGCAGCAGGCCACTGAACGAGTAGCGCCAGGCGGTGGTGTGCGTTTGTCCGTCGACGGTCCAGCTGTCTTCGGTTGCCTGTCCTGTGGTGCTGAATGCGAAAGCCTGGATGCCCAGCTCACCGACGATTGTCGAAGGGTGTCCGAATTGTGCGTGCCTGGCTATCTGCGTTGCGGTTTCACCATCAGCTTCAACCCTGAGCAGTGGGTTGTTCAGGTCTTTCTCATAGGTGAACTCAATCTTTTTGCCATCAGCGAGCGTGGTCGATGTAGGCGGCAGTTGCCCGGCGTGGTAGTGAAAGCGGGAGGTGTTGCCGCCGACACTGACCGACAGCTGACGGCCCAGGCCGTCGAAGGTCTGACGACCGATGATTGTGGGGTTGTTCATGTTTTCGATCCTTCGAAATGTTGCTTCCATCGGAAGCGCTGCTCTGCGCCGCAGCGTTCCCGTTCATGACATGCCGTGTTCCAGCACTGTGCTCACGACGCCTGGGTGACAAGGGGCGCGGTGACGGCGACGGTCTCGGGGTGGTTGTCGTCGCTGTGAGCGGCGAAGGTCCAGTTCACGACCGTGTCGTCAGCCAGTCGCTGTTCGACGATGCGCCCGTATGCGTCCAGTCGCACGGACGTCACGCGATCGACCTGGCCAGGCACCTGAAGGGTGGTTCGGGTCACTCGATCCAGGCCATCGCGTTGCCATTTTTTGGCGCGAATCAACCTGCCCTCGGTGTCGTAGAGCTGCTCCATGATCGCGCTGCCGGCGGCGTTGTGGTGCGTGACCGTGTGCGGCCCCTTGAGTGCGCCATTCTGCTGCCAGCTTTTGACGCTGAGGTTGATCGGGTTGTGCTCGGTATGGCTTTGGACCCCATCGGGTGTAACGCTCAGGCTGGTCTGGCCCCAGTCGTCGTAGTGCGTGTGAGTGGTCAGTCTGAGTGCGGTCACGGTGGTCGGATCCTCGGGATCGCGCAGCCAGTCCTGCTGCGTTTCACTGACCGTGCGGCCTTCGGCGTCGAACACACAGCAGGCGATCTCGCGGAACACGTCAGGGGCGTGGTCGATGTCTTCGAGCTCTACGCGCACTGTGCGACCCTCGCCGTCGAGCCATTGGCGACGACGCTGTCCGGTCGAGTGCCGATGCTCGATCAACACCGGATTCTCGTCACCGGTCCTGCATTCACGCGCTTTTTGATCGTGCACATGGTAGGTCGACGCACGCCTGGCTTCGTAGCGGCTGTCATCGGCGGTCACCGCCAGTGTGATGCGACCGAGGCTGTCGTAGACGTAGCGCGAAACGACGCCCGCCTGATTGCGCTCCCGCGTCAGCCGGCCCGTGTCGAGGGCTCTGGCACTGCTTTGCGTGGCACGCACGTATTCGGTGTTCTCGAAACCGGTGATGGTGGTGTGAGTGCTCAGCTCGTCCTCGCTCAGCTCGTAGCGAAAGCTTGTTGTGGTGGCTTTGCCGTTGAGGGTCGTGACCTTGCTGTCCAGACGTGCGTAGTGCGGTCCCGGTTCGGTGATGTAGGTCTGCGTGGTGGTTTCCAGCAGACGACCTTGGGTGTCGTCCCGCACGGTTTCGCTGTTCACCACGACAAATGCGGGCGCGCCCTTGAGCTTCGAGGCCAGTGATTCGTAATGGTAGGTGGTGGACATCACCGGGGCGCCGCCGTAGGTGCCGTCTCCAAGGGGCGCGGGCTTGATGGTCTTTTTCTTCAAGTGCCGCACCATGCCCAGCGCGTTGGGCGGACAACCGCTGCCTTCGGCCGAAGCCGAAGCGCCTTCAGCCGGGTAATACTCGCTGTGTTCTTCAACGCCGGCGGGCGATCGGGCGAATACGATGTTGCCCGACACGTCGTAGCGATATTCGGTTTGCTCGCTGCGTTGCACACCGGCGCGGCTGTGGTCGATGTACGTGACGGTCTGCAGATGGGGCAGTTGGCACCACGCGGGCTGGCCATCCCAGTCGACATCGGGCTCAAGGCCGAACGTGGTTTCGGTGCGCTTCTCGGCGCTGCCGCGGCGTGTCACTTCGCAGGTCAGCAAATGGAAGCGGTTCCAAGTCCGGGTGATGGTCGCCAGGGTTTCCCCGTTGGGCGCGGTCAGGGTTTCGACGACTTCGTACTCATAATCCTGCTCGACCTGATAGAGGTTGTCGCGCCCTCGTTGCCAGTCAAAAGCCTGATCGCTGCCGAACCCGAGAAAGTTATGGGCGCCGGACCATTCGTAATAGCGAGAGAGTGCGGTATCGGCCGTTCCCGCCGAGTGTGTCCATTCCAGCACTCTGGGCATGACGTCGAAAGGCGCACCGGGTGGCAGTCGATGGCCTTCTTCCCCAGTCGCCCAGATCACTGAATCGGTCGCGCCCAGAGGGCTGGTGAGGCTGGTTGGCAGCAGCAGGAAGTTCTGGGCGTCGAGGGCATGATGGTCGTAGACGATGGAGAAGGGCGTCTCGATGCCGGGCAGGTACATCTCGCTGAGCTTGTCGTTGGCCAGTTGCAGGCGCACGGCCTCGTCCTCGCGTCCCGGTATCGAGAACACGACTTCGCCGTCATCGGTGTTCAGCTCGAGCAAGGTCCGGGTTTCGTCGCGGATCGTTTCAAGGATGAAATCGCCATTACCATGAGGCGCCCATTCGACGAACACGCGATTGCCTTCCGGGCTGCGCACTTCCGTGACCAGGTAGCGCGCGCTGTCGTGCTGTCGAGTGAGGATTTCCGTCTGACCGTTTTTCTGATCCACGCGGAACACGTCTTCATGCTCACATGTCACCACCATGGATGTGAGTTTGGCGTCGAACAGCTTCAGCTCGCTGCCCGGGGTGAAGGTGGTGTCGTCGAGGTCGACGGCGAACTGTTCGCCCGACGACAAGCGCAGCGATGGCGCATCCTGATGCAGGTCGAGCTCGCTCAAGTCCAGCGACCAGCCCAGTCCGAACCCTTTATTGCGGGTCGAGCCCAGTACGCCAAAACTCAGCGTGGGCGTGAGCGCGGGACCGGCCAAGTTGTTGGCCGGCAGTAGAGGCAGTTTGAAAGCGATGGTGAATTGTCCGGTGCGGGCATCGACACCGGTTTTTATACAGTCCATGAAGTTGTTGGCTTGGGTATGAATGCTGGACATGCGAATTCTCTTTAGTGGTAGGCCATTAAGTGAAAAAGCGCGTCATGAGAAAGTCGATATGACGCGCCAGCGCAAGTTCGACTTACACGTCAAACATTCTGAAATCTATTTCGTTGCCCGAGTTTTTCTGGGTCATTTCAATGAAGTGTTCGGTGCCGTATTGGTCCAGCACTATCCAGCGCGTTGGACCGGTTGCCGGGACGCGAGGCGTTAAATCGGCCGGACCGATCAGCTCCAATCGTTAAAGACTCATCGCGCCGGGGCGGTTGTTTACCGCGGCGGAAGCGTTTTGGTAATTGAAATGCCGGGCAGCCCCAGGTTTGAATGCGTAGTGGCGCTGAATTTCAGTGTAATGGGTACCGGTAAACACGAACGGGTCAGCATCTCGCCAGTCGTCGTAATAATGATTGTTCTCGTCAGCACCCAGCGGGATCGCATCGACAATTCTCAACCCGCGATCTTTGAACTCCAGGTAGTACACGTCAATGTCTACCTCGGTCTTGTCGTCGTCGGTGGAGCCTACGAAAGCATGGACTCGCTCCAGCGTAAAGTCGGTGCGTCTGCGGCGCGGAAAGCTGATCGCCTCAAGTTCGACGTACGAGTTGAAGCGCGACGTGCTGGTGGCGTAGTCCACCCCATCCTCTTTCACGATACCCGCGTAAATTTTATAACGCTCTCCGCCTGGCGCTAAGGTAGAAACATAGAAATCCCGGCTTCGCGGCGCGGATGCAGTCAGGTTTTGAGGAGCAAAACCCGTCGCTGCGAAGTATTCGAAGCGCGGATCTTTAATCGTGGACACCCTGAACAGCTCCTCTGGCTCTGCGGGGTTATTCTTTGCCCACGCCGGATCGTATGCACCGCGACCGAAATCGATACCCAGATCGCGGTGGTCGCTGCCATCCTTGATGAGGAAGAGCCAGATTCTGTCCATCTGTTCATCGGTGATGCGCTCGCCTTTGACCGGCGTCAGGCTGACGGTGACTTTAAGTTGCTGACTGCCATTGTTATAAAGCTTGTTCGAGTTTGACGTCACGTCAATCTTGAATTTGCTCAGCCATTTGGCGTCATCTTTGAATTCGATATGCATGGGTAACCTTCCGTGGTTGTTGAGTGCAGCCTCAGACTACGCGCTTGCATCGTCCGAATTGATATAAATATATATATCGAGAAGGTGCCCAGATATAACGCGATGTTTCGACGCGCGCAGCGGAGATTCGGCAGTCATCGCACCGCGCAGTACCAAAATCCTTACACTCGAATGGCAGTATCGACATCCGGGGCGACGGGCGCGTTGGCGAAACGCGCGGTTTCCACTACATTGGCATCTTCCCGGATGATCGAAGCGTCCACTGACCTCTCTCGGCCAGCGGCGCGAAGCAGGCCCCTGTGGCCGGACAGGACGAAAGCGCAGACGATGACGACCCAGCCTCCATTAGACGGATCTATCCAGCGCTTAAGGCTCAAGCGTTTTGGCCTGGCAACTGGCACGTACGTGTTATTGATCATGCTGATAATGGTTGCGTACTGCGCCGGGTATTACCACGCGACGTTTTTTGGCGTCTGGCTCGCCAGTGTGTCGGTATTGCTGATGCAGGGCGTGCTGAGTCTGGTGTTCTTTGGCGGCTACAACCTGCGCTTCAAAGACCCGAGCCTGACCGAGTTTCAGGTGCTCATGGGGCTTGGCTGGCAGACCTTTCTGCTCGCCCACATGGATTCGGCCCGAGGCACGTTTCTGGTGCTGTATGTGCTGGTCTTGCTGTTCGGTCTGTTTCACCTGAGGCCGAAAGTATTCATCCGCTGTTCGGTGCTCGCCTTGCTCGGTTTCACAGGGCTTAACCTGTGGGATGCGGCCCATGACCAACTCGACGATCCCGGCCTGGCTGCGCTGCAGACTTGTGCGTTGTTCATCGTGCTTGCCTGGCTGTGCCTCTATGCACGGTTCGTGCAGGCCTCCCGCCAGCGGATGCATCAGCGCAGGATCACGTTGCAGGCCCATCAGGAAACCCTGCGCGGAATGATGTTCCAGCTCGAGGAACTGGCGTCCACTGACGAACTGACCAACCTGTATAACCGTCGGTATTTCCTGCGCCTGGCCACCCGTGAGCTGGAGGCCATGGAGGGCAGTTATGCCGCCGGACTGGCGCTGATCGACCTGGACCACTTCAAGCGGGTCAACGACATTTATGGTCACGCCGCAGGTGACCGGGTCTTGCAGGTCTTCGCCAAGATTGCCGACGAGTGCCTGCGCCCGGATGACATTCTGGCGCGCTACGGAGGAGAAGAGTTCGTGTTGCTGATTCCGCGCTGCACCCGCGCGCAACTGGTCGATTGCTGTGAGCGTATCCGGCTGGCGTTCATGCAGGTCAAGCTTGCGGACGTGCCTGATCTGGACCTGAGTCTGTCCATCGGCATGACCCTCATCGAGCGCAATGACCACATGGACCCGGCACTGCAGCGGGCCGACCAGGCGTTGTACCGGGCCAAGCATCAGGGCCGCAATCGCTGTCACGGCGCCTGGGATTATGCCGATGCCTGATTTGCGGGCAGGCGGCCGTCAATGGACGGTCGCGCCGGCTGCCAACCTGCTCGATGCCCTGAACGATGCCGGTTTCTCCGTCCCTTACAGCTGCCGAGCCGGCAGTTGCCACACCTGTCTGGTGCGCTGCGTCGGCGGCGAGCCGCTCGATGAACTGCCGCAGGCGCTGGACGCCGACAAACGTGATCAGGGCTGGCGGCTGGCGTGTCAGTGCCGCGTGGTCGACGACCTGGCCGTGGAAATTTTCGATCCTGCCAGCGATGGCCTGCCCGCCACGGTGAGCGACTGCCACTGGCTCAGTGCTTCGGTGTTGCGCCTGCGCCTTGAGCCCGAGCGCCCGCTGCGCTATCGCGCCGGGCAGCATCTGGTCCTGTGGACCGCCAGCGGCGTCGCTCGCCCGTATTCACTGGCCAGCCTGCCTGGCGAGGACGGATTTCTGGAATTTCACATCGATTGCCAGCGTCCCGGTGCCTTCGCCGATGTGGCGCGCACCCTCAAAGCGGGCGATCCGCTCAGGCTCGGCGAACTGCGCGGCGGCGCGCTGCAATACGATCGTGACTGGCAGGACCGGCCGTTGTTGCTGCTGGCGGCTGGCACCGGCCTGGGACCCTTGTGGGGCGTATTGCGCGAAGCCTTGCGGCAGGATCATCAAGGGCCGATCAACGTACTGCATGTCGCTCGCGACAGCAGCGAGCACTATCTGGCCGAACCGATGAAGCAGCTTGCGCACGCACATACAAACCTGAAGACCGAACTCGTAGCCGCGGCCGATTTTCAAGCCGCCCTCGCGCATCTGCGCATCACCTCCCGGCAGACCATCGCGCTGGTGTGCGGCTCGCCCGCGACCGTCGAGGCGTTTTCCAGGCGCTTATTCATCGCCGGATTGCCGCGAGGGCAGATGCTCGCCGATGTGTTTCTCGAGAAAACCTGACCGGAGCAGGCTCGCCAGTCGGTATGCCACCCAAGGTACGTGCAGGAGTATGGTCCCCGCGTCAGGCCCGAGTGGCCTTGTGATCCTGATTCGCAGCCCTACAACGCAAAAGCCCCGACCTCTCACGAGCGCCGGGGCTTTTGCCTGTTGCGTACCGCGTCTTAAACCATCGGGTCGCCGACGTGCAGGATCTTCATGCCGTTGGTGCCGCCGATCGTGTGGTAGCTGTCGCCCTTGGTCAGGATGACCCAGTCACCTTGCTCGACCAGACCACGCTTGACCAGTTCGTCCACAGCCGACTGGCTGACCTGACCGGCCGGTAATGCCGCCGGGTCGAACGGAATGGTGTAAACGCCACGGAACATCGCGGCGCGTGCCTGGGTTTCGCGGTGCGGAGAAAACGCGTAGATCGGCACCGAGGAGCGAATGCGCGACATGATCAGCGGGGTGTAGCCGCTTTCGGTCAGCGCGATGATCGCTTTGACGCCCGGGAAGTGGTTCGCCGTGTACATCGCCGCCAGCGCGATGCTTTCGTCGCAACGGGTGAACGAGTGGCCGATGCGGTGGCTGGACGTCTTGCCAGTCGGGTGACGCTCGGCGCCGACGCAGATGCGCGCCATCGCTTCGACCGCTTCGACCGGGTAGGAGCCGGCAGCACTTTCGGCGGACAGCATGACGGCGTCGGTGTAGTCGAGCACGGCGTTGGCCACGTCGGACACTTCGGCGCGAGTCGGCATGGGGCTCGAGATCATCGATTCCATCATCTGCGTGGCAACGATCACCGCCTTGTTGTGGCGACGTGCGTGCAGAATGATTTTTTTCTGGATGCCGACGAGTTCAGCGTCACCGATCTCGACGCCCAGGTCGCCACGGGCAACCATGACCGCGTCACTGGCGCGGATCAGCGCATCGAGGGTCTCGTCATCGGCGACGGCTTCAGCGCGTTCGATCTTCGAAACCAGCCAGGCGGTGCCGCCGGATTCGTCACGCAGCTTGCGGGCGTATTCCATGTCCGCAGCGTCGCGCGGGAAAGAAACGGCGAGGTAATCCAGGTCCATTTCCGCAGCGAGCTTGATGTCTTGCTTGTCTTTTTCGGTCAGCGCCGGAGCCGTCAGACCGCCGCCACGACGGTTGATGCCTTTGTGGTCCGACAGCGGGCCGCCGATGGTCACGGTGCAGTGCAGGGCGTCGGCGGTCTGCGTGTCAACGCGCATCACCACTCGTCCGTCGTCGAGCAGCAGTTCGTCGCCTACGCCGCAGTCCTTGACCAGATCGGGATAGTCGATACCGACGATTTCCTGGGTGCCTTCGGTCAGAGGATGGCTGGTCGAGAAGGTGAACTTGTCACCGACCTTGAGCTCGATCTTCTTGTTGGCGAATTTGGCGATACGAATTTTCGGGCCTTGCAGGTCACCCAGCAACGCGACGAAGCGGCCGTTCTTGGCGGCGATGTCGCGGATCAGCTTCGCGCGAGCCTTGTGCTCGTCGGGCGTGCCGTGGGAGAAGTTCAGGCGGGCGACGTCTAGCCCGGCAAGGATCAGCTTCTCGATGACTTCTGGCGAATTACTTGCAGGGCCAAGTGTGGCTACGATTTTGGTGCGGCGAACGGACATGCACAAACTCCTTAAATGAAGCGCAGCGAGAGGCTACTACTGTATTGGTCTGTAGTCATTGTTCCTTTGCACTACCTGACTGCCCGAATGGTGGGCAACTGGCAGACCGGCGGCGGTCAAATCGCTCTTGAAGAAATCCCGTCAGGCGCCGATACAATGCAGAGCACAGGAGACTCTCATGCGAATCGTGATCATATTTGTGGCGCTTGCCGCCCTCAGCGGCTGCACTCGCTGGGCGATGAACAGCCACTTGAACAATGCCAACCGCGCCTACGCCCAGGGCGACTGCGACGCTGTGATGTACAACCTGTCGAAGGTCGACCGGGAGAGCCGCGCGCGGCGCTATGTGCAACCGGAAGTGTCAATGTTGCGCGGCCAGTGCCTGGAACGCCAGAAATTGTACGTCGACGCCGTGCAGACCTACCGCTTCATCATCACTCAGTTTCCGTACAGCGAATACGCTTTCCGGGCTCAGGCGCGCCTGGATACCCTGCACCAGCTGGGTTACGACAACCTCGCTCCGCCAGCGGTGGCACGGCCTGCGTCACTCTGATTACACCCGTATGGATGGACGGCACCTGTTTTGAGTGGCCTTTGTAAAAATCTTGGCTAGGCTGCAATGAGTAGGGACCTAAGTGTTTCTCACAGGAGTGGCGAGGGCGCTCGGTTTATCGTCGCGGTTATCGCGAAATCGAATAATCGGATGAGTGACTTCGGTTAACGCTGGTGAGTCAGATGACGTCCCTGTTGTAATGAACAGGTGGATTCGTTCGTTTTCGTCGTCCCGGCAGTTCACGTACGACCGAATCTCAATGCACTAGCACGACCATGCTAAATGGTCATTCCAGGGCGAGTGTCCAATGCTGAACGAAAGGCGAATAGAGCGTCACCAGCTGCCGTATTACCTGCAGGTGTTCAATCGATACACCGATAAGCCGTTAGGTTGCCTGGGTAATGTATCCGAACAGGGGCTGATGCTGATCAGCGATCTGCCCATTCTCGTCGGTGCCGACTTTCAGCTTCGCCTGAAAGTCCCGGACGAGAAGAACGGACTCTACAACATCGATATCAACGCCAGCTGCCTGTGGTGCCAGGAAGACGAAACGCCTGGCGTTTTCGATTCCGGTTTCCGGCTGCAGGTTGCGCCAGCCGAGTATTACCACCTCATTCAGGCCTTGCAGCGTTATTTCAGCTTCTATCCTCTGGAAGCGTCCGCCTGAAAACGGCACCTTCATAAGGTGCCGGCTTTCTTCCAGCTCAGATAGCGACTCACCAATTGCGGCCCCAGCTCTGCGGGGCGCACGTCCAGCACCGGAATGCCGTGGGCGCTCAGGCGCTCATGCAGGCTGGCCCGCGCATTGGAGAATTCCACCGTGCCGCAGTAATCAAGCGCCTGTTGCCAGGTGTGTACCGGCGTGTGACGAAGTTGATCGAGCACTTCTTCGCGCAGGCTGGCAACCAGAACCCGATGATGCCTGCACAGCTGGTTTACCGACTCAATGAGCTGTTCGTCGTCCTCATCACGAAGGTTAGTGACCAGCACCACCAACGCACGGCGTTTCTGTCGGGCCAGCAACTGGCGGATCGCCAGACTGTAATCGGCCGGGCGCTGGGTGCTGTTCAAGTCATAGACCTGATTCAGGAGCACGCTCAAGTGCCGCGCACCTTTGCCCGGTGACAGGTGGCGATCCTCATCGGCGGCAAACGTGGAAATACCCACCGCATCGCCCTGGCGCAGTGCCACGTGACTGAGCAGCAGGCAGGCGTTGAGTGCGTGGTCGAAGTGGGTGAGATCGCCATCCTGGCTGCGCATGCGTCGGCCGCAATCGAGCATGAAGACAATCTGCTGATCGCGCTCGTCCTGGTATTCCCTGGCGATCGGCGTGCGCTGCCGCGCGGTGGCTTTCCAGTCGATCTGGCGCAGGCTGTCGCCCTCACGAAACTCGCGCAACTGATTGAATTCCAGCCCCAGTCCTCGGCGCTGTCGCTGTCGTATGCCGATCTGGCTCAGCCAGTTGTCCACCGCCAGCAATTGGCCGTTGTGCAAACGGGCGAAGTCCGGATAGACCCGCGCCGTGTCCGCGCTCGCCAGATAGCGTCGCGACAGCCACAGCCGCAAGGGGCTGCGCAGCTGGATTTCGATGCGTTCGAAGAGGAACGCGCCGCGGCTGGTCGGCCTCAGCCGATAACTCAAATCGGCTTTGCGTTGCGGACGCAGCACGATGTCCTGCGGCAGATTTTCGACCTCGAAGCGATTGCCCGGGCCTTGCGGGCCGTGATCGAACAGGCTCAACGCAACCGAGCGGCGCGAGTCGTGTAGCAGTTCAATGTGCACATCGCTCCAGCGGCCCAGCGCCAGACTGCCGGGCAATCGCCGCTGAACCTGTGGCGACGGCGTGCGCCAGACCCAGAACGCATCGAGTAAGGCCAGGCCGCCCATCACCCACAGCAACGACCAGAACAGACCCTCCAGTCTGGCCGCGATCCCGCGCCCGAGCGCCTGGCTGATGCCCAGCAAGACGGCGATGCCGGCCAGAATCGCCAGCCACTTGAGCAGTCGCGTCGAGGGCTTGAGCAGTTGCTTCATTGGCGAGGCGCCGGGACCTGATCGAGCAGTTGTTTAAGCACCTGATCGACAGACAGCCCTTCGATGTCCAGTTCGGGCGACAGCCTGACGCGATGACGCAAAACCGCCAAAGCGCAGCCCTTGATGTCGTCCGGAATGGCGAACTCGCCACCGCGCAGCAATGCACGGGCGCGCGCGCCACGCACCAGCGCGATCGATGCGCGCGGACCTGCGCCCAGGCTCAGTCCCGGCCAGGTGCGGGTCGCACGCGCCAGTCGCACGGCGTAATCGAGCACCTGTTCATCCACCGGCAGTTCGCTGGCAATGCGCTGCAACGCGATGACGTCCCTGGCCTGCATGAGCGTGCGCAGCGGTTGCACATCGAGCATGTCCGAGCGCGTGGAGCGGGTGACCTGACGGACCATCTCCAGCTCCTGTTCAGCCTGCGGATAGTCCATGCGCAGCTTGAGCATGAATCGGTCCAACTCGGCTTCCGGCAATGGGTACGTGCCTTCCTGTTCGATCGGGTTCTGCGTCGCGAGCACCATGAAGGGCTGGGGCACCGGCAGGGCGCGGCCCTCCAGAGTGACCTGACGTTCCTGCATGGCCTCCAGCAGCGCCGCCTGGGTTTTCGCCGGCGCGCGGTTGATCTCGTCGGCGAGCAGAAGATGGGTGAAAAGCGGGCCTTTGCGCAGCTTGAATTGCTCGCTCTGCATGTCGTAAACAGCGTGGCCGGTCACATCGCTCGGCATCAGATCGGGCGTGAACTGGATGCGCGCGAAGTCGCCCCCGAAGCATCGGGCGAGGGCGCGCACGAGGAGCGTTTTGCCTAGCCCCGGCACGCCCTCGAGCAAGACATGCCCGCCGCCGATCAGCGCGGTCAAGACATCGTCGATGACAGCATTCTGGCCGATGACGGCTTTCTGTAACTCGTGACGCACAGCCTGCGCCAGATGGATCGCACGCTGGCGCTGCTGGGCGGGATTGCTCGACGGCGCCGCGCCAGCCTCACTGTCTTTAGGTTCCAGTGCCGCGGGGTCAGTCTCGCTCGCTCCGTTTAATACGGAACTCGACGGTTCGGTCGGATGTTCGCTCATAAGGCATTCCTGAGTGTCTGCAGGTACGCAACCTGACGGGTGAAGTCGCTGTTGGACAGGCGTTCTTCGGGGCGGGGCCGCAGGGCCTGGCCGACGTTGCTGGTGGGTTGGCGCGTCATGCGTGCCAGGGTTTGCCATTGCTCGGTCACAGGCAGCGTTTCGAATCCGGGGTGTAACTGGCGCGCGCGGCGCAGGATATCCTGCTGAAGCGCACGCAGCAGGGCATGCTGGCCCCGGCGCCGCAGCATGAAGTCGGCGCTTGCACGCAAATGTTCACTCAACTGACGACGTGCGCGAGGAGCAAGGGGCAGCATCGGCCCGTGACGCATGCCCGCGTGCCATAGCGTGGCGACCAGACAGAGCCCCAGCGCCAACAGGGCCTGTGGGAAAAACTTCCACAACAGGCCGAACAGATCATCGTGTTCGGTACGAAGCAACATCGTCACCTCGCTGTCCTGACTCAGATACCACAGCAGCCACGCGTTATCGTACTTGGCGATCGCGCGGGTTTTCCACAGGTCGGCATCGGTGACGATGGTAATCAGCCCTTTACCGTAGATCAGTTGCAAGAGGTGCGTGGCGTCGGCGCTGTTGGCCCAGGATCGGGCGTGATCCTGCGGGTCGTCGAGATGAAAGGCCGGGTCGAAACTCATGTAGGCCGGGTCGCTTTCGTTTTCGACATAGAGTCGCGTCAGCTCGGGCCAGGGCGTTTTCGGTGTCTGAACCTCAGGTGCGCTCAGGGGAATGACCGGTTTGATCAACTCGCGCTCGCGTCGCCGGTCCTGTTCACGCACATCGCGCGTGAGGAACTGGCGAATCTGCAATTGATCCAGCAGCAGATCGCCGCTGCGTCCTTTTTCTTCATCCCACAATTGCTCGGCGACGAACAACAGACGACCACCGGCGCGCGCCCACGCCAGCAAACGCCTGACCTCGCCCGGCGTCATGTTTTCTCGCGTGTCGAGCAGCATCAGAGTCTGTGCCTGCTGGGCGGTGTCTGGCAGGCTGTTGAGCGTCTCGGCGACGTTCACCGGCACATGCTGCCCACGCAAATAAGTCTGGGCTGCAAGGTAGGGATTGGCCCGGACATCCGGCGAAGGCCCCTGATCGACCACTTCCTCATAGTGTTCGACGCGCTTGAGCAGCGGCAGGCTGGCGATGCTCAGGCCGAGCAGCGCCAATACACTGACCAGAATCCACGTGTTGCGCCGGCTCATGTCGCGCCTTGCGCTGCGAACAATTGCCGCCAGCGATCGCAGAGGTTTTGCCTGGCCGTCAGGGGCGGCAGCTGATGACCGTAAGCGAGGTTCTGCCAATGCTGTGTCAATTCATGGCTGAACGCATCCAGTGACGGCTGTTTGAGTTCGGCGATGCGGGCGAGCACCTGACCTTCGGTATCGGCGTGCCTGAGCGGCAACTGATAGTCCGTCAGCAGACGGCTGAGCAACGCGCGATAGAGCAGGCTCAAGGCCTCGCGGGGCGATTGCTGCCACAGGCGTTCGGCGGTGCCGGCGATGTCGGCCGGCAGACTCTCGGCGCTGACCTGCAGGCCGAACAACTGTTCAGGCGCCTTGCGCGGTACCCGCGTTTTTTGCTGAGAACGCCCGACATACGTGCTGAACCAGGCGCGATAGCGCCAGATCACCCACGTCACCCCCAGCGCAAGCAGCGTCCACAGCGCCACCTCGAACACCGTTGAAAGGGTCTTGCCGACATTCAACAGCCCGACCACCCACTTCGCCAGCCAGTCGGGTGCGTCGCCGGCCTTGCCTGCTTTCTTGTGCTCGGCCAGGCGCCAGCCGGAAACCGGCTTGGGGTTCTTGAACGGCGGGTTTCCCAGCACGGATTTGATGGCGGTCTGTGACGCCTGGCTGGTCAATGGCTGATTGAGCAGACGCGGCGTTCCCGGCGCTGCGGCCTGTTCGTCCAGTTCGGGGGAATCCAGCGGCGGCAGCGGGCAACTGTAGGCCTGCTCCTGCGGGGCATCGTCAGCCATGACCACCGTGGGCGAAAAACTCAAGGCAACCAACGCGCCGAGCAGCAACGCATAAGCGCTGCCCATGACGCGCTGGCGAAGCCTGCGAAACGCCAGTTCGATGTCCCAGGCCTCCAGCGTGGTGCGTCGATTGAGATACAACGCAAATCCGCACGACACGTAAATCGGTCCCCACAGCACCAGCACAATGGCGTAGAACCCGTTGGTCAGATGCTCAAGCCAGTTCCAGTCGCCCTCGACGTCCAGCAGGCTGCGCCACGACCAGTCGATTTCGATCTGTGGCGGGATCATGGCGTAGAACAGCAGCATCAGCCCCAGCCACAGACACAATTCCAGCGAGCCGCCCATGGATGTCAGCAGCCGGGCCGCGCGCAAATCCTTCTGCCCCAGCAACGCGATGCGCTGAGCGCGAGCGGAACCGTCCAGTCCCTCCAACTGCTGAACTGGCAGGATGAAGCTGCGGCTCAGGCTCAGCCGACGCAGCGTGAGGCTGGCAATCAATTGTGGTTTGAGCGCCGCAATCCAGGCCTTCAATGCCTGCTTGAGCGTTGGCGTGGCGCCGAACAGTGCCTGGGAAAGGATCAACAAGGGCAGTCGTTCGAAAGCGGGTTTGAGCCACCAGAACAGCAGGATCGCCAGCGACGGATAATCCCAAAGAAGCAGGCTCAGCAGCGTGAACACCGGCAGCGTGACGATCGCCCAACTGCTCATCAGCAAGCGGCGATGTCTGCGCGCAAGGAGCACGCCCAGATCGACAGCCTCCCAAGGGTTGCGCGGACGCAGTTCGACGCTGGCTTCAGTCAGGCGCATGGGACGAGCGTCCAGCGAACAGCAGGTAAGCGGCGACCGACGCCCAGAGCGCCGCGCCGACCAGATACTTGGTGGTCGGTTGCGGCCAGGTCATCGACGACCAGTACGCCTCGATAAACGCGGCGATCAGCAGAAATAGCATCACGCCGCCAATCAGTCGCACGCTGGTGCGGGCAGCCAGGCGCAGCGCTTCATCCCGTCGCAGAGCGCCCGGGGCGAGTAACGCCCAGCCGAGTTTCAGTCCGGCGGCGCCCGCCAGCGCGATGCCGGTCAGCTCGAACGCGCCGTGGCCGATCACGAACGGCCAGAAGGTTTCGCCAAAACCCACATCAGTCAGATGGCCCGCCACCGCTCCGATCATCAAGCCGTTGAAGAAGAGGAAAAACAGGCTGCCGACGCCAAACAGCAGGCCGCTGGCGAAGGTCTGAAACGCAATGCCGATGTTGTGCATGATGTAATAGCCGAACATCAGCCAGTCAGTGCTCGACGCCCGTTCGACGGCCTGGCCGATGCGCCGCGCGGCGGGATCGTACATGGCTTCCAATTCATCCACCTGAGCGGGGCTGACCACGCTGTAGATCAGATCCGGGTAGCCGTACACCAACCCTCCCATGACGATCAGACTGCCGAAAAACAGCAGCGCGGCCAGTGCGACCCAACGCCATTCTGCACGCACCGCGCGGGGAAAATCGGCGAGCACGAAGCTCAGCAGTTGTGCGGCAAACTGGCTGCGATGGCGATAGAGCTGTTGATGCCCGCGCATCGCCAGTTGTTGCAGCGGATCGACCAGATGGCTGCTGTAACCCCGCGCCTGCGCGAGGGCCAGATGCTGGCAGATCTGCCGGTAATCACGGGTGAAATCGTCGCCGGATTCGCTCCTGCCGCGGCTGCGTTCCAGCACGTCCAGCCGAGCACCGAAGCGCTGCCATTCGTCCTGATGCCGTCGTTCGAACTGGCTCTGTTTCATCTCGCCCCCCGCATCATGGCGTGCCCGCCAGCCCGCGAGCGATACCGTTGAGCCGGTCCACGGACTGTTGCGGATCCGCCTGCGACGGGATTTGCAGGGGCTCGACGACAATGGCCGCCAGCTCATGGGCGCGCGCCGTGACGAGCTGGCCCTGACGTTCGGCGAAGGCGAGCAATGCGCGTTGTTCATCCAGCGTCAGGGCGACCGGTGCCACCAGAGGCGCGGCATCCGGCAACACGGGCCTTGGCGGCAGCGTATCGCGGTAGATCACCAGCGTACCGGCGGCAATGTCGCCCAGCCGTTTGAACAGCGGATGCTGCAGGCAACTGAACGCGCCCACGGTGTAGCCAAAGGGCAGCATGTCCACGAAGCGCAGCAGGTTGCGCAGCAGTGACGCAGACCAGCCGACGGGCGTGCCGTCGTCGTGAATGACCCGCAGCCCCATGACCTGCTTGCCCGGCGTGCGCCCCTGATGCAACACCTCGAACAGCACCATGTACCACCAGTTGATCAGGAACAGCGAAAGCACGAACAGCCCGGTGCCGAAGTCGCCGAGCGTCCCGAGCAGGAAGAACAGACCGGTCAGCAGCACGCCTCGAATGATCAGGTCGATGGCGAATGCCAGCGAGCGAGACAGCAGACCGGCCGGGCGCAGAAGCAGGTCAATGCCCTCAGGCGTTTCCATGCGAATACGGGTGTCCAGCGGAGCAGGCTGTGCAGCGATCCTTGGCCAGGCTTGCGAGGAGGACATTCGGAGGAGGTACGCCAGAAATTAAAGTCTGATGCTAGCCACGCCACGACCGGTAAGCAACCTGCGTTACAAAGTGCTGCGCGCGATCAGGCGCTGACATTTCGTAGCTGTCCGGCCGGCCGGCGGGCTCGCCGTCCTGCACCTCGACTGCGCCTTTGAACCGTGTCCCTTCCATGTTGCGCGGATCGGCGTAGAACCCATCTGGTAGACTTCGTCGGTCTTTTGTTCAGGATCAGCCCGTGACTTCCAGCATCTTCTGGTACGACTACGAAACCACCGGGATCAATCCGCGCAACGACCGTCCGTTGCAAGTGGCGGGCATTCGCACGGATGACCAGCTCAACGAGATCGGCGAGCCGGTCAACCTTTATTGCCAGCCCAGCGACGACATCCTGCCGCATCCCGCCGCGTGTCTGGTCACCGGGATTACCCCGCAGCGTCTGGCCGAAAAAGGGCTTTGCGAAGCTGATTTCATGACGCGGATTCATGCCGAGCTGTCGCTGCCGGGTACCTGTGGCGCCGGTTACAACACCTTGCGCTTCGACGATGAAATGACGCGTTACAGTCTTTACCGCAATTTCTTCGATCCCTATGCGCGCGAATGGCAGGGCGGCAACAGCCGCTGGGACCTGATCGATGTAGCGCGCACGGCCTATGCGCTGCGCCCGGAAGGCATTGTCTGGCCGGAAGAGGAGGGCAGGGTCACGCTCAAACTCGAGCGTCTGACCGCGGCCAACGGCATCGACCACGGTCACGCTCACGATGCGCTTTCGGACGTGCGGGCGACGATTGCGCTGGCGCGTCTGATTCGAGAAAAACAACCCAAGCTTTATGACTATCTGTTTCAGTTACGCAGCAAGCACAAGGTGCAGGAACAGATCCGCTTGCTGCAGCCGCTGGTGCATATATCAGGACGGTTCTCCGCCGCGCGAAGTTATTTGAGCGTGGTGCTGCCGCTGGCCTGGCATCCGGTCAATCGCAATGCGCTAATTGTTTGCGATCTGTTTCATGACCACAGTCCATTGCTCGACGAAGATGGCGACACCTTGCGTCAGCGTTTATATACACGCCGCGAAGATCTGGCGCAGGGGCAATTAGCGGTCCCGCTCAAGTTACTGCATATAAATAAATGCCCCGTGGTCGCGCCATTGAGCGTGCTGCGCGAGGAAGACCGTCAACGCCTGCAATTGGATATGCCGGCCTACAAAGAGCGCGTCGCGCGCTTGAATGAAGGTCAGGCCGTCTGGCTGGAAAAGTTGAAAAGCGTTTATGCCAGCGACGATTTTGCTGTCAGCGAAGACCCCGAACAGCAGTTATATGATGGTTTTATTAACGACCGCGACCGGCGCCTTTGTGAGCAGGTGCGCACTGTCGAACCGCAGCAACTGGGCACTGACCCGTGGCCATTCGATGACCCACGTCTTCCCGAATTACTGTTCCGCTATCGCGCCCGTAACTTTGCCGAGACACTGAATGTCGCCGAGCAGCAACGCTGGTTGAATTTCTGCCAGTGGCGCCTGACTGATCCCGTCGCCGGGGCCCCCAATACATTGAAAGCCTTTTCCCGGGCGTTGATCGAGCTGTCCATGAAGGCGACGCCAGAGCAGTTGAAGGTGCTCGCCCAGTGGCAGGAATACTCGCTGCAGTTGCAGCAACGGCTGGGCCTGCAGACAGGCGGAAGGTGAACCCCAGGCAATAAAAAACGCCAGCGAGTGCTGGCGTTTTTTTACGTCGTACATCACTGCACAACTGCTGTCACATCACGCAGGCTATTAGCCCAGCAGAGTTGCCCAGCCTTCAACCTCGTCACCGCCCCACTTGGCTTTCCACTCTTTCAGAGTTTTGTGGTTGCCGCCTTTGGTTTCGATGATTTCACCGTTGTGCGGGTTCTTGTATTGCTTGACCTTGCGCGCGCGCTTGGTGCCGGTAGTTTTGACGGCGGCGCCGCGCGGTGCTTTCAGTTTGGAATCCGGATCCAGCAGCGCGATGATGTCACGCAGGGATTTTTGATATTCACCCATCAAGGTGCGCAGTTTGCCTTCGAACTCAAGTTCCTTTTGCAGTTTGTCGTCTTGTTGCAGGTTCTGCAGACGGGCTTGCAGTTCTTTGATGGCTTCTTCTGTGGCGCGGTATTCGTTGATCAGAGACATGAGGACTACCTATGTTGTGATGGGCAGGGTGCAATGACGCAATAATAGTCATAGCGTTTGCGCAAGTAAACATTTAAGAAAAGTTTTATCGGTCGATTGTTGAAATAGTGACATGCGCTGCGCGTCTTAGAAACAAATGGGCGCTGTCGGACAAAAAAATATCGCTTATTTAGTGCCAGCGTCTGGCGCCGAAATCCCGGCGCCCGGAAATGCCGGGCCGGCCGTCCATTACCGCCGATCGGACGTGGTTTTGTGTCCTCATCAATCAGGTGCACCGGAATACTGCACAGTCCTCAGGTAATCGCTAGAATAGCGGCCTTTGCGAAGTTCTGGAGTTTCCCCTCATGCGCACTTTTCGTCTGGTGATTGCTTGCCCGGACCGTGTTGGTATCGTTGCCAAAGTCAGTAACTTTCTGGCGTCGTACAACGGCTGGATTACCGAAGCGAGTCATCACTCTGACAACCTAAGCGGCTGGTTCTTCATGCGTCACGAAATCCGTGCCGATACCTTGCCGTTTGACCTGGAAGGCTTCCGTCAGGCATTCACGCCGATTGCAGAAGAATTCTCGATGGACTGGCGCATCACTGATTCGGATCAGAAGAAGCGCGTGGTGCTGATGGCAAGCCGCGAGTCCCACTGTCTGGCGGACCTGCTGCATCGCTGGCACAGCGATGAACTCGACTGCGAGATCGCCTGCGTCATTTCTAACCACCAGGACCTGCGCAGCATGGTCGAGTGGCACGACATTCCTTATTACCACGTCCCGGTCGACCCGAAAGACAAGGAGCCGGCGTTCGCCGAGGTGTCGCGGCTGGTCAAGCAGCACGACGCCGATGTCGTGGTGCTCGCGCGTTACATGCAGATCCTGCCGCCGCAGTTGTGCCGTGAATACGCCCATCAGGTGATCAACATTCACCACAGCTTTCTGCCATCGTTCGTCGGCGCCAAGCCCTACCATCAGGCGTCACTGCGGGGCGTGAAGCTGATCGGCGCGACCTGTCACTACGTCACCGAAGAGTTGGACGCAGGGCCGATCATCGAGCAGGACGTGGTTCGCGTGAGTCATCGTGACAGCATCGAGAACATGGTGCGCTTCGGCCGCGATGTCGAGAAGATGGTGCTGGCCCGGGGTCTGCGCGCGCACCTTGAGGATCGCGTACTGGTGCACGACAACAAGACGGTCGTGTTTGACTGATCGGGCTCGACCCGACTCGGCGGGGCAGGGGATGCCTGCCCGCGCCGGGCGTCAGGCGGGCATACCGTTCAGTTTGCGAGGCCGCGTTTGCATGGTTCGTTTACATGATTCAGGGGTGCCGTACGGCACATCCCTGACTGCCGCTTTCATTCCTCACAGAGGCAACCGCCATGACCGACCCGCTCGATAAAGCCACGTCCAAAGCGCCGCCGACGCTGGGGGAGGGCTGCCTGAGTCGCTACGATGTCGACGCCCTTTCGCCGGACGACGGCACGGAATTCGAGGGCGCTGCGCAGCTGTGGGAACAACTGAAAGCCAACGAGAAAGACGACGGCTCAGGCGGCTCGGACCCGCAGTAGCTTCAACAGCAACGGACGTCCGACCATCAACAGAAACACCGGACCGCCCGCCACGAGATAGAAGTAGTAGGTGACGATCCGCCAGATCAGGATCGCCGCCGCCGCAGTCGATTTGCCCACCATCGGCGCCAGCAAGGCGGCCGATGTCAGTTCCGCAGCGCCTGCACCGCCTGGCGACAGGCTGAATTGCCCGGCGCTCAGCGACAGCATCTGCACCAGGAACGTCCAGGCCCACTGGATATCCACGCCCAGACCTTGCAGCGCCAGGTACATCACGCTGTAGCGCAGGCTCCAGTGAATGCACGTCAGCACGAAGACCTGGAACAGAATCCGGTGCGGCATTTTCCAGGTATCGGCCAGCGCGTCGCGAAAGTGCAGCAGCTTGCGAGCCCAGCGAATGCGGGTAGTGTTCTTGCGCTTCAGGCGTTTGAGCAGCCTGCCGTTGAACAGAATGATTCGTCGGTGATACCGCGCGAACCCGGCGCAGGCGCATAACCCGGCGCCGATCAGCAGTGCGCTGGCAATCAGCATCCATTCCAGATTTTCACTGAGTTTGTGAAACACCGCGTAGATCAGAATGCCGATCAGCGCGAGCAGGAAAAACACCAGATCATTGAGTTGATCCGTCGCGAACGCCGCCGTGCTTTTCGCCGGCCCGATACCGCTGCGCGACAGCAAGGCAACCAGCGTCAAAGGCGCGCCGCTGCCGCCGGGCGTCGCGCAATAGGCGAATTCAGTGGCCATGACCACCCCCAGGCTTCTGCGCATGCCGAGCCCTTTGGCGCTGTCACCCAGCAGCAGGCGCAGGCGCATCGTGTTCATGCACCAGCCGACCAACACCATCGCGAACATGCCCATCAACAGCATGACCGGGAAGTTGCGCAAGCGGTGGAACATGTCCGTGCCGCCCATGAACAGGGGAATGAGGAGGGCGAGGATCAGGCCTGCCGCCAGCCAGCCAAGTCGCTTCACGCTGCGGACCTGATCAATGGCTGATGCTGTAACCAAGTGAATTTGGTTACCGGTTCGCGGCCGTTTTCCAGCAAGCGTGTCAGCGTCTGCAGCCAATAGCGGCGGGAAAATTCGTGGCGCATGTCGACCGGGTGCAAACCCAGGCGAATGGTGGCAGCGTTGTGCAAATGAGCCTCTCGATGGTCGCTGATGATTTTCGACAGCCCGCGACGTACGGCGCTGCGGGCGCTCCAGACGATACCCGGTGCGTCTATCGCGTGAAAGTCAGGCAAACGATACAAGTGTTGGGCATCACTTGTGTAGTCCAGCGGCAATTGGCGAAGCGCCTGGCGGGTGCCCTCACTCATCAGCCATGCAGGGGCGACGAAGCCGTGAAGCGGCCAGTCGTTATGTCGAAAGACCTCGATTCCGGCTTCGAGGCGTTGTAGGGCCTGACGTTGGTCGAGGGTGTAAAACTCGCCTTCCCAGGTGTAGATCCGGCGCATGAAAAAGGCCTGCGGGGTACGCGGCGCGGGGCTGTCGTCGCAATGGAAGTAGCCATGCAGCACCAGTTCATCCCCACGCGCCAGGCGCGAGTGCATCAGGCGCTGGAACGCGGGTGCGGCATCGACACGATCGTGTTTGTGAAAGTCCGGCACGACCAGCCACGTGATCGGGATATCGCCCAGCGCATCGACCGCTTCGACAAAGGGGCGATAATCTTCCCAGGTCTGCGGCGCGACGTCGTGCAGCACCAGCATGACGCTGCGAGGTTGGCGAACGTAGTGGTCAGCCATGGGCGTACACCGGGGTGCTGACACCGAGCACCGCTTCATAATGGCCCAGCAGTCCGGCGACGACGGCATCCCATGCGTAATGTTGCTCGACGTGCCGGCGCGCAGCGTTTCCACGGACTTCGACGTCTTCGCTGAACAGCTGCCGAACAGTCGCAGCCATGTCCTGCGCGTCATTGGGTTTGCACAGCAGGCCGCAGCGCTCGGGAATGATTTCGCGAAACGCCCCGGCATCGACGGCCACCACGGGAATCCCGCATGCCATCGCTTCAAGAACGATCAGCCCGAATGTCTCCTGATCACCGGCATGCACCAGCGCATCGGCGCTGGCCAGTAACCGTGAAACCTCCCCGGCAGGGCGGAAGTGATCGATGACGGAAACGTTGTCCGCCACGGCGGTCGGCATGTGCGAGCCGACCAGCAGCAGGTGATAGCCTTTGCCAAGTGCCTTCATGCAATCGAGCAGTACCGGCAGGTTTTTCTCCTTCGAGCCGCGACCGCCGAAAATCAGCAAGCGAGTATCCGGGCTCAGTCCCAGTTCGGCTTTGAGGCCCGGATCGCGGCAGCCTGGTTCGAACGTCTGCAGGTCGACCCCCAGCGGCTGCACATGGACATGCTTGACGCCAAGCCGGATCAGCTTTTCGGCCATCGCTGTGCTGGGCGCCAAAACCCGGTCGAAATTGCCGTACAGCTTGCTGACATAGGCCTCCACGTTGGCGCCCAGCCAGGTGCCTATCCGGTTGCTCACCAGCAGCGGCAGATCCGAGTGATAGAAGCCGATCACCGGGACATCCAGTTGACGACGCGCATCGAGCGCTGCCCATGCCGTCAGGTAGGGATCGCCGACCTCGATCAGGTCCGGTTGCAGGTTGTTCAACGTGTTTCGCCAAGGCGCCAGACGCAGCGGAAAGCGATAGCCGTTGCCGAAAGGCACAGGCGGCGCCGGAACCCGATAGACACCGTCTTCATGACTGCTGTCCGGACCTGGCACCAGAAGACTGTGCCGAACCCCGGGATAGAGCGCCAGACGCCGATGCTTGGCGTCCAGATAGGTGCGCACGCCACCGCTGGCAGGGGCGTAGAACATGGTCATGTCAGCGATGTGCACGGTATGCCTCCGTCCGGACTGTCGTCATTGGTTGACCCCTCCCGAGAATAGATGTTCGGTTACATATCCGCCGCCATAAGCGCCGCCAAGGGGAATTGCGCCACGTGGGCTAAAGTGAAAAAGCCAGCCTGACCGGCACCGTGGGTTGCCGCCGATGCAGGACGCGGCTTCGATGCTCTCGGGACAATCAATCGCGACTTGTGGGTAAAGACATGGCTGATTCTCAACAGATTCTGATTGGCGCTGATCTGAGCGGCGAACCGGTGGGCCAGGCGTTGCGGCTGGCCAACCGTCACGGGTTGGTGGCCGGGGCGACCGGGACCGGCAAAACCGTGACATTGCAACGCCTGGCAGAGGTTTTCAGCGATGCCGGCGTTGCGGTGTTCGCCGCCGACATCAAAGGCGACCTTTGCGGCCTGGGGGCGGCTGGCAATCCCCAGGGCAAGATCGCCGAACGCATCGCCGGTATGCCGTGGCTGAACCACAAACCGCAGGGATATCCCGTGACATTGTGGGATGTACACGGCCAGTCCGGTCATCCTTTGCGCACTACATTGTCGGAAATGGGACCGTTGCTGCTGGGCAGCCTGCTGGAGCTGACCGACAGTCAGCAATCGGCGTTATATGCGGCGTTCAAAGTGGCGGATCGCGAAGGTCTGCTGCTGCTGGATATCAAGGACCTCAAAGCCCTGCTCAATCATCTTCGAGACAACCCCGAGGTGCTGGGCGAAGACAGCGCGCTGATGACCACCGGTTCCAGTCAGGCCCTGTTGCGGCGTCTTGCGGTACTTGAGCAACAGGGCGCCGAAGCATTGTTCGGTGAACCCGCGTTGCAGCTGGAAGACATTTTGCAGCCAGCCAGCGATGGTCGCGGGCGCATCCACCTGCTTGATGCCAGCCGCCTGGTGCACGAGGCACCGAAGGTCTATGCGACCTTCTTGCTGTGGTTGCTGGCCGAGCTGTTCGAGCAGTTGCCGGAGCGGGGCGATGCCGATAAACCGCTGCTGGCGCTGTTTTTCGATGAGGCACATCTGCTCTTCGCCGACACGCCGAAGGCCTTGCAGGATCGGCTGGAGCAAGTGGTGCGGCTGATCCGCTCCAAGGGCGTTGGCGTCTACTTCGTGACTCAGTCGCCGGGGGATCTGCCGGACAACATTCTGGCGCAACTTGGCCTGCGGATTCAGCACGGCTTGCGCGCGTTCACCAGCAAAGAGCAGAAATCGCTGCGCGCCGTGGCCGAGGGGTTTCGTCCCAATCCGGATTTCGATGCGCTGGCCGTGCTGACCGAACTGGGCATCGGCGAAGCGTTGGTCGGCACTCTTCAGGAAAAGGGCACGCCCGCTATGGTGCAGCGGGTTCTGGTCGCGCCCCCACAATCGCGGATCGGACCTCTGAGCGAATCGGAGCGCGCGGAGTTGATCGGCCAGTCGGCACTGTCTGGCCGCTACGACAAGCCCATCGACCGGGAGTCGGCGTACGAAATGCTGCTGGCGCGCAAAGGCGAGACCGGAAAAGACACTGCTTCAACTGCGCCTGCGGAAGCCAAGCCCGAAGGCGGTTTCGCCGACCTGGCAGGCGGTTTTTTGGGAGGACTGGCTGGGCAGGCGATGAAAAGCGCGGTGCGTCAGGCCGCCAATCAGATCGGCCGAGAGCTGGTGCGTGGGTTGATGGGGTCATTGCTGGGTGGGGGCAAGAAGCGGCGGTGACGGCTCCTGCCGGAGATGTTCAAGCAACGTCCGGACAAAAAAATGCCCATTCAATGAATGGGCATTTTCACATCGGTCGGGTCAGGCCAATGCTTTGGACGCCAGCCAGAACAGGCCGGCAGACAGCAGCACGGTGGCCGGCAATGTCAGAACCCACGCCAGCAGGATGTTGCGCACGGTGCCACCTTGCAGGCCGCTCTTGTTCGCGACCATGGTCCCGGCGACGCCGGACGACAGGATGTGTGTGGTCGAAACCGGCAGGCTGAACACGTTGGCCAGGGCAATGGCGCTGGCGGTAGTGATCTGCGCGGACATGCCCTGCGCGTAGGTCATGCCCTGCTTGCCGATCTTCTCGCCGATGGTCAGCACGACGCGCTTCCAGCCCACCATGGTGCCGATGCCAAGCGCCAGCGCGACGGCCAGAATCACCCAGAACGGCGCGTATTCGGTCGTGGCGGTCAGGTCTTTACGCAGCTTCTCCAGATCGGATTTCTCGCGGGCATCGAGCGCCGGCAGCTTGCCGACTTTGCGCGCGGTGTCATCCAGGCACAGCAGATAACGGCGAACTTCGATGCGATGTTCAGGCGCCAGGCTGTGGTAGTCGGTGACGCCTTTGAGATTGTTCAGCAGCGCATCGATGGTGGGCTCGGTCTGCTCCGGGTTGCAGCTGAAACGCTCAGGCAGGTCGCCTGTCGTCGCCTTGCCCAGTGCGAGGTATTCACCCAGCGTTGCATTGTTGCGCTGATAGAACTGACTCAGGTGCAAAGTCGCGTCGCGGGTACGTTCGATCTGGTAAGTGGTGGTGCTCAGGTCCAGTACGAACTGGGCCGGCACGATGCCGATGAGCACCAGCATGATCAGGCCGATGCCTTTTTGGCCATCGTTGGAGCCGTGTACGAAGCTCACCGCCATCGCGGAGATCACCAGGACGAGGCGGTTCCAGAACGGAGGATGCTTCTTGTCGTCGAGCTTGCGGCGTTGCTCGGGCGTCTTGTGCATTTTCGACAAGGGACGCCAGGCTTTCAGGCCGATCAGCACCAGACCCGCGATGATGAACCCCGCCAGCGGCGAGAAAACCAGCGAGGCGCCGATGTCGATCGCCTTCTGCCAGTTCACGCCTTCGCCCAGTGGGATGTGGTTGATCAGCGCGTTGGCCAGGCCCACGCCGAGGATCGAGCCGATCAGCGTGTGCGAGCTCGATGCGGGAATGCCGAAATACCAGGTGCCCAGATTCCAGGTGATCGCCGCCGCCAGCAGCGAGAACACCATCGCCAGCCCGTGACCGGTATTGACGTTGATCAGAAGCTCGACCGGCAGCAGATGGACGATGGCATAAGCCACGCCGACGCCGCCGAGCAATACCCCGAGAAAGTTGAAGAACCCCGAGAAGAACACGGCCAGATGCGGCGGCATGGCCTTGGTATAAATGACTGTCGCCACCGCGTTGGCGGTGTCATGAAAGCCGTTGATGAACTCGAAGGTGAGGACAAAAGCCAGGGCGAGCAACAGGCTCACAATCACCCAAGCATCCAGTCCGCTGAATAAATCGATCATGGAAGGTTTTCTGACCCGGTATTAAGGGGGCGGGATTATGACAGAAAAAAAACTAATCGATAGGCAAGCTGCCAACTGGTAGCACGCTGCAACGAAATTTCTGCCGATACAGCCCATTGACTTCCTGTCAGGAAGCGCACATGCACGCTTCAACCTTAGCTGAATCCGGGAAGGGGCGAGGCGAGTGACCGTCAGTGACCCATGTCGAGCGCACTGCCAAGGTCGCTCAAGGCTCTTCCTTCAGTTCCTGTTCCATCTTCTGCAGTTCTTGCTTGAACGCCTGATCGAGCAGACTCGCTCGCTTGCGCCACGGTTTGCGCTCTGGCTCGGGTTGAGCGGCATAGGTGGTCACTTCGCCACCGTAAACTTCCTTGTAACGTTGTTCCTGGCGCTCTAGTTCTGCGCGCAGTTCATCTTTGGTCACGTTATTACCTGAATGGTCGAGTTTGATTCCGGCGATAACACAGGGTCTGAAAAGTACCAAGGCCTGCTGCCCGGATTGCCGGTTGCCAGGACTGACCTTCGCAATCAGAGCGCGGCGAAAGTATTAAGCACATTTCATATCTGCGGCTACGTGCACCAGAACGACAACCTTGTCGTAGCTACAATTCATTATCGAATGCCAGGATGCTGGCATATTGACCAGGCTTCTGGCCTGTCTATCGCTGAACCTGCTCGATGAGTTGTGCAGGGCCTGCGTGAATTGGATCCATGCAGGATGTGCGATGGATTGAAAACACGCTGTAGCGTTTAGATCGTCAATGAAACGCTACTATCTCCAAGAACTACAGAGGAGTCAACTGTAGAAAGTGTCGCAGTTCCATTAGATGGGATAAATACTATTTTGCTGTACGAAGGTTCCGAAGTTTAGACCGAACGGAGTTGTGACAGAACTTTGTTATTCAGGATTCAGAACTGGCGAGACAAATTTCTGACGACGTAAATGCAAGCGATCGTGAATCGGACGGCACGAATGTATCCGAACTCATACATTTATCGGGAGTGCTGGCGGGCAGAGACAAAAACGGCCTTGCGGTGAGCAAGGCCGTGCCTGGGACTTCTCAGTGGGTACCTGACCAGTATTTCCAAGAAGCCACATGGTGGCGTGTGAAAGGTATAAGCAACCGGGCGACGGGTCAATTGCGATTATCGGCCAGTGGTTCGATAATCGCCCAAAGCAGCCTTGCCGCATTTGCAAAAAGAGGCGAGAGTGGCGCAACAGAAGGCCTGCATGGCCGCGACGAACGGTGTCAGCATGAACGATCAACTGCGTAATTCCTTTGCCTCCCTGGCGCCGCCCATTGTGGCGTCCCCCGCGAAGAGGATTCAGGCCCTCACAGGTGATCCGGATTTCATGACCTCGCTGGCGCGCGGGCTTGCTGTGATTCATGCGTTTCAGGAGCGCAAGCGGCACCTGACCATCGCGCAGATCAGCCATCGAACCGAAATCCCGCGCGCCGCCGTGCGCCGTTGCCTGCACACGCTGATCAAGTTGGGTTACGCGACCACTGATGGCCGCACCTACTCATTACTGCCGAAAGTGTTGACCCTCGGCCACGCTTACCTGTCTTCCACGCCGCTCGCGGTGTCGTCCCAGCCTTATCTGGACCGCATGAGCAATCAACTGCACGAAGCCTGCAACATGGCGACACTGGAGGGAGATGACATCCTTTATATCGCGCGCTCGGCCACCACTCAGCGACTGATCTCCGTTGATCTGGCGGTGGGCGGGCGCCTTCCTGCTTATTGCACATCGATGGGCAGGATTCTTCTGGCGGCGCTGGACGACGTTTCCTTGCGCGAATACCTGGACCACGTTGACCTGCAGCCCAAGACCAGTCGAACGCTGCGCACGCCCGAAGCGCTGCTCGAGTGCCTGCAGCAAGTCCGGCAACAAGGCTGGTGCATCGTCGATCAGGAGCTCGAACAAGGTCTGCGGTCGATTGCCGTGCCCGTCTATGATGCATCGGGCCAGGTCCTGGCCGCGTTGAACGTCAGCACCAGCGCTGGCCGGGTGACGCGCAACGAGCTCGAGCAGAAGTTTCTCCCGATCATGCTCGACGCCAGCCGAGACCTGAGCACCCAGCTGTTCACTTGAATCCTGCTTGTCACTATCTGTTCGATTATCGAACAGATAGTCGATTATCGGATTGTCGCTTTTCTTGCTCAGGCTTAACCTCGATCTCAATCAGGCGCTGATGTACGTGCGCCGTCCACCGATCGAGATTTGAACCTGGAGCACCCCATGGCTGAAATTCTTTCCCTGCACGATGCCGTGAAGCAATTCGTCAACGATGGCGACACCGTTGCGCTGGAAGGCTTCACCCATCTGATTCCTACAGCGGCCGGTCACGAAATCATTCGTCAGAAGAAGAAGGACCTTACGCTGGTTCGCATGACTCCGGATCTGATCTACGACCAGTTGATCGGTGCAGGCTGTGCGAAAAAGCTGATTTTCTCGTGGGGCGGTAACCCTGGCGTGGGGTCCCTGCACCGGCTGCGTGACGCTGTCGAGAAACAGTGGCCGCAACCGATGGAAATCGAAGAGCACAGCCACGCCGACCTGGCCAATGCTTACGTGGCTGGCGCCTCCGGTCTGCCATTCGCGGTGCTGCGTGCTTACGCCGGTTCTGATTTGCCCAAGGTCAACCCGCTGATCAAATCGGTGACGTGTCCTTTTACCGGCGAAGTGCTGGCGGCAGTGCCTTCCGTGCGGCCAGACGTCAGCGTAATCCACGCGCAGAAGGCCGATCGCAAGGGCAACGTATTGCTGTGGGGAATTCTCGGTGTGCAGAAAGAAGCCGCGCTGTCTGCCAAGCGTTGCATCGTGACCGTCGAGGAAATCGTCGATGACCTCAATGCCCCCATGAACGCTTGTGTCCTGCCCACCTGGGCATTGAGCGCGGTGTGTGTGGTTCCCGGCGGAGCGCATCCTTCCTACGCCCACGGTTATTACGAGCGCGACAATCGTTTCTATCAGGCGTGGGACCCGATCGGCCGTGACCGTGAGGCGTTTACCGCGTGGATCGACGAATACATCCACGGCACGCGTGATTTCAGTGAATTCCAGAGCAAGCTGGCCCACGCTTCGGAGGCAAAATAATGACCTACACCACCAGTGAAATGATGACCGTGGCCGCTGCCCGCCGTTTGAAGAATGGCTCGGTCTGCTTCGTCGGCATCGGTTTGCCATCCAAGGCTGCCAACCTTGCCCGACTGACCTCATCGCCTGACGTCGTGCTGATCTACGAATCCGGCCCCATCGGCGCGAAGCCCAATGTTCTGCCGCTGTCCATTGGCGATGGGGAACTGGCTGAAACCGCTGACACAGTGGTCTCGACCAGCGAGATTTTCCGCTACTGGCTGCAAGGCGGTCGGGTGGATGTCGGATTCCTTGGCGCTGCGCAGGTCGACCGTTTCGGCAACATCAATACCACGGTGGTGGGCGACTATCACAACCCGAAAGTGCGTCTGCCGGGTGCCGGTGGCGCGCCGGAGATTGCAGGTTCCGCCAAGCAAGTGCTGATCATCCTGAAACAGTCCTCGCGGGCCTTCGTCGACAAACTGGATTTTGTAACGTCGGTCGGCCATGGCGAGGGCGGTGACTCGCGCAAACGCCTCGGTCTGCCTGGGGCCGGCCCGGTCGGGATCATCACCGACCTGTGCATCATGGAACCTGAAGCCGACTCCCATGAGTTTGTCGTCACCACGCTGCACCCAGGCGTTACCCGTGAACAGGTGATCGCCGCGACCGGCTGGGACGTTCGCTTTGCCGACAACGTGGCGGTGTCCGAAGCGCCTTCAGAATACGAATTGAACGCCCTGCGTGATCTGGAGGCGCGGACCGCCGCCGCTCACGGTCAGGCGCCGGGAGAAGCATGATGCGTGAAGTATTTATCTGCGACGCGATCCGCACGCCCATCGGCCGGTTCAGTGGCGCATTGGCGACCGTTCGTGCCGACGACCTGGCGGCCTTGCCGATCAAGGCGTTGATGGAGCGCAATCCTTCGGTCGACTGGAATCAGGTCGACGAGGTATTCCTCGGCTGCGCCAACCAGGCCGGTGAAGACAACCGCAACGTGGCGCGCATGGCTGCGCTGCTGGCGGGACTGCCGGAAACCGTACCCGGCGTGACGTTGAATCGCCTGTGCGCATCGGGCCTCGATGCGGTGGGCACGGCGTTCCGCGCCATTGCCTGTGGCGAGATGGAGCTGGCGATTGCCGGCGGCGTCGAGTCGATGTCCCGCGCGCCCTTCGTGATGGGCAAGGCAGACACAGCATTCGGTCGCGGCCAGAAGCTGGAAGACACCACCTTGGGCTGGCGCTTCGTCAATCCGCAGATGAAAGATCAGTACGGTGTCGAAACCATGCCGCAGACCGGCGACAACGTGGCGCAGGATTTCAAGGTTTCTCGCGAAGATCAGGACGCCTTTGCCTTGCGCAGTCAGCAACGGACCGCAGCGGCGCAGGCCTCGGGTTTCTTCGCTGAAGAAATCGTGCCGGTGCGCATCGCCCACAAGAAGGGCGAAACCATCGTCGACAGGGACGAGCACCCTCGCGCAGACACCACTTTGGAGGCACTGAGCAAACTCAAGCCGGTCAACGGCCCTGGCAACACGGTCACGGCGGGCAATGCGGCAGGCCTGAATGACGGTGCGGTGGCGTTGATTCTCGCGTCGGCCGATGCGGTGAAAAAGCACGGTCTGACCCCTCGCGCCCGCGTCCTGGGCATGGCCAGCGCTGGCGTCGAACCTCGGGTCATGGGCATCGGCCCGGTGCCGGCCGTTCGCAAACTGGTGGAGCGGCTGGGTCTGGCGGTTTCGGACTTCGACGTCATCGAACTCAACGAAGCGTTTGCCAGCCAAGGCCTGGCGGTCATGCGCGAACTGGGCCTTGCGGACGATTCGCCCAAGGTCAACCCGAACGGCGGCGCAATTTCTCTCGGACACCCGCTGGGGATGAGCGGGGCGCGTCTGGTTCTGACGGCATTGCATCAATTGGAGAAAACCGGCGGCAGCAAAGGATTGGCAACCATGTGCGTCGGCGTTGGGCAGGGCCTGGCTCTGGCGATCGAACGCTAAGCGCCACACAACCGAATCAGCCACCCGAGTCATCGGTTGCCTCCACGAAAAGGCAACTTGATGGCTCGGGCGGTTGTCCTTGTGATGTCGAAGTGTTACTGCTTAAGTCTAACTGTTACAGACTATGTCGTAGACTGGTGGTTTGAAGCTGGTCTTATAAAAACTGGGGATAAAATAATGACAACGACTCACTACACCGGAGAAGAAAGGAGCAAACGGATTTTTGCGATTGTGGGCGCCTCTTCGGGCAACCTCGTGGAATGGTTCGACTTCTATGTTTACGCCTTCTGCGCGATCTATTTCGCACCGGCTTTCTTTCCCTCCGACGACCCGACCGTGCAATTGCTCAATACCGCAGGCGTGTTCGCTGCAGGCTTCCTGATGCGTCCGATTGGCGGGTGGCTGTTCGGTCGCGTGGCCGATAAGCATGGCCGCAAAAACTCGATGATGATTTCCGTCCTCATGATGTGCGGTGGCTCGCTGGTGATCGCGTGTCTGCCCACGTACGCCTCGATCGGCGCCTGGGCACCGTTTCTTCTGCTGGTGGCGCGTCTGCTGCAAGGCTTGTCGGTCGGCGGTGAATACGGCACCACGGCCACTTATATGAGTGAGGTCGCGTTGCGGGGGCAGCGTGGATTCTTCGCGTCGTTCCAGTACGTGACGCTGATTGGCGGCCAGCTGCTGGCGGTTCTGACCGTGGTCATCCTGCAGCAATTTCTTTCTGCCGATGAGCTGAAAGCCTACGGCTGGCGGATTCCCTTCGTGGTCGGCGCCGTTGCCGCGGTCATCTCGCTGTTGCTGCGCCGCTCGCTGAAGGAAACCACCACCGCCGAAGCGCGTCAGGACAAGGACGCCGGCAGCATGGCCGCGTTGTTCCGCGACAACAAGGCGGCGTTCATCACTGTGCTGGGCTACACCGCCGGTGGTTCGCTGATTTTCTACACCTTCACCACGTACATGCAGAAATACCTGGTGAATACCGTGCACATGGACGCCAAGGTTGCCAGCTACATCATGACCGGCGCGCTGTTTCTGTACATGTGCATGCAACCGGTCTTCGGTGCGCTCGCTGACAAGATCGGGCGCCGCGCTTCAATGCTGTGGTTCGGCGGTCTGGGTACGCTCTGCACGGTTCCGCTGCTGTTGACGCTGAAAACCACGACCAGCCCGATCATGGCATTCATCCTGATCACGCTGGCGCTGGCCATCGTCAGCTTCTACACCTCGATCAGCGGGCTGGTAAAAGCCGAAATGTTCCCGGTGCAGGTGCGTGCGCTGGGTGTCGGCCTGGCCTACGCCGTGGCGAACGCAATCTTCGGTGGTTCGGCGGAATACGTTGCGCTGGGCCTGAAGAACATGGGCATGGAAAACACGTTCTACTGGTACGTCACCGCCATGATGGCGATTGCCTTCCTGTTCAGCCTGCGCTTGCCGAAAAAGCCGGCTTATCTGCACGAAGATCATTGATCCACTGCGCGCGCCTGCAATCGGGCGCGCGTCTTCCATACTCCTCATGACGTTCACGACAGTCCGCAAAAGGGGGCCGCTATGGCATTCGTACAACTTGAAGACGGTGAAATGCATTACCAGATCGACGGGCCGGCCGACGCGCCCGTGCTGGTGCTGTCCAACTCCCTGGGCACCGACCTGCACATGTGGGACGCGCAGGTCGCAGCGTTCAGCCAGTCATTCCGTGTGGTTCGTTACGACACTCGTGGCCACGGCAAATCGCTCGTCACTCAAGGCCCGTACACCGTCGAGCAGCTGGGCCGCGATGTGCTGGCCTTGCTCGACGCGCTGAACATCAAGCGCGCGCATTTTTGCGGGTTGTCCATGGGCGGCCTGATCGGCCAGTGGCTGGGCATTCACGCCAATGACCGTCTGCACAAGCTGATCCTGTGCAACACCGCCGCCAAAATCGGTGGTCCAGAGATGTGGGGACCGCGCATCGAGATGATCGAAAAAGGCGGTGAACAGGCGATGCAGGAATTAGGCGCTGGTGCGGTAGGGCGCTGGTTCACCCCTGAGTTCGCGCGCGATCATGCCGACAAGGTCAAGGCGGTTACGGACGTATTGGCCGCGACCTCGCCACTGGGTTACGCCGCATGCTGTGCTGCGGTGCGCGACGTCGATTTTCGCAAGCAGGTCGGGTCAATCACGGTGGACACCCTCATCATATGCGGCAGTCATGATGCAGTGACGACGGTGGCGGACGGTCACTACCTGCAGAACCATATCCATGGCTCGCAGCTGTCTGACTACTACGCGGCGCACCTTTCCAACGTCGAACTGGGCGAAACTTTTACCTTGCGTGTGAGAGAGTTCCTGCTGAGCTGATACCCAGTCCGGGCGCATCCCCATTGTGGGAAGGCATTAATTCACGCAGCTCTTCCAGCCGGTAAGGACCGCTGTCCGAACTGACGGGCGATGCCAACAGCCATAAAAAAACCCACCAGACGGTGGGTTTTTTTATTGAGCGTGGATCAGAACAAGCGTGTCGAGGGGACATCGCCCGAGGTCGGCTGTTGCTGGCCGGTCGGGGTTTGTTCATACCAGCCGCCGCCGAGGGCGCGGTACAGGTTGACCTCGCTGTTCAGCTGCGACAGGCGATCGGTGATCAGCGACTGCTGAGCACTGAACAGCTGACGCTGAGCGTCGAGGAACGTCAGGTTGCTGTCGATCCCGATACGATAACGACGCTCGGCCAGGCGGTAGTAATCCTGGTTGGCGTTGACGAAGTCGGTCTGTGCGCGCAACTGATCGGTGAAGGTCTTGCGCGAAGCCAGACCGTCGGAGACTTCCTGGAACGCTGTCTGAATCGCCTTCTCGTAGTTGGCGACGCCGATGTCTTTCTGGATCTTCGAGTAATCCAGGCTGGCCCGCAGGCTGCCGGCGTTGAAGATGGGCAGATTGATCGTCGGCTCGAACAGCCAGGTGCCTGAGCCGCCTTTGAACAGGCCGCTCAGATCGCCACTCGCGGTACCGGCACTGGCCGTCAGGCTGATGCTGGGGAAGAACGCGGCACGCGCAGCGCCGATGTTCGCGTTGGCGGCCTTGAGGCTGTGCTCGGCCTGGAGGATATCCGGACGACGTTGCAGCAACTCCGAAGGCAGCCCGGGCGGCAGCTCGTTGAGCATGTCGGCGCTCAGCGGTTGCGAGGCCGGCAGGTTGGCGGGCAGGGCAGTGCCCAGCAACAGCACCAGGTTGTTCTCGTCCTGCGCGACCAGACGCTGGTACTGCGCCAGCTTCACGCGGGCGCTTTCAACCGACGTACGCGATTGCGCCAGATCCAGTGCCGACGCGACACCGACTTCGTTGCTGCGCGAGGTCAGACGCAAGCTTTCTTCGAACGCACCGAGTGTGTCCTGCGTCAGCTTCAACAGTTCCTTGTCCGCCTGCCAGGTCAGATAAGCGTTGGCGACGTTGGCCACCAGGCTGATCTGCGTGCTGCGACGGGCTTCTTCGCCAGCGAAGTAGGTTTCCAGAGCCTGCTCGCTCAGGCTGCGCACGCGGCCGAACAGGTCCAGTTCATAGGCGCTCACGCCCAGACCCACCGAGTACTGGCTGCTGATGCCAGCCTCACCGGTCTGTGACAGGTCACCCGGCACACGCTGACGCGTGCCGGTCGCCTGTGCATTGATGCCTGGGTACAGGTCCGCACGCTGAATGCGGTACTGCGCCCGGTAGGCGTCGATATTCAACGCGGCAACGCGCAGATCGCGGTTGTTTTCAAGCGATGTCTGAATCAGCTGTTGCAGCGCCGGATCGTGGAAGAACTGACGCCAGCCTTGCTCGGCGGCCGCCTGGTTGGCCGCCTGGGCCGGCGAATACGCCGGACCTTGCGGATACTGTGCGGGCACCGGTGCGGCAGGCTGATTGTAATCGGGGATCAACGAGCAGCCGCCGAGAATGAACGCGGTAACTGCCAGCGAGATCAGGGACTTGCTCATTGGCCAGCCTCATCGTGTGGGGTTTCTTTCTGTTTGCTCTTGAACAGCGAGGATACCGAAACGAAGAACAGAGGTACCCAGAAGATCGCCAGAATCGTCGCCGTGATCATACCGCCGATAACGCCGGTACCGATCGAATGCTGGCTGCCTGAACCTGCGCCACTGGAGATCGTCAGCGGCACCACGCCGAGGATGAACGCCATCGACGTCATCACGATCGGACGCAGACGCATCCGGCACGCTTCCACCGCTGCATCCATCAGCGACTTGCCCTGCTCATGGAGTTCCTTGGCGAACTCGACGATCAGAATGGCGTTCTTCGCCGCCAGACCCACCGTCACCAGCAGACCCACCTGGAAGAACACGTCGTTGGACAGACCGCGCAGGCTGGTTGCCATCAACGCACCGATGACGCCCAGTGGAACGACGAGCAGAACCGCGATCGGAATCGACCAGCTTTCGTACAGCGCCGCGAGGCAGAGGAACACCACCAGAACCGAGATCGCATACAGCGCCGGGGCCTGCGAACCGGAAAGTCGCTCCTCGAACGACAGACCTGTCCAGGAGTAACCGATGCCCTGTGGCAGCTGCTTGGCCAGGTTTTCGATTTCGGCCATCGCCTGGCCGGTACTGTAACCCGGCGCCGGCGTACCGAGAATCTCCTCGGCCGGAACACCGTTGTAGCGCGACAGCTTCGGCGAGCCGAACACCCACTCGCCGGTGGCGAAGGCGTCGAACGGGACCATCGTGCCGCTGGCGTTGCGCACGTACCACTTTTTCAGGTCTTCAGGGCTCATCCGGGATTTCGGATTACCCATGATGTAAACCTTCTTCACGCGGCCACGGTCGATGAAGTCGTTGACGTAGTTACCACCCATCGCCACCGACAGGGTGGTGTTGATGTCCGATTGCGTCACGCCCAGCGCACGGGCTTTTTCGTCATCGATCAACAGCTGGTATTGCGGCTCGTCGGTCAGACCGTTCGGACGTACGCCCGTCAGGATCTTGCTCTGCGCGGCCAGCCCCAGCAGTTGGTTACGCGCCTGCATCAGTTTCTCGTGGCCAAGACCGGCCTGATCCTGCAGGTACAGGTCGAAACCGGTGGCGTTACCCAGTTCCAGTACGGCGGGAGGAACGACGGCGAACGACATGGCGTCACGGAAACCGAAGAAGTGCGCCTGCGCACGCTTGGCCACTTCGAACACGCTGTTCGACGAATCCCGCTCTTCCCACGACTTGAGCATCACGAACGCCAGACCCGAGCTCTGACCGCGACCGGCGAAGTTGAAGCCGTTGACGGTGAACACGGAATTGACGCCTGCGTCGGTCAGCAGGTATTCGCGCATCTTGTCCAGGGTGTTCTGAGTCCGCTCGGCGGTAGAGCCGGGCGGCGTTTGCACCTGGGCGAAGATCACGCCCTGATCTTCTTCGGGCAGGAAAGCGGTCGGGATGCGGGTAAACATCCAGATCATGCCCGCGAAAATCAGGATATAGACGAGGAACGACGGGATCTTGTGGCGGATGACGTTGCCGACGCCGCGCTCGTAGCTCAGTACGCTGCGGTCGAAGGTGCGGTTGAACCAGCCAAAGAAACCCTTGCGCGGCTGGCCGTGCTTCTCGGGATCGATCGGCTTGAGAATCGTGGCGCAGAGGGCAGGGGTGAAGATCAGCGCGACCAGTACCGAGAGCGCCATGGCCGATACCACGGTGATCGAGAACTGGCGGTAGATCACGCCCGTGGATCCGCCAAAGAATGCCATTGGCAGCAGTACCGCAGAGAGCACCATGGCGATACCGACGAGGGCGCCCTGGATCTGCTGCATGGATTTGCGCGTCGCTTCCTTGGGAGACAAATGCTCCTCGGCCATGACCCGCTCGACGTTCTCCACCACAACGATGGCATCGTCCACCAGCAGACCGATGGCCAGCACCATCCCGAACATGGTCAGCGTGTTGATGGTGAAACCGGCGGCGGCAAGGATACCGAAGGTGCCCAGCAGTACGACCGGTACCGTCATCGTGGTGATGACAGTGGCGCGGAAGTTCTGCAGGAACAGATACATCACCAGGAACACCAGGACGATTGCTTCACCCAGTGTGTGAACAACGCCGTTGATCGACTCCTTGACCACAGGCGTGGTGTCGTACGGGTATACGACTTTCATGCCCGGCGGGAAGAAAGGTTCCAGACGGCTGACGGTGTCGCGGATCGCCTTGGCAGTGTCCAGCGCGTTGGCACCGGTCGCCAGTTTGATCGCCAGACCCGAGGCCGGCTTACCGTTGAACTGTGCGTCGACGCTGTAGTTCTCACCGCCCAGACCAATGCTGGCGACATCTTTCAGGCGAACCTGAGAGCCGTCCTGATTGACCTTGAGCAGGATGTTGCCGAACTGCTCGGCGGTTTGCAGACGTGTCTTGCCGATGATGGTGGCGTTGAGCTGCTGGCCCTTGACCGCTGGCAGACCACCGATCTGACCGGACGACACCTGAACGTTCTGCGCAGTGATGGCGGTCTTGACGTCGACCGGGGTCAGCTGGAAGTTGTTCAGCTTGTCCGGGTCGAGCCAGATGCGCATCGCATACTGCGCACCGAACACCTGGAAGTCACCCACGCCGGGAGTACGCGCGATCTGATCCTGAATGTTGGAAACGATGTAGTTGGACAAGTCTTCCTTGGCCATGCTGCCGTCTTCCGACACCAGACCGACCACCATCAGGAAGTTCTTCACTGCCTTGGTCACGCGCAGACCCTGCTGCTGCACTTCTTGCGGCAGCAGCGGGGTCGCCAGGTTCAGCTTGTTCTGCACCTGTACCTGAGCGATATCCGGGTTGGTGCCCTGGTTGAAGGTCACCGTGATGGTCATGCTGCCATCGGAGTTACTTTCAGACGAGATATAGCGCAGGTTGTCGATGCCGTTCATCTGCTGTTCGATCACCTGCACCACGGTGTCCTGCACGGTCTGTGCAGACGCACCCGGGTAGGTCACCTGAATGGCGATGGCCGGTGGCGCGATCGCCGGATACTGGTTGATCGGCAGCTTGAGAATCGATAAAGCACCGACCAGCATGATCACGAGGGCGATAACCCAGGCGAAAATCGGTCGGTCGATGAAAAACTTCGACATGGATCAGTTACTCCCTTGCGCGGGAGCCGGGGCGGCAGCAGGTTTGATATTGGTCGCCTCGGCCACTTTCACCTGCGCGCCTGGCTTGACGTACTGCAGGCCTTCGGTAATGACGCGGTCACCCGCGCTCAGACCTTTTTCCACGACCCAGTCCGTGCCGCTGGTGCGGTTGGCGACGAGGGTACGCAGTTCGACTTTGTCGTCCTTGTTCACCACCAGCGCGGTCGGCGTGCCTTTCAGGTCACGGGTCACGCCTTGCTGTGGGACGAGGAGGGCTTGTTCGTTCACACCCGATTGCAGACGCGCGTGCACGAACATGCCCGGCAGCAGCGTGTGGGTCGGGTTGGGGAACACGGCGCGCAGTGTCACGGAGCCCGTGGTCTGGTCGACCGACACTTCAGAAAACTCCAGCTTGCCGTCAGTCGGGTACTGGCTGTTGTCTTCCAGGGTCAGTTTGACTTTCGCCGCGTTGTCGCCCGCTTTCTGCAGCTTGCCGCTTTCCAATTCGCGGCGCAGACGCAGCATCTCGGCCGACGACTGGATCACGTCCACGTAGATCGGGTCGAGCTGTTGAATGGTTGCCATCGCATCGGCCTGGCCGTTGCTGACCAGCGCACCTTCGGTGACCAGCGAGCGGCTGATGCGACCGGAAATCGGCGCGTACACTTTGGTGTAGCGCAGGTTGATCTCGGCAGTCTGCACGGCGGCCTGAGCCTGGCGAGCATTGCCAACGGCGGTGTCGTATTCCTGACGGCTGACGGCCTGTTCGTTGATCAACTGCTTGTAGCGATCAGCGAGCGACTTGTTGGAGTCGTAAGTCGCCTTGGCGCTGTTGAGGTTAGCCTCATAGACCGCCGGGTCGATCTGATACAGCTGCTGACCGGCCTTCACGTCGGAGCCTTCGGTGAACAGCCGTTTGAGAATGATGCCGTTGACCTGTGGACGCACTTCGGCGACGCGATAAGCCGTGGTGCGGCCTGGCAGGTCGGAAATCAGTGTGTAGGCTTGAGGCTGGATAGTCACGACGCCGACCTGAGGGGGCGGTGGTGCAGCCGCGGCCGCGTCTTCCTTTTTACTGCATCCGCTGAGCAGCGATGCCAAGGCGGCGGCAGTGACCAGTACGGTAACAGCTGGCTTGAATTGCATGAAGATCCTCGGGTCAGGAGCATGGCTCATGAAAAGTGGAAGGGGTGTTTAAGCGTTCCGGCTGGATAAGTAGCAAGCTAATGAATATACTTACGTTCACGGTTGTTTGTAAACACCCGCGCCTGCGACACTCGAACGCAGCGGGGGCATCGATTGTAGGTCCGGGACAAGGCATTACAAAGGCCGCCCGGCATGCTGTTCAGGCCACTCGACCAGAGAGCCTGAAGCATTTTTATTGAGGATTTACTGCCATGGTCCGTCGCACGAAAGAGGAAGCCCAGGAAACCCGCAGGCAGATTCTTGAAGCCGCTGAGCAGGCTTTTTACGACCGTGGCGTTGCGCGCACGACCTTGGCAGACATCGCTGCGCTGGCGGGGGTGACCCGAGGCGCCATCTACTGGCACTTCAGCAACAAGGCCGATCTGGTGCAGGCGATGCTCGACAGCCTGCACGAGCCGCTGGAGGAAATGGCCAGGGCCAGCGAGAGCGAAGACGAAGTCGATCCACTTGGCTGGACGCGAAAACTTCTGATTCATTTGTTTCAGCAAGTTGCACAAGATCCCAAAACCCGCCGCATCAATGAAATCCTGTTTCATAAATTCGAGTTCACCGATGAAATGTGTGACATGCGCCGTCAGCGTCAGTCGGTCTGGCTCGATGCCAATGAGCGCATTGCACTTGCGCTGGGTAATGCTGCGCGTCAGGGACAGTTGCCCGCCGACCTGAACCCCCGGCGCGGCGCGTTGTGTCTGCACGCTTATATTCACGGCATTCTCGGTCAGTGGCTGCTGGTGCCTGACAGCTTCTCGCTGTACGACGACGCCGAACGTCTTGTCGAAACCGTGCTGGACATGCTGCGCTTCAGCCCGGCGCTGCGCGACCCTGCGCCCGAGGCCGTCGCGCGACTCGCCTGATTCGCCTCCAGTCCCCGTCATATCGTCTGCAAGCCACGCCGTTCGGCCTGTTCACGCGTTGGACTATAACTGTGTGGCGCTTAGCCTGCATCTATACATTCGTTCTTTCCGATTGAACAGGAGGTTTACCGAGCCTTTACCTGAATTCATCTTCGCATTCAGCCACGCGACAGCCTGCCGCTGCCTCTTGAGGATGTGCACGCCGTTCATCCAGCGCCCGAATGCTTCCCTATTGCCATCGTCCGTCTAAGCTTGCTGCCAAACCAATAAAAACGGGGTGAGCGCGATGCCGGTCGTTTCAGGATGTGGAGCGTTGAGAAGGCAAATTTTCGGCTTGCTGGCCTGCCTGTGCATCGGCCAGGCGTGGGCGACGGGCGATGAAGCGCAAGAGGCTCCAGCCGCCAGAGCGTTGCTGGAAAAAGCGGTGGCGCGCTATCAGCAGCAAGGCGACAAGGCATTGGCCGAATTCAGTCGTCAGGGCGAGTTCGTCGATGGTGAGCGTTATGTGTTCGTGACCGACACCAACGGCATCATGCTGGCCAGCGGCGGGCCCTCTGTCGTGCTCATCGGGCGCGACGTTTCTTCGGTCCTCGATCCCGATTTGCAGAAGGCCTTCAAGCAGGTGTTGCAGACCCCGGAAAGCGCCGGCATTCAACAGGCCGAATACCGCTGGCAGAACTGGCGCGATGGCAAGGTCGAGCGCAAGCGCGTGTATTTTCAGCGCATCGGCGACCGCGTTCTGGCGGTGGGCTATTACTTGCCCCGTGCGTCGCCCGAGCAAGCTCGCGCCTTGCTGAACAAGGCGTCCAAGGCGCTCGAACAGGACTCGGAGGGCACCGTTCAGGCCATCAATGGCCTCAAGGGCGGATTCCTGCAAGATGACCTTTATGTGTTCGTGGTCGACGTTGACACCAAGCGATACGTCGCCCACGGCACCAACCTGCGGCTGGTGAATACCGATTTCAGCAAGGTCAAGGACCCGGAAGGCAAGCCGGTGGGGGCGCCGATACTGGAGATGATCAAAAAGCAGGCCGAAGGCGAGTACGAGTATCGCTGGCGTAATCCGGTCACCAGCAAGATCGAACGCAAACACGCGTACGTCCGTAAAGTGGGCCATTTCCTGGTTGCCGTGGGGTATTACAACGGCTGAGTTGTCGGGTCTTTGAGTCAACACCTGTGGGAAGCAGTCCCACAGGTTCCGGGCACGGGTTCAGCGGTCCTTGTCTTCGCGCCCGCGCAGCAGATGATTGGGCATCGCCAGCGCCGCCGCCAGACCCAGCAGCGATACCGCGGCGCTGCCCATCAACAGGTGCTGGAACGTCATCGACAGTTGTCCACGCAACAGATCCAGCGCGGGGCCGCTGGCTGCGTGCAGGCTGTCCATCAACAGGTTGCCGGAGCTGCCTTCGACGCCGATCATGCTGTGGTCTGCCTGGGCAATCCCGGAACCCGCGAGCATCGCCAGCAACAGAGCGGACATACTCGCCACGCCGACGGCACCGCCCAATGAGCGGAACAGATTGGTGGTGCTGGTGGCCACGCCCATGTCTTTCATCTCCACCGAGTTCTGCGTCCCGACCAGTGAAGTCGGGAACTGCAAGCCGCTGGCGATCCCCGTCAGCACCATGAACAGCCCGGTCAGCAGCGCCGACTGCGGCGGCGTGAAGGCGATGCCGAGGATTGCCAGCGGCATGAGCAGCGCACCGGTAAGGATGATGGGCTTGTAGCGCCCCGTCAGCGAAGTTCTGCGCCCGCCGAAGTACGCGCCCATCGGCATGCCGATGGCGAGCGGCATCAAGTGCAGTGCAGCGCTGTCGGCACCGCCACCGGTGACGGTCTGGAAGCGCAGCGGCAGCAGAACGATCAGCGAAATCGCCTGGAAACTGGTGAAGAAAATCGTGCACCAGCACAGAACCGCGCTGCGATTTGTAAACAGGTGCATCGGCAGCAACGGCTCGCGGGTGCGGCGTTCGTAGAGGACGAAGACCACCAGCGCCAGCAGCGCCACGCCCAGTTGCAACTGCACGTGTTCGTCCCGCCAGCTGTGGCCTTGACCGATTTCAGTGATGCCAAGGAGCAAGGCCGTCAGGCCGATGATCATCAGCACCGTCCCGAGGTAATCGATGATCGGTTTACGCTGCGGAACCGGCAGCCCGACGAGGGTCTTGCGTGCCACCCACCACGCTGCGAAGCCCAGCGGCAGGTTGATGATGAACACCCAGCGCCACGACAGATATTCGGTCATGAATCCGCCCAGAACCGGCCCCGCCACACTGGCCGCCGCGTACATGCCGCTGAAATAACCCTGATATCGCCCACGTTCGCGAGGCGGCACGATGTCGCCGATGATGGCCTGACTGACCGAGACCATGCCGCCCGCGCCGATGCCTTGCAGCACCCGCGCCAGCACCAGTTGCTCCATGCTCTGGGCCATGGCGCAGAACAGTGAGGCAATCGTGAAGGTGCTGAGGCCGAACAACATCAGGCGACGTCGCCCGTACAGGTCGCCGAGTTTGCCGTAGATCGGCACGGCCACGGTGAGGGCGACCATGTAGGCCGAGATCACCCAGGCCAGCAGGTCGAAGTCTTTGAATTGAGCAGAAATGGCGGGCATCGACACCGCCACGATGGTCTGGTCCAGCGCGCTGAGAAATACAGCCATCATCAACGCGAACAGAATGCTGCGGATGTCCGGGCGGGTTTGGTGGAGGCTCGTCACGGAAAAGACTCGAACTGGCAAGTTGACCCACGCAGACCTGCGCGGGAAAAGTGGGTCCAGTCTAGTCCGTTAGCTTGCTAATCGATAGCCGCGTGTATCGATTCACCGAGCTCGAAACCTGTGATCGTCAGCGCAGGGCGCTGAAACTGGCGTCCGTCGGCATGCAATGGCCGAAGGTGCAGACCACCGCCATGCGCGGTTCACTGCGAAGCTGCTCGATCCTGTAGGCGCCCGCTGCATAGATGCTGAGTACGGTCACAACGGCGGCTACATAAACGCACTGCCTTTTTATTGTGGTTTTCATGACGTCTGCCTCGATCCGGTCAAAAATGAATTTCTACCGTTAAGGTCAGTGTAGGCGCCGATGGCCATCATGGCGCAGGGATCGGGATTGAATGTTTATATCGACCGCGCGGCTGCCAGAGATGCGCTCATGCAGCCGTTTGGGGCAGTCAGTGCGCAATCTGTCGCTGGGCAGCCTGGGTCTTCAGCCAGTCCAGCAGTTCATTGAGTTGTGCAGGGACGGTCGCGCGCTCCGGGTAGACGAAATAGTACGCCGCACCCGTTCTGAGCTTGAGCTCGAACGGTGTGACCAGCCGACCTGCGCTCAGGTCTTCGCCGATCAGGGCCCAATCGCCCATGGCCACGCCTGACCCTTGAGACGCCACTGTCATCGCCAGGTCCATCGTATCGAAATGCTGACCCTTGCCGACGTTGCTCAGCCGGGTGCCCGCCGCTTTCAACCACTGCGTCCAGTCTTGCTCGTCCAGCGTGGGGTGCAGCAGCATGTGTCGTTCCAGGTCGCTGTATTGTGCGAGCGGTTGCGACTCGCCGATCAGCGATCGGGAGCAGACAGGCGTGAGCTGTTCGTCGAACAGGTGATGGACGTTCATCGAGTCGCCGGGATGAGCGCCGTAGACCACTGCCGCATCGAAGCGCTCTCGTCGAAAGTCCACGCCGTGAGCGATGGTGGTCGTCAGTTCCACGGGGACATCGGGCCGTTCTTTTTGCCATTGCATCAAGCGCGGCAGCAGCCATCGCGTGATGCAGGTCGGCGCCTTCAACTGCAGTGCCTGGCGCGCCGTGCCCACCTCGTCGACCGCATCCTCGAGCAAGCTGAAGATCTGCTCGATGCGGGGAAAAAACGCCCGACCTTGTGCGGTCAGGCTCAAACCCCGGGCCTGGCGGTGGAAGAGGCGATAGCCCAAGTGGCTCTCCAGCCCAGAAATCTGTCGGCTGACCGCCCCTTGAGTGATGTGCAACAGCTGCGCCGCACGCGTGAAATTGCAGCAACGGGCCGTGATCAGGAAGGTGTGCAGAGCGGGCAGGGGAGGCAGACGTTTCATGGCAGGCGCGAGGCATGAGCTGGAGACATGGCTAAGCATGACATTTTTTGCGTTGTCACCGATATGGCCGCGCAGGTCCAATGACCGCGCATGCTCAAGCGGGCGCAGTCCGGCGAGCGGCGCAGATGTCATCACACTGAATTAAGGGCCCTGACACATGGCGACGTGCGGCGAAGTATTGGTCAAGTTACTGGAAGGTTATGGCGTCGAGCGGGTGTTCGGCATTCCGGGCGTGCATACCGTCGAGCTGTATCGCGGACTGGCCAGTTCGTCGATCACCCATATCACCCCGCGCCATGAACAGGGCGCAGGCTTCATGGCCGATGGCTACGCGCGTACCCGTGGCAAACCGGGTGTGTGCTTCATCATCACCGGCCCGGGCATGACCAACATCACCACCGCCATGGGCCAGGCTTATGCCGATTCGATTCCGATGCTGGTGATTTCCAGTGTGCAATCGCGCAGTCAACTGGGCGGCGGGCGGGGCAAGCTGCACGAACTGCCGGCCCAGGGCGCGTTGGTGGCGGGCGTTGCGGCGTTTTCCCACACGCTGATGTCGGCTGACGAACTGCCGGCGGTACTGGCGCGCGCCTTTGCGCTGTTTCAGGCCGGCCGTCCTCGCCCGGTGCACATCGAGATCCCGCTGGATGTATTGGTGGAAAACGCCGATCACTTGCTCGACAGCCAACCTGTCTCGGTCACCCGCGCGGGGCCTGCGCCCGCGACAATCAAGCAAATGGCGGCGCTGCTGGCAGGTGCCAGACGACCGCTGATTCTGGCAGGCGGCGGCGCGATCGATGCCGCGGCGCCTTTGACGGATCTGGCCGAATACCTGGACGCGCCTGTCGCGCTGACGATCAACGCCAAAGGCATGTTGCCTGCCAGCCATCCCTTGCTCATCGGCTCTACGCAGTCGCTCGATCCGACGCGCGAGATCATCGAGGCCGCCGACGTGGTGCTGGCCATCGGAACAGAGCTGGCAGAAACCGACTACGACATTACTTTTCAGGGGCACTTCAAGATCCCGGGCACGCTGCTGCGTATCGACATCGATCCAGACCAGACGGTGCGCAACTTCCCGCCGAAAGTGGCGCTGGTGTCCGACGCCGGCACGGCCGCCGAGGCGCTGGTAGCCGCTGTGAAAAACGAGGCTTCGACGCCGCGCAGTGAGGGCTGGGGACAGGCACGAGCCGCCGCGCTGAAAACCACGCTCGATGCGAGCTGGGATCAGGCGACGCGCGGGCAGACGCTGTTCCTGCGCACGGTGCTCGAGGTCTTGCCGAAGGCCGTGATCGTCGGCGACTCCACACAGCCGGTCTATACCGGCAACCTGACGCTGGATCTGGACGAGCCCCGCCGCTGGTTCAATTCCTCCACCGGCTACGGCACGCTGGGTTATGCGCTGCCTGCGGCGGTGGGGGCCTGGCTTGGCAGTCAGGACTCAGGCGAACGCAACCCGGTGGCGTGCCTGATCGGCGACGGTGGTTTGCAATTCACCTTGTCCGAGCTTGCCAGCGCCGTTGAAGCGAAGACGCCGATCATCGTGTTGCTGTGGAATAACCAGGGTTACGAAGAGATCAAGAAATACATGGTCAACCGCGCCATCGAGCCGGTCGGCGTGGACATCTACACGCCTGACTTCATCGGCGTCGCCAAAGCCCTGGGTTGCTCGGCCCAAACGGTGGTCGAAGTCGAGCAACTGAAAGCTGCATTGCGTGCCGCCAGTGAACGCAACGGCCCGACCGTGATTGAAATTGACCAGCGTGGCTGGATGAACGGACTGAAAGCATCGTGAGTGAGGCAACTGTGTTGAACCCGGTTTTGGCTGGACTGTATATCGATGGGCAATGGCGTACCGGCGGCGAGCAACTGACGGTGATCAATCCTTCGACCGAGGAGCGTCTGGCCATTGTGACCGGCGGCGACGCCAGGGCGGTGGATGACGCCGTTCAGGCGTCTCGCCAGGCTTTTGAGGCCTGGTCAAAAACCACAGGCGCGGCGCGCGCGATGATCCTGCGCAACATTGCCGCGGGCGTGGCGGCCAAGCGTGAAAAACTGATCGAACTGCAGTGTCGCAACAATGGCAAGCCAGCCTTCGAAGCAGGCATCGACGTCGATGACGTGATCGCCACGTTCAATTATTACGCGGCGCTGGCGGAGGCATCCGATGGTCAGCAGAACACCGCCGTGGAGCTGCCGAGCGACGACTTCACCGCGCGACTGCGTCGTGAGCCATGTGGGGTCGTCGGCCTGATCGTGCCTTGGAATTTTCCGATGGTGACGACCGCTTGGAAGCTGGCGCCCGCGCTGGCGGCAGGTTGCTGCGTAGTGCTGAAACCTTCGGAAGTGACGCCACTGGCGGAACTGGAGTTGGCGCATATCATCGCGTCCAGCGGACTGCCCGGCGGCGTCTTTAACCTGGTATGCGGCACTGGCGCAGCGGTCGGTGCGCCGCTGTCCGGGCATCCGGGCGTCGCGAAAATATCCTTCACCGGCAGCAATGCGGTGGGCGTGCAGGTCATGCAGCGTGCGGCTGAGACCGTGAAGGGCGTAAGCCTTGAACTGGGCGGCAAATCGTCATTGCTGGTGCTCGCCGATGCCGATCTGGACCTGGCAGTGGAACTGGCGAGTGGCGGCGGTTACTTCAACGCAGGCCAGATGTGCTCAGCCACCAGCCGGGTGCTGGTCGCGCAAGCGCTGCTGGAGCCGTTTCTCGAACGCCTCGTCGCCAAGGCTGAGTCGATCAAGGTGGCCGGCCCGCTTGAAGAAGGCGCCGAAATGGGGCCGCTGGTCAATCAGGCGCAATACCAGCGGGTGATTGCCCATATCGAGGCTGGCAAGCAAGCCGGGGCACGTCTGCTGTGTGGCGGAGGACGTCCCGACAATCAACCTCGCGGGTATTTCCTGCAACCGGCGGTGTTCACTCAGGTGCCGCTGGACAGTGCGCTGTGGCGCGAAGAGATATTCGGCCCAGTACTGTGTGTGCGCGGCTTCGGTTCAGAGGCTGAAGCGATCGCACTGGCCAACGACAGCCAGTTCGGTCTGGTCGCCAGCGTGGTCAGTGGCGACACCGCGAATGCCGAGCGGGTCGCCAATGCATTGCAGGCGGGGCTGGTCTGGATCAACGCGCCACAGGTCATCTTTGCGCAGGCGGCATGGGGCGGTTACAAACAGAGCAGTCTGGGACGCGAGCTGGGCCCGTGGGGCTTGCAAGCGTTCCAGGAGATCAAGCACGTCATCCGCGCCGTGTGATCACAGTGTTTTGCGCAGGCGCGCCAAGTCTCGCAGGGGTGGCGCGCCGAACAAACGGCTGTATTCGCGGCTGAACTGCGACGGGCTTTCGTATCCCACTCGGTAACCGGCTGCCGACGCTTCGAGGCCGTCGGACAGCATCAACCGCCGGGCTTCCTGCAAACGCAGCTGCTTCTGGTACTGCAGCGGGCTCATGGCGGTCACTGCCTTGAAACGGTGGTGCAGCGTCGAGACGCTCAGATTGACCTCCCTGGCCAGTTCCTCAATGCGCAGCGGTTGCTGAAAATGGCTGTTCAGCCATTTGATCGCCTGGCTGACGCGATGGGTCTGGCAATTCGAGATGGCAATTTCGTACAGACGATATCCCTCACTCCCGCGCAGCAGGCGGTAAAGAATCTCCCGAGTGATCAACGGCGCCAGCATGGGAATGTCTTTCGGGCTGTCCAGCAGGCGAATCAGGCGGATGACGGCGTCGAGCAACTGCGCGTCGATGCGCTCGACATACATGCCGCGCCCGCTCGGCCGGGTTGGCACGCTCATGGGACCCGCCTCGGCGATCAGCGCGTTAATGTCGGCCGGATCGATGTCCAGGCGCATGGCCAGATGAGGGTCTTCCGGCGTCGCGTGAATCACCTTGCCGCTGATCGGCAGTGCGACTGACAACACCAAGTAGTTGAGCGGATCATAGGTGAACACTTCGCCACCCAATGTCACGTCCTTGCGGCCCTGGGCCATGATGCACAACGCCGGTTGTACAAGGCCAGGCACCGATTGCAGCGGACGGTCGTGACGCACCATGAACAGTTGCTTGATCACCGTCTGGAAGCTGCCATCGGTAGGCGCATGACGGCGGATCAGGTCGGCCAGCTCAGCACGCTGCTGCTCCAACTGCGCGCTCAGCTCAGGCATGGGGCGGCTGTCCGATACGGTAGGCTCAAGAGCGGATGGCAACATCGGGAAATTCCTCTGGCGGAGCGTTGATGCAGCACAGCTTATTTTTGTGCAAGCGCAAGCGTTAGGCGAATCCTGTCGGATGATTGCCTGATTCTGCCAACGCTTCATGCCTGTCGCGACGAAAGGCCCTGTAATGCCGGGACGATTGCTTGAAAGTCCGATGCAGCAGCAGGCAAATCCGGTGCTCATTACTGCATGCGCCGGGTTACCAGCGCAGAATCAGGCAATAACCTGGCAGTAATCGGCTAACGGGATTGACCCGCGTCCCCCTAATCTTCACTTCCGGCCACAACGCCTTTCGTGATTGTGGCTGCATCAAAAGGAGCGCAGACCATGCACAGCCAATCAGTCGTGAGCCATCTCGTATCAGTTCGCTCGAGCGCCGGCAACAGCGCGCAAGTGGGCGCACGCTTGAGCGCATTACTCGCGCCTGCTCGCAAGGCCGCCGGTTGCATGCACTTTGTCCTGCAACAATCGCTGATCGAGGACGACGTCTGGATGGTCAGTGGATCGTGGGCTGACCGATCGGCGATGAATGACTGGTTTTCCAACCCCGAACTCCAAGTGTTCGCTGACCTGGTGACCGAGCGGCTGGTGAGCAGTCTGGATTTCCAGACCTTCGCGACCATCAGTGCGGCTCAAGCCGAAGCCTCGGCCCAGATGGGCGACATGCGCAAAGCCGGTTGATGCCCCACGCCCTCCATCATTGAACGGGCGCCAAAGTGCTGCTGACGGTTTAAAATCCCGGCCTTCTCACCAAGGCAGGGTTTTCGATTCATGGCACGCAAAGAATTCCAGCATTACGAAGCGGTGTCGGCCGCCGTCCCGGGCAACGAAGGCTACAGCGCCGCCATCGCCGTCAAAGGGTTGGGCGCCGGTGGCGCGCCGACTTTCCATCGTGTACTGCTCGATCAGACATTCAAAACCGCGCTGGCCGCCGATCAGGCTGCGGTCGAGGAACTTGAGCGCCTGATCGACGTTACATCCGAAGGCGAACTGATGTTCGCTCAGGACTGATCAGGCTTTGGGGCGGTACATCTTGAACAACGACTCTGGCCCCAGCTGGAAATAATCGGCGGGGCCGCCGCCGCGCAAGATCGGCTCGCCGGCCGCGGTGTCATAGACGCCGTCCTTGAGCAGCCGCTTGGCGATATGAATCGCCACCACTTCTCCCAGAATCAACCAGCTCGGCACGACTTCCTTGTCGGCGCGCTGCAGCTGGATGATCTGCGTCACCTTGCACTCGAAGGCCACGGGCGTCTCTTTCACGCGCGGCACCGAGACGATCTTCGAGGGCTCGGCGGTCAGATTCGCCAGCTCGAATTCGTTGACGTCGGCTGCCACTGCTGCGCAGCTGAGGTTCATTTGCTCGGCCAACGGGCGCGTCGCCAGATTCCAGACGAACTCGCCGGTTTGCTCGATATTGTTCAGGCTGTCCTTGCGACCGATGCTGCAGAAACCAATGATCGGCGGCACATAGTTGAACGCATTGAAGAAGCTGTACGGCGCGAGGTTCAGCATGCCTTGCGCATCTTTCGACGAAATCCAGCCAATCGGCCGTGGGCCCACGATCGCGTTGAACGGGTCGTGCGGCAGGCCGTGGCCCTTGGAGGGTTCGTAGAAATGAATTTCATCTGACATGGCGCATTTCCTGAAAAGTGCTTCTACACAGCGGATCGGCAATGACGTCCGCAGAGGATGAGGCCCGTCATAGTGCAAGGCATTCACGCGCTATTCCAGACCTGACCAACCTGCGGGCAAAAAAAAGCCCGGCATATGCCGGGCTACAAAGGGAGTTCGGGAGGTGGAACGTGAAGCGTGAAACGTAGAGCGTGTTGAAACGGATCAGCTGACGCGGTTCGCACCGACGTGATCGGCACCGTCGGCTGCCAGGCGGTTTGCGCCAACGTGGTCTGCACCATCTGCGGCCTGACGGTTTGCACCAACGTGATCGGCGCCGTCTGCTGCGAGGCGATTTGCACCGACGTGGTCAGCGCCATCAGCGGCCTGACGGTTTGCACCGACGTGGTCGGCACCGTCTGCTGCCAGGCGATTTGCGCCAACATGATCGGCGCCATCAGAGGCTTGACGGTAAGAACCAGTGTGCGAAGCGTTAGTGTGAGACGAACCACCTTCCGCAACAACAGTGCCATTCAATGCCGAATGAGTGTCAGAAACAGGCAGAGCGAAAGCGCTCGATGCCAGGATGGAAAGACTAAGGCCAAACAGGATATTTGAAGTTTTCATGATGTTCGCTCCAGCGAAAGTTCAATAATTTTTTCAACTTGGGTATGGAGCTAATAATACGCGCGCACGGATTAAGTTGAAGTTAACAACATTGCTAACGACCATCGCTAAAATTGATAGTTGGCTGGAGCGCCCGGTTTTAAAGCGTTTCAGCGGAGGCTGAACCGAAACGGGGCAAAAAACAGCGGCATCGTCAGTTTTGTCTGTTGACTTGTCGTTAGTTTTGTGGTTGGAAATTTTTATGGCTTTGCGTTGCTGAGGATAGGTGCAAGCTGAAGCCTAGTTGCGCAAGTGGATCAGGATCAGGGGAAATCTGCCAGGCGGCGATCGAACGTTAGGTATTCCGGGGGTTGTAACGGGTTGTTGCTGCAGAAAGAAATTAAGCCCGGCAAAAGCCGGGCTAGAGGATGAGCCTTTTAAAATCAGCTCAAGCGATTTGCACCCACGTGATCGGCACCGTCAGCAGCGAAGCGATTTGCACCAACATGGTCAGCACCGTCAGCGGCAACGCGGTTGGCGCCTACGTGGTCAGCACCGTCAGCAGCGACGCGGTTGGCACCTACGTGGTCAGCACCGTCAGCGGCAACGCGATTGGCACCTACGTGATCAGCACCGTCAGCGGCAACGCGATTGGCACCTACGTGGTCAGCACCGTCAGCGGCAACGCGGTTGGCACCTACGTGGTCAGCACCGTCAGCAGCAACGCGACCAATGTTGGTATGGGAAGAACCGTTTTCTGCAACGACAGGGGCATTCACGTGTTTGCTGGCATCGACAGCTGGAAGTGCAAAAGCGCTGCTGGCAAGAATCGAGAAGGCCAGGCCGAAGATCAGTTTGTTAGTTTTCATGGTAGTTGCTCCAGATCTATTTAATTAAGTGGTAACTCGGTATGGAGTTAACTTTACTCGCGTCTGGATTATTAAGAAGTCAATCGCATTAGTAGCGAACATCGCTGAAATTGATACTACGCAAAGGGCCAGCGGTTTCAGCGACTTAGCCGCGTTCACGGCAGCAAAAAGGGCAGCCATTTGCGTGGCTGCCCCATGGCTTGGCGTCTGAAAAGCCGGCGCTGATCCGGCTTTTCTGGTGCTCTTGCTCCAGCAAACCGGCCTGGCAGGGCCGTTGCGACGCTGATTCGGTCAGTCGGTCTCGATGCGGGAGTGCTTGCGGGTGTCCTTCATGAACACGTACACCAGCAGAGAAACCGCGATGCACGCGGTGACGTACCAGTAGTAGCCGGTCTCCATGCCAATGCTCTTGAACCACAAAGCAATGTACTCAGCAGTGCCGCCGAATATCGATACGGTCAACGCGTAAGGCAGCCCGACGCCGAGCGCGCGGATCTCGGTCGGAAACAACTCCGCTTTGACCACCGCGTTGATCGACGTGTAGCCGCTGACGATGATCAGCGCGGCCATGATCAGGAAGAACGCGCCCCACCACGTCTGGATCGTGTGCAGCGTGCTCAGGATCGGCACAGTGCAGAGCGTTCCCAGCACGCCGAAGGCGATCAGGATCGGACGACGGCCGACCTTGTCGGACAGCGCGCCGATGACCGGCTGCAGGCACATGAACAGGAACAAGGTCGCGGCAGAAATGGTGGTGGAGTCGGAAATGCTCATGCCGACCGTGTTGACCAGATACTTCTGCATGTAGGTGGTGTAGGTGTAGAACGCCAGCGTGCCGCCCATGGTGAGGCCGACGACCGTCATCAGCTCTTTGGGATGACGCATCAACGTGCGCATCAGGCTTTCTTTCGGGGCTTCTTTCTTGCGCGTGAAGGATTCGGTTTCTTCCATGCCGCGGCGCAGGAACAGCGCCACCACTGCACACAACGCGCCGATGGCGAACGGGATACGCCAGCCCCATTCATTCAACTGCTCGGTGGTCAGCACCTGCTGCAGCACGATCAGCACGGCCAGGGCGATGAGCTGGCCGGAGATCAAGGTGACGTACTGGAAGCTGGAATAAAAGCCGCGGCGCTCTTTGGTCGCCATCTCGCTGAGATAAGTGGCGGAAGTGCCGTATTCGCCACCCACCGACAGCCCCTGCATGAGGCGAGCGAGCACCAGCATGATCGGCGCGCCGACACCGATGGTCTCGTAGCCTGGGGTCAACGCGATGATCAGCGACCCGAAGCACATCAACAGCACCGAGGCCATCAGTGCGGCTTTGCGGCCTTTGCGGTCGGCATAGAGGCCCATCAGCCAGCCACCGATCGGGCGCATCAGAAAGCCCACGGCAAAGATCGCGGCGGTATTGAGCAGTTGTGCGGTGGTATCGCCTTTGGGAAAGAAGACTTTGGCGAAATAGAGGGAGAATGCGGCGTAGACGTACCAGTCGTACCATTCGACCATGTTCCCGACGGAGCCGCTGAAAATGGATTTCAGACGACTGCCGGTGGTTTTCTCGGCGGCTGTTGCAGCCGTCGAGCCGTTCGACACAGAGTTGGGGATAGCCATAGGTTTTCCTGCAATCATTGTTTTTAGAAGGAGCGCAGCGATGCGGTCTGGCGAGTGTGATAGCAGGAGCCGTGCCACGGCCCAGAGGCCCGGTTTAGAAGGGGTTTGGGGCAGGCGATGAGCGGAAATCCGCTTGCTCCCCGAAAATCCTGAGCGAAAATCCGCTCATTGTCCTGCGGGCGTGAGGTGTCATGACCACGTGCGTCACGTGCTTTTCGCAGGACCGGCTTCAGCCGGGAAGGCGTCGGGTGTCGCGCCGCTGAATTGAAGGTGTTCATGAAGGCCTGTTCCCGGCTGAAGCCGGTCCTACAGATGCCGCGCCCGCCGCGCCCGCCGCGTGCTCTGGGTGCATTCGTAGGACCGGCTTCAGCCGGGAAAGCGTCGGGTGTCGCGCCGCTGAATTGAAGGTGTTCATGAAGGCCTGTTCCCGGCTGAAGCCGGTCCTAGAGATCCCGCGCACCCGCGCACCCGCGCCCGTCGCGCCCGTCGCGTACGCCGCGCCCGTCGCGGGTGTCGCGTACACCCCGTGTTCATCATAAGACTCGCTGAAACCGGTCTTGCTCGGCCTAGGTCAGCGCTGAGCATTACCCTCAGCCAGAAAGTCCTCGCGCACCAACCCGTGCCGCTGCATCTTCTCGTTCAGCGTGCGGCGGGGCAGTTGCAGTTCGTGCATGACCGCCTTGATGTCGCCTCGGTGGCGCCTGAGCGCCGAGCGAATGCAATGGGCTTCGAAGGCTTCTTGCTGCGCCACCAGCGACTGCCCCGCCGGGATGCCCTGCTGCACAGCAGGCCCGTCCAGCCCCAACACCTGGCGTTCGGCGGCATTGGCCAGTTCGCGCACGTTGCCCGGCCAGTCGTGGCTGAGCAGGTGGCTCAGCTGTTCACCGCTCAACACCGGCGCGCTGCGGCTGAGGCGCTCCGCCGCGTTGCGCGAGAAGTGACTGAACAGCATCGGGATGTCTTCGCGTCGGTCCCTGAGCGGTGCCAGCCGCAGCTCGGCGATGTTCAGGCGATAGGCCAAATCTTCGCGGAAACGCCCGGCTTTCGCCTCTTCCAGCAAGTCCGGCTTGGTCGCGGCGATGATCCGCAGATCGACCTCGATACTCTGGTTCGATCCCAGCCGTTCCAGTCGGCGCTCCTGGATCACGCGCAGCAGTTTGACCTGCTGAGCCAGCGGCATGCTTTCGATTTCGTCGAGAAACACCGTGCCGCCGTCTGCGAATTCCAGTTTGCCGATGCGCTTGCCTTGCGCCCCGGTGAACGCACCGCTTTCATGACCGAAGAGCTCTGCTTCGAACAGCTGCTCAGGGATCGCCGCGCAATTGACCGCCACGAAGGGCTTGTTCGCGCGAGGACCGAAGTCGTGCAGGCAACGCGCGACCATCTCTTTGCCGCTGCCGGTTTCGCCCCGTATCAGCACGTTCACCGGCAGTTGCGCCAGATCAAGCACCTGACGCCTGAGGGTCTGCATCGTCGGCGACATCCCCAGCAGGGTGGCGTCCAGACGCGTGCGACTGTCCGCCTGCTCGAGCAGTCTTCGGTTTTCCAGCACCAGCGCGCGTTTTTCCAGCGCCCGGCGCAGGCTGTCGAGCAGTGTCTGAGGCGTGAACGGTTTCTCTAGGAAGTCGTACGCGCCGTCGCGCATGGCGTCGACTGCCATCGGCACGTCACCGTGGCCGGTAAGCAGAATCACCGGCAGATCGCGATCCCGCGCCTGCAGCGCTCCCAGCAATTGCAGTCCGCCCATGCCGGGCATGCGCACGTCGCTGAGGATCACACCGGGAAAATGCGCCGGCAGGTGCGTCAGACAATCCTCTGCCCGGCTGAACACCTGAACGGTGAAACCGGACAGCGATAGCCACTGCTCGACCGCTTCGCGAATCGGTGCTTCGTCATCGACCACGATCACTGAATTCAGCATGGGGGTTGAGTCTCCGGAGCCTTGCTCAGCGAGAAGAAAAATCGTGCGCCATTATTCAGGTTTTCGGCGCTCAGACGACCGCCCGACTCGTGAACGATGGCGTAGGACACTGCCAGTCCCAAGCCGAGTCCGTCGCCGACCGGTTTGGTGGTGAAGAACGGATCGAAGACGTTGGCCAGGTGTTCATCGGCAATTCCGCCGCCGCTGTCGCCGACCGTCAGGCGCCAATGCTCGCCGGTGTCATCGATGCGGATTTCCAGGCGCCTGAGGGGCTTGTCGCGCATGGCGTCCAGCGCGTTGCGCAGCAGATTGATCAGCACTTGTTCGAGGCGAATGGCATCGCCGCGCACCCACGCCGGGCGCGTCAGATCCAGCACGCAACTGACGCGCTCTTCGCGGATGCGCGCGTCCAGCAGCAACAACGCCTGATCGACCACGCACGCCAGATCGACGCGTTCGCGCAGGCCGCTGGGGCTTTTGCGCGCGAAGGTCTTGAGGTGGCCGGTCAGGGCAGCCATGCGTGTCAGTTGCTGATCCAGCAAATCGAGCGCCTTGCCAGCTTCTTCGACGCGGCCGTGGTCGAGCAGCAGGCGCAAGGTCGCCAGCTGCATGCGCTGAGCGGTCAACGGCTGGTTGATTTCGTGGGCGAGGGCGGCGGACATCTGCCCCAGCGCCGCCAGCTTTGTCGACTGGACAAGACCGTCCTGCGCGGTCTGCAGGTCCCGCGTGCGCGCGGCGACCAGTTGTTCGAGCTCTTCGCGACTGCGCTGACGCATCCGGGCCAGCCGCCAGCGCTGGTAAAGGAAAAGCCCCAGAAAGACCAGTGTCAGCCACGTCCCGGCAGCCGCCAGCGCCGCATTGCGAATGTCTTCGTCGGCAGGCTGCGGTTTGCGCAGCAGGTGCAGCGTCCAGCCTTCCGGCTGCAGCGGCAGCGATTGCCACAAGTAGTCGGCTTCTTCGCCGGGAGCGACAACGCGGCTGAGCTGACTGTGCTCGCCGAAGGTGCGCAGTGACGTGTGCGTGAGCGAGGTCAGCGGCTGTTTATCGTACTGGCGAGTGCTGGCCAGCTCTGCGCGATCCTGTTCGGACAGCGGGCGCAGCGCACGATAGCGCCAGCCAGGGTGATTGGCGATGAACACGATGCCTTTGGCGTCACTCACCAACAGCAGATCATCGCCCTGCGCCCAGGTGTGCTCCAGATCGGGAAATTCGAGTTTGACCACCATCGCGCCAATGAACTGTCCGGCATCGTCGCGCACCGCGCTGGACAGAAAGTAGCCGGGAATGCCGCTGGTCACGCCCACCGCATAGAACCGGCCGACGCCGTTGGCCCTGGTTTGCGTGAAGTAAGGCCGGAACCCGTAATTGTGGCCGACGTAACTGCTGGGCAGCCGCCAGTTGCTGGCCCCCACGGCGAGACCCTCGCGATCCAGCAACTCGAGGGTGGAGGACTGCGCGGCGCCGTTGATCTGCTCCAGCTTTTCGTTGAGCACCTGCGTGGTTTCAGGGCTGACGGGGCCGCTCAAGGCTGCGCGCATCTGCGTGTCCAGCGCGAGGACGGCAGGCAATGCCCGGTAGCGCTCGATAAGTGTCTGCAACGTATTCGCGTACAGCGAAAGGCGATCCTCGGCGCGTGCCGCGTCGTCTTCGAGTGCATGACGCTGCGCCTGATGCATCGCCAGAGAAGCAACGAGAACCGCGCCGGCGAGAATCAGCAGAACGGAGAGAGCGAGGCGCGCTGAGCGGGACATGGAGGGGCCTGTCATGTGCGGCGATCCGGTTGGCGCCGTGGCGAGTCATCCCGATGACGGACGGGCTGCTCACACTGTTTTTGTTATTGACGAAAACCTGAGTCGACTTGCCGTGGCGCGGTCCAGCGCAGCTGCGCAGGTGCGCTCGCCAGACGTCGTCCGTGGATCGCAGCGCTGCACGTGTGAGTGCGGCCGAAACGGACCGCACCCCGGCCGCGATGCCTACAGCAGATTGAACGTTGTTTCTTTCACATCTTCTGAATCCAGGCCGATCATCAGCTTGAACTCCCCGGCTTCGGCCGCAAATTGCAGAGAAGGATTGAAGAACTTCAGGTCTTGCTCTGTCACGGTGAAGCTCACGGATTTCTCTTCGCCCGGCTTGAGCATGATCTTCTGGAAGTTCTTCAGCTCCTTGACCGGACGGCTGAGCGAAGCGGCGACGTCACGCAGGTACAGCTGCACCACGGTCTCTCCGGCGACTTTGCCGGTGTTCTTGACCTGTACGGTGGCGGTGAGTTTGTCCTTGCGCGTCATCTTGTTAATCGACAGCGTGATGTCCGAGACGCTGAACTGCGTATAGCTCAGGCCGTAGCCGAACGGGAACAACGGGCTGGTCGGCTCTTCGAAGTAGTTCGAGGTGTAGTTAGAATCGTTCGGGCGATACGGGCGGCCGGTGTTCAGGTGGTTGTAGTACGCAGGCACCTGACCGACGGAGCGCGGGAACGTCATCGGCAGTTTGCCCGACGGGTTGTAATCGCCCAGCAGGACATCGGCCAGCGCATTGCCGCCTTCGGTGCCAAGGAACCAGCTCTCCACCATGGCGTCGGCCAACTGGTTTTCTTCGCCCAGCGCCAGCGGCCGGCCGTTCATCAGCACCAGCACCAGCGGCTTGCCGGTGGCCTTGAGCGCGCGGATCAGGTCGCGTTGACGCCCTGGCAGAACCAGGTCGACGCGGCTCGCGGCTTCGTGAGACATGTTGCGCGACTCACCCACGACGGCGACGATCACATCCGACTGCTGAGCGACCTTGACCGCTTCGTCGATCATCTCCTGTTCCGGACGGCCGTCGATATGAATCTTGTCGTCCATGTTGTTCAGGTAAGCGATGGCTTCCTGGTTGTCGGTCACGTTGGAACCGGCCGCGTAAAGCAGTTTTGCCTTGTCGCCCACGGCATTGGCCAGGCCGTCATAAGCGCTGACGGTCTGGCGCGCCAGACCGGCTGCCGACCAACTGCCCATCATGTCCAGCGAGCTTTTGGCCAGCGGGCCAATGACGGCAATGGTGCCTTGCTTCTTGAGCGGCAGGGTGTTGCGCTCGTTTTTCAACAGCACGATGCTCTTGCGCGCGACGTCGCGGGCTTCTTCGCGATGCAGGCGGTTTTCCGCGTTGCGATCGGCGGGATCATCGACCGCAGCGCCGATGCGCAGATAAGGGTTGGCGAACAGACCCATGTCCCACTTCGCGCCCAGAACCTCACGCACGGCATTGTCGACTTCCTTGACCGACACTTCGCCGCTCTTCACCAGCGCCGGCAGTTCTTCGCCGTACGCCTTGTCGTTCATGCTCAGGTCCACGCCCGCCTTGATGGCCAGCTTGGCGGCCTCACGGAAGTCTTTGGCGACCCCGTGATCGATCAGTTCCTTGATCGCGCCGTGATCGCTGACGGTCACGCCTTTGAAACCCCAATCCTTGCGCAGCACGTCTTGCAGCAGCCAGGCGTTAGAGGTGGACGGCACGCCATTGATCGAGTTGAGCGCGACCATGACACCGCCCGCGCCGGCGTCGATGGCGGCGCGATAGGGCGGCAGATAATCCTGCTGCATGCGCACCGGGCTCATGTCGACGGTGTTGTAGTCGCGACCGCCTTCGACTGCGCCGTACAGCGCGAAATGCTTGACCGCCGCCATGATGCTGTTGGGCGCTTGAGTGCTGGTGCCCTGAAAGGCGCGGGTCATGGTCGCCGAGAGGCGTGAAACCAGATACGTGTCTTCGCCGAAACCTTCGGAGCTGCGGCCCCAGCGGGCATCGCGCGTGATGTCGACCATTGGCGCGAACGTCATGTCCACGCCATCGGCAGCGGCTTCGATCGCCGAGACGCGACCGGCGCGGGTGACCGCGTCCATGTCCCAGGTCGAAGCCAAACCCAGGCTGATCGGGAAAATGGTGCGCTGACCGTGTACGACGTCGTAAGCGAAGAACATCGGAATTTTGCTGCGGCTGTGGGCAACTGCGGCGTCTTGCATGGCGCGGTTGTCAGGCAGGACCACGGAGTTGAATGTGCCGCCAATGCGTCCGGCGGCGATTTCCTTGAGAATTTCCGGCTTGGGCATCTCCGGACCGATGCTGATCAATCGCAGCTGGCCGATCTTTTCGTCCAGCGTCATCTGCTTCATCAGATTGGCAACGAACGCATTCTTGGCCTGGAGTGTAGAAAGGTTGCCCGCAGGGCTGGCGGCGTTCTCGGCCCAGGCCGACTGGCTGGCCAGACCGATGACGAGACTCAATAAACACAGCTTATTCATGAATGGTTTTCTCAAGGCGGTAGCGGCAACTCGCGCGTAATACCGGTCAGCCATTTTTCAGGTGTCGAACCTTTGGTTTTTATTGTCGTCAGGACGGGGAAGTCGCTGAACTCCTGATTCTTATGAGCATCAGTAGCGCAGCGAGTTTTATCTGATTGCGGTCTGGCAATCCAGACCCCTGACAACGCGATGGGGCAGGATTATGCCGGGGATCATCCGATTTGGCTAAAGTCATGTCTGACCGGAACCATTAATAGCGACAACAAGGAGCGCGCAGGCCATGCAAATAGAGCGTTACGGGCACATACGGGGCAGTCGTTACAATTTGTCACTGACATTGTTGATGCTCCTCAGCACCTTGTTGGCCGGCTGCGGCATCAACAATATTCCCACCTACGATGAACAGGTCAAAGCGGCCTGGGCGCAAGTGCAGAACCAGTATCAGCGGCGCGCCGATCTGATTCCCAACCTGGTGGAAACGGTCAAGGGCTACGCCAAGCAGGAGCAGGACACGCTGACCGCTGTCATCGAGGCGCGCGCCAAGGCGACATCGATCCAGGTGGACGCCAACACCCTGAATGACGCGGCCAGACTCAAGCAGTTTCAGGACGCCCAGGGACAACTGACCGGGGCGCTGAGCCGACTGATGGTGGTTTCCGAGCGTTATCCGGACCTGAAATCCAACCAGAACTTCCTGGCCCTGCAATCGCAGCTTGAAGGGACTGAAAACCGCATTGCCGTTGCCCGGCGCGACTTCATCGCTGCGGTGGAGAAATACAACACCGAAATCCGCACCTTCCCCGGTCGCCTTTGGCATTCGGTGATGTACAGCGATCTGCCGGTACGGCCCAATTTTGAAGCCACTGCCGCCGACGCCGACAAAGCGCCGCAAGTGAAATTCTGATGCTCGGGGTTCGGCGGCGTGCGTGGCTGGCGATTCTGACGCTGTGCCTGAGTGTCTGCGCGCAGTGGGCGCAGGCTGACCTGACGTTTCCGCCGTTGAGCGGCCGGGTGGTGGACACCGCCGGCATGCTCGACACACCCGGCAAGGAACGTCTGTCCCAGATGCTGCGGGCGCACGAGGAGCTCAGCACCGAGCAGGTCGTGGTCGTGACGGTGCCGAACCTGCAGGGCTCGACCATCGAGGATTTCGGCTACCAGCTCGGCCGCTACTGGGGCATCGGGCAGAAGGGCAAGGACAATGGCGCGCTGCTGATCGTCGCCCGGGACGAGCGCAAGGTGCGTATCGAGGTCGGCTACGGCCTGGAGGACCGGCTGACCGACGCGCAGGCGTCGGTGATCATCAGCCAGATCATTACCCCGGCTTTCAGACAAGGCGATTTTGTCGGCGGGATCACCCGTGGCACTGAAGCGATCGTGCAGGTCCTCGGCGGCGATCCGCTGGCCGAACCGGCCGTTGGCGCCTCGGGCGGCGAAGAAGAGGTTTCGGACTGGCGAATCACGTTGCTGCTCTTTGCGTTGTTCGTGATTGCCGGCTACATCAGCATGCGCTGGGGCAACGGGATCGGCTTCATCGGCTCGGGCGGCTTCGGCTCCGGCGGTATGGGCTCGGGCGGATCGAGCTCGGGCGGAATGAGTGGCGGCGGTGGCAGTTTTGGCGGTGGCGGTGCCTCCGGTGGCTGGTAGTCGATAGCTCAATAAGGATGCGTGGTATGGCGTTACTCAATGAAGACGAACAGCGACAGGTGGCCGAGGCCATCGAAGCGGTCGAACGCGTCACCGACGCGGAGCTTGTGACCGTGCTGGCGGCCAGCGCCGACGATTACACCTATGTGCCGCTGATCTGGGCCGGGTTCATCGGAATGCTGTTGCCCGGTCTGATCAATTTCTATCCCGGCTGGCTCAACGCCAACGAACTGCTGGTGACGCAAGTGGCCACCTTCATTGCGGTCGCGTTCTTCTGCCGCCTGCCGGCCATCACCACGCGGCTGGTGCCCGCCGCCGTGCGGCACTGGCGAGCGGGAAGTCTGGCCCGGCGTCAATTTCTCGAGCAGAACCTGCACGCGACGGTCAACGGCACCGGCGTGCTGATATTCGTCAGCGAAGCGGAGCGCTATGTCGAGATCATCGTCGACGATGGCATCGCGCGGCGGGTGGACGATCAGGTCTGGCGGTCGATGGTCGACACCTTCACCGGGCAGGTCAGAGAAGGGCGGATTCTGGAAGGGTTTCTGGGATGCATCCGCTCCTGCGGCGAGGTGCTGAGCGAAAGTGTGCCGGTCACTGATGCGCGCAATGAATTGCCCAATCGCCTGGTGGTGCTCGACTGACCGTCGAGCAGGCGCGCAGGTACTTGCCTGGACGTGCTGGCTGATCGATCCGGCCCGTTACGGACCGGTCGGCAATTAAATCCACCACAATCGTCGGACACGCCTAAAATAGCGCCCTCGCATTTTCGCTCCCGAGGCTTCATCCGATGTCCGCAACAGCTCCCGCCGCCGCTTCAGCGCCCGATCACCGCGCTCAGTTCCTCAGCCTGCTGGAGACCTGCCTGACGCAAAACTCGCTGATCAAGCTGGTACTGGCCAAGTACGTCGGGAATGAAGTGGACCTGCAGCGGGTCATCATCAAACCGGTGACGGTAAAGGATCAGGCTTGCCTGTCATTCGTCTACCGCTACAAAACCCGGGACATCACCAAGAACCATCCGCTGACCGATGCGCAGGCGCTGATCGCCACATTGATTCCCGATGCGTTCAAGAATGCGCACTTGCTTTCGCTCACCGATGAAGTGCAGCTGGAGTTCAGCAAGAAGGGCAAGAGCACGCTGTTCCGCAACAAGTCCGGACAACAGCGCCAGGCGCCTGCGGCAGAACACGATCGCGAGAAGAAGCGTTATCTGGAGCTCAGCCGGCCGTTTCTGGTGGATCTTGGTGTCACCAACAAGCAGCACGAGCTGATTCCCGCGATGTCGCGCAAGTGGAAGCAGATCAACAAGTTCATCGAGGTGTTTTCCCACGCGTTGGCAACGTCGCCCATTCGGCTCGACCAACCGGTGACGGTCGCCGATTTCGGCTCGGGCAAGGGCTACCTGACGTTCGCCATCCATGATTACCTGAGCAACACGCTGCAGGCGCAAGGCAACGTGACTGGCGTGGAATTGCGCGAGGACATGGTTACGCTGTGCAACGACGCGGCGGCGCGGCTGGATCATCCGGGGCTGGTGTTCAAGTGTGGCGACGTGCGCACTGTGGCGCCCAGCGAGCTGGACGTGATGATCGCGCTTCACGCCTGCGACATCGCCACCGATTATGCGATTCACACCGGCATTCGCTCCGGCGCCTCCATCATCATGTGCTCGCCTTGCTGCCACAAGCAGATCCGCTCGCAGATCCAGAGCCCGACGCTGCTCAAGCCGATGCTGCAATACGGCCTGCACATGGGCCAGCAAGCCGAGATGGTCACCGATGCGTTGCGTGCGCTGTTGCTGGAAGCGTGCGGTTACGAGACCAAAGTGTTCGAATTCATCTCGCTGGAACACACCAACAAGAACAAGATGATTCTGGCGGTGAAGCGCGCGACTCCGGCCGATCCCGCGCAGCTGCTGGCTAAGATTCAGGAGCTGAAAACCTTCTACGGCATTCAGGAGCAATGCCTGGAGAGCTTGCTCCAGGCGGACAGCCTGCTCGGCTAGATCCTCGCCGAGGTCACTGGTTTGGGCGCGATGACGGCGGTCTTGCGCCCGATGGCCAGGGTAACCACGACGCCCGCTGCGAAGATCCAGGTGATCGGGTCAATGTGCTCGCCAAAGAACAGCGCCGAGAACGCCATCGTGAAGAACAACTGGATCAGCTGGATCTGACTCACGCGCGCAATGCCGCCCATGGCAAGGCCAGCGTACCAGGCAAAAAAGCCGATGAACTGCGAGAACAGCGACACGTAGCCGAACGCCCACCATGTGCCTGCCGAGATCGGTCCTTCATGCTGCGCGGCAAGATAGCCGACCGGAATGATCAGCACCGGAATCGAGATCACCAGCGCCCAGCAGATCACCTGCCAGCCACCCATCTGCTTGGCCAGTCGCCCGCCCTCGGCGTAGCCCAGGCCGCCGATCGCCACTGCGCCGACCATCAACAGATCGCCCGCCTGAAGATTGCCCGCGCCGCTGATCAACGAGTAACCGAGCACCAGCACGCTGCCCATCGCCGCGCACATCCAGAAGGCTTTCGACGGACGTTCATGCGACAGCCAGGCTGCGTAGATCGCGACGAGCAAGGGCTGCAGACCGTTGACCAGCGCGCCGTGCGACGCCGGCAGGGTTTTCATTGCCCAGGCCGACAACACCGGAAACCCGATGATCACGCCCAGCGCCACGACCATCAGCGCCTTCACTTGCGCACGCGTCGGCCATTTTTCCCGGCGCCACAGCAGCAGCGCTGCCGCCGGGATCGCGGCGAACAGCGCGCGGCCCAGACCGTTGAGCAGCGGGTGAATTTCCTGAACGACGATACGTGTCATGGGCAGGGTCAGGCTGAAGATCACAACGCCGATCAGGCCGAGGATCATTCCAGTGTTTTCACGAGAGGACATGGTAAGCGTGCCTTTCTTTTTATGAGTAAGAGCAGGGATGAAAGAAGGCATTCATTCAGCCACAGATCGTCGCGAAAGCCCCTTAACAGCTGGCGACAGAATCATCCGTACACTTGCCGTCAGTGAGGGAAACGCCGTAATCGAGGATTTTTCAGCCGCGCGCATTTCCAGCCCGGATCTTGGTGCAGAACTTGAATGCAATCTTGCTGCAACCGTTTGAAGGTCAAATGGGTGCCATCGAATTCAGCCAGGAGAACAATCGTGTCGGTCATCGGAAAGTGGGCGTTGCAAGGTGTCGTGGTGTTCCTGTTCGCATGGATGGCGACCGTAGCGGCTCAATGATCATCCAGCGTTGTCAGATCGACCAGCAGCGACCGCCTGGCGGCGCTGAGCAGCGTGCGCCTGTCAACCGAGTCGGTTGCACAGAGCGTCAATAAAAAATCACCAGGCGAGGCCGTTGTGGTGGGCGCGCTGTCGGACGGTAACGAATAAGCGTCAGGGTTGGGAAGTTCAGAAGCATCAGGCTTCACCCTCAACAGAGCCGTCTTCGGGCGGCTCTTTCTGATCCGCCCCTGGCTGGGCTGTTTTGCACGTCCCGCGGATTCACGCCTTCTTGTGTTCCAGCGTTTCTTTCAGTCGTCCTGTGGACACACTCAAATGCGGCTGGCCGAGCGGATGGGTCTTCGCATTGAAAAACTGCAGCTCGATGTTCTGGCCCGTGAACAGTGCGCTGTAATGGCGCTTCTGGTGCTGAATGAACGCTTCGCTGCGTGGCAGCACGGAAATCGCGACGGTCTTCGGCCGGGCTTGCAGGATGGCCTGCAGGATGTGTCGATCCTGCTTGCCCAATGAGTGACCGAAGATGCACAGCGCGCCGTCATGTTGCGCCAGTTGCGCGTGACAGAACGACAGGTAATCGGAACTGCGGATGATCTTCATCTTGTCGTCGCTGCGTCCTTCGCAGACGAACAGTGGCACGTCGTCCAGGGCGTTCACCGCAAAGCTGCCGAGCAGGGTGCTCTCCGAAGACATCAATTTGCGCGCCGTGCCGTCGAAGTTCTTCACCAGGTGCATGCCGCCGTGCAGATAGAGGATGCGCGTGGCGTGGCTGTGGGTGCGATGAAGATTGAAGACCGCGTCTTCTTCGAACAGGTCGTCGAATGGCTGCGCCCCGTGCATCACCGCCCAATAGGCGAGCAGGTCGTAGTTGGTCGAGTAGACGGTTGCGTACTGGCTCAGCGCCGCGCTGAGGTGGGCAATCGTACTGGTTTCCATCAGCCGCCACGGGATGTGCGCCGAACGAATGCCGTGAATCAGCGCTTCTTTGATGGCGAAATAGCGATTGCGCGGAGAAGACGAACTGATCGTCAGCGCCGCGTTCACCCGCATGGCGATCTTCAAGCCGCTCAGGACAGGCTCGAAATTTTCGGTCTCCATGGATTTGAACAACGCCAGTTCGGTCGGGCTCAGCGGCTTGTTGCGCGTGGTCTGTGCCAGTTCGAAGAGCGAATCGTAGGCAAAGTTCCTCCACACGGCCAGACTGGCGCCATTGCCCATCAACAGCCCCGAGCAGGGATGCGTGGTCTGCAGCGTGTTCCAGTCGGCCAGTTCGGCATCAAAATCCGTGAATTCCATCTTCTCGCTTCGCTTTCAGGTGAGCAGTACTGACCGGACGCCAGAACGGAGTGGACTTATAGAAACCCAGGTCCGCGTTGTCAACGCTGCGGGAACGGGTTGCCGCCCGGCAGATATTTCGAACCCGCACATCGGACGTGCTTCTAAGCTTTGAACCCCGAATCCGGTTCGCTGCGAGGTGAACATGAAAACCGATCCAGTGAATAGCACAGCGGCGCAAAGTCCCGGGCCGCACCCAAGCCCCATGGAAAACCCGCGCAAGGATGCGACCCGCCAGCAGGCGCAAGAGTTCGAGCGGGTAGAGCACGCCGATGAACAATCATCAGAAATCCCCCCGCCGCAGACCTGGAAACACCCGGACGACGGTAAGAGTCTGTCGGAGAAAGACGAGGAAATTCCCCTCAAGCCTTGAAGGCCATTTGTCTGGCGGTCGTCTGCAGAAGAATTGTCCGGCGTAAGGTTTTGCTTCCAATAACACTCTCAAAACGAGAGGGAGGTCACCATGCACAACGCGATGCTCAGTAAAACGCACTTCAACGGTTATGACGTCATCAACGTCAACAACGGCCCATGGCGGGTCTGCACCCACCATGATCGATTAGGTTCGTTCAGCACCCGTGAAGAGGCGATGGCCTTCGCGGCATCGTTGCCTGCTTATCAGGAGCGAACGGCGTATCGCACGGCGGATGCGTCAGATGAAGCTGAAAAGCCACGAGCCAAGCACTGATCGACCAGAGCCCCGGGAAACCGGGGCTTTTTGTATGGACAGTTTTTCGCGGGTCATCGTCTTGTGCCTGTCACTCCCGTGCGGACCTTGCGTGGTCCCTTCATCTGCAACACCCGTTTGCGCAGATTCATGCAAGGTGCACGACTACCTGCCTCTCACGCTCGACTTAACTCATTGTAATAGCTGAACAAATTTTATTGGCGCTTGGCGGCACGGTCGATGCAACCCACTAGGGGTACTTGCAGGATCGACGTCAGATCGGTCCACCATTCGTGAAGCCAGAGGAAATAATCATGAACGCTATCGACCTTCTCACCGCCGACCATGAACGCGTGAAGAGCATCCTGTCGCAGCTGAGCGAATCCACCGAACGTGGTGTGAAAAAACGCACTGATTTGCTCAACAAGCTTGAGATGGAAATCACCATTCATACCAAGCTGGAAGAAGAGCTTCTTTACCCAGCCTTCAAAGAGGCCGGCGCCAAAGAGCAGGACATCATGTACTACGAAGCCAAGGAAGAGCACCGCACCGTCGATTCCCTCGTACTGCCAGACCTCAAGCAGACCGACCCCTCGACGCCAGAATTTTCAGGCCGGGTCAAAGTGGTCAAGGAGTTGCTGGAGCATCACATCGAGGAAGAAGAATCCGAGATGTTCCCGCAGGCGAAAAAACTGCTGGGTAAAGCCAAGCTCGACGAACTCGGCGCACAGATGGAGGCCATGAAGGCTCAGTATAAGAAGTCGCTGATGTCGGACCTTGCCGCATAACGACTCGATGCACGCTAAAAACCCGGACCTGTTCCGGGTTTTTTTATAGGTGATTTCAGCAATGTCGCGTTGCGCCCGAGCGAACGTTTCTCGTGCCGTGAGGCCGAATGAGTAATCGAGCCAGATGTTGCGAGCATGATAAAAATAGAACAGAGCGAATGTCGCCGACGGGCGTGGGGCTTGGCGTTTGTCGCCTGGTCAGTGGGTGCCGTAGTGATTATCTGCTTGCACCGCAGTTTGCCCGAATCAGGATGGGGCGCGTGGTTGTCCTACCTCATGTACTTTCTGGAATTCTGGTATTTCCTGGCGCTCGGCGAGTTACACAGGTGCTTTTATATACTGCTGACCCGATCATCCGAATAGCTCGGCGCGTCCGGGCAACGGTCCTGTCGCTTGAAGTGGCGGATGTGGGTTTGATACATTTCGTCACAGACATTGCGCTCACCCGCGCTTTGCGTAAGCGTTAACGTCAACCAACGCAACCTTAGGACACGTCCGTCCTTTAGTTGCGTGGCTTTATGACGACCTCTTCACCGGCCGCTCGGGTCGGTCATGTTTCAAACACCTTGTTTTTGCTGATCCGTATTGCGCGGACTGCCGTCGATGCGTGCGCATCGAATATGGATTTATCGCTCCAGTGCGTCGAGAGCGTTTCAAGGTGTTCTCGCGTCATCGACGTGAATGACGCTTTTCCTGATTTTCCTTCTAAAGAGCACTTCTAATGTCTATCCAGCAAACACCTGGCCAAGTGTTGTCTGCCCGCAGCGCAGCCAAGATGGAAGCGGCGATGGCGGTGGGCAGTTTCGCCATCGGCACCGGCGAATTCGCGATCATGGGCCTGATGCCGGACATCGCCAATAATCTTCATTTAAGCGAGCCGCAGGTTGGGCATGCGATCAGTGCTTATGCATTAGGGGTGATGGTAGGCGCACCCTTGCTGGCCATCCTCGGCGCGAAGATGTTGCGCAAGCATTTGCTGATTTTATTGATGGTGCTGTATGCAGCGGGCAACGTAGCGACGGCGTTTACCGCCACCTTCGGAAGCCTGGTGGCATTTCGGTTCATCAGCGGGTTGCCCCACGGCGCCTACTTCGGCATCGCTGCAGTCGTCGCTTCGAGCATGGTGCCGGCCAACAAGCGTGCCGGTGCAGTCGCGAGAGTGATGATGGGGCTCACGTTGGCGATGCTGCTTGGAAACCCTCTGGCGACGACCCTGGGTCAATTCTTCGGCTGGCGCTCTGCGTTCGCGCTCGTGGGCGTCATTGCAGTCATCACCATTGCGTTGATATGGCTCTGTGTCCCTGATCGTCGGGACGAAGCCCGAAGCAATCCGCGTAAAGAGTTGCAGGCATTCAAGAAACCTCAGGTCTGGATGGCACTGTCCATTGCCGCCATCGGTTTCTCAGGCATGTTTTCGGTTTTCAGCTATCTGGCGCCGACGATGCTTGAGGTCACCCGGACGTCTCCGACGTTGATCCCGTTTGGCCTGGCAGCCTTCGGTTTAGGCGGCATCATCGGCAACATCGCAGGCGGCAAACTGTTCGATCGCCTGCAATTTCGAGCGGTGGGATGCGTTCTGTTGTGGTCGATTGCGGTGTTGACCTTCTTCCCGTGGGCGGCCCAGTCGGTCTGGGGAGTGATGCTCGGCATCGGTCTCGTCGGAACCATGATTGCTATGGCGGCACCCTTGCAGATTCGCTTGATGGATATCGCCCATGAAGCGCCCAGTCTGGCGGCGGCTTCAAATCATGCCGCGTTCAACCTCGCCAATGCCTTGGGGCCATGGTTGGGCGGAATGGCGATAACGGCGGGATTTGGCTGGACGAGCACGGGATATGTGGGCGCTGCCACTGCACTGGCAGGGTTGGCGATCTATCTCATCGCCCGACGAATGAAGGGCGGCGAATGACAGTGGTTGGATGACCATTTTGGAAGATGCCTGCGCGCACTTTGAGGGTCTCCGAGCAAGTCCTCAAAACTTCTTCGGGATGAAGGCGCATCGGCGCATCGGCGCAGATGCGGAGTCAGGATTGGTTCATCATGTTCACGGCACGGCGGCCAATGTGGCCGATTGATCTGATCATCCTAGGAGAGCACGGTGCTATGAGACTCAGAAAGCATTTTCCAACGAACGAGCTTGACTAAAGCACTCGTTAGTAAGTTACGGGCTAAGTGAAAATGGATAAAGGCAGAGTGGCTTGGCTTGAAGCATGGCATCGTTGATGCTTAGCATCTCAAGCCAGTTACTCTAGTTTTGCGATGAAATATTCTTTACCCATGCCGCAGTCTGGGCACACCCAGTCGTCAGGGATATCTTCAAAAGCGGTTCCGGGAGGGATTCCATGCTCTGAATCGGTCTGAGAGGACTCTGGCCCGTCGGAATATTAGCGCCCAGAAATCTTTACATCGCATTTTCAGTTCCTGCAGCTCTCGGCAATGAGAGTATATCTCTGCACCCTCGGCATTGACCTTCAGCTGTCGAGTGCTGCGCTCAAGTAATCTAATAGATAGCGCATTTTCCAGTCTGGATATATGTTTGCTGACCGCAGAAGCGGTGACGCCTAATTTCAATGAGGCATCAATAAAACTTTCTGTTTCGACTACCACTGCGAAAGCAGCCATGCAAGGCAGCATTTCCACGTGATGCCTAGGAAGATAATCGCTATATTCCATTATTTATACCACTTATGTCGATTTGAGCAGAAGTTAAGTAGATCTGTATGCATCTGTGAGAGAGTTGGCCAGGCGTTGGCGAGAATCGTGCTCAGCCATACGCATGTAGCACGGCCGCACCAGCAAGCACTAGGAGAATCCCTGCCAACTGCACGGGCGAGAGCGTTTCTTTATAGAATACGTATCCCATGAGCGCTGCAATGCCTCCGGAGAGAGTACTGATAACTGTGACAATTGAAATCGACCCATTAAGTGCGCCCCATGCAAAAGCGGAGAATCCTCCAAGATTAAATATGCTCGCAGCGCACAATGGAGCCAGTGCAGCTTTTGGGGGAAGTCCCAGTTCCGCTTTAATAGCGCTACTCAGAAACGTCGGCGTCATCATCGCTATTCCCACTGCATAGCCTAACCAAAGCATTGTCGTGGCGCCTAGGCTAGGGAGGGCAAACTTCCCCTGTAGCCAAAAGCTGCTGCCATATAGCAATGCCGCGAGCACGGCAAAAAAAATAGCCACTCCACCGTTCTGCGTAGGCTTAGCCTTGGAGGCCCTCTCTTTCAAACTGGCGAGGACTACACCGCACACGCATATTAAGATCCCCGCGAGTTGCGACGAAGAAATGCTTTCTCCACTCCACCAAGAAAAAAGAGCAGTGAAAACACCATAGGAGGTTACTAATGGAGCGACCACTGCGGTCTTACCTAAAGCAAACGCTTTAGAAATGGCTAACGCACCTGTCAGGGTGAAGCAAGAGGCGACAACTCCGAAAACCAACGCTTGAGGGGGGGCTGCAAGAATTTTTGAGTAACCAGAAGACAATAAGAGAATAATACTCATTATCATCAATCCTAAGAGTTGCCCGAAGAAAACAGCTCTCTTGATCCCAACATTACGAGCGTTTACCCCAACGAGGAAGTCAGTCGCCCCCCAAAATACAGCCGCCAAAAGCCCCATTACGACGTCCACTGTGCGTCCTTTTTCTTGTTGAATTCCAAATCCTCGGCACAGTAAACTGGATCCAATCGAAAATCAAACGCTTGTCCTCCCAATTCCTCGGTACTGGTTATCAGGCTTTGGTACCGCGCCATTAATGAGGTTTATAAGAGGGACAGTGAGCGCTGTGGATATCAATGCCAATAGCAGCAAAACGCTATATGCAGCACCACTCAATATCCCCGTTTAAAGTCCCACTCCCAAAACCACGAGTTCTACCAGCCCTTTCGTGTTCATAAGAACGCCCACTTCCAGCGAGGTCGCCTTATCCAGGCCAATCAGCCGACTGGCCACATACGATCCGAAAATCTTACCAAAACATCCGCCGATAACGAGAATGCAGAGCCATGCCCAAATGCTGAGGCCATCGGAAAAAATAAGTGAAACTTGGAGGCCGGAACAAGCGAAGAACACTGGCGTAAGGAGAAAGTCTGCAAAACCATATTGTTTTTTTCCAAGCTTCGGCCACTCCTGGAATGCCAAAAAAAACACATCCGGCAAGCACAGCTCCGATCGCTTGATGAAAACCCAACCAGGAAGTTAGCTGTGCAAAACTAAACCAGAGGCTGATGGCGATGAAAAGTTTTGCATGGTCATTTTTGGACGCTGAAATATACAGCTTGAGCATGGGTTTGATAAACCACATCGCCACTACAATCAAAACGCCCTCAATGCCCTTTGCACTGGGCCATTTTCAGCAAAAAGCGCTACGTGCTGAGCAAATTACGACCTGCGGCCACCATAAAGAAAGTACATCGGAGCGTTCGTAGGGAGACTGCGCATATCGGTTTCCCAAGATGCGCTGATGATTTTATTTTCATGACGCAGAGTCAGCAGTCAGGAATTCTGATCAGCGCTGAAATTGCGTGACTGCAGTGTGCAACTGACTGCAAAAGGGCTTCGAGAATGGAGAAGTAAAATTGGCGTTGGGGTCAGCCAGGAATGCTGATGAGGGGAAGAGCCAGAGGATTGAAGGGAGGAGGAAAGATGGAGCGGGTAGAGGGAATCGAACCCTCAACTAAAGCTTGGGAAGCTTTCGTTTTGCCACTAAACTATACCCGCTTTTTTCGTCTGTTTACTCACTGAACGGACAGGTCTGTCAGACCCTCGTATCAGCTGTGAGAACGCTATGACGCTTTCAGCGGCTGACTTTGTACCAGATGCGGGCGGTGAATTGAAGCGTTAAATCGTCGGCGGGGAAATCCGCCTTGCTGCGAGAAAGGACAGGATTCATTCGTCGCCGCGAATGACGGGCGTTGACGAATGAATCCGTTCCTTGAGACCTGCACGGTCAGATTGCAAATGCATGGTGCGTCTGTACCTGTCGATAGCGAGTTCTGCCGGGCTCGGGTGTCGGTGCGAGAAAGTCCATCAGGGCGTTTTGCGATTGCAGGCATGCCGCCTTGTGTTCCATGTCCAGGAAGTGGCCGGCGCCGTGGATCGTGGTGAAATGGCAATCGCGAATGTGGTGGGTAAACAGCCGGGCGTCCAGTGCTGCGGTGTACTCATCCCATTCGCCGTTCATGAACAGCACGGGGACGTTGATGCGCTTGGCCGCTTTCAGTTGATGCTGAGTGTTGGTGTCCAGCACATGGTTGATGTGATGGTGCATCTGCGCATATTCATGCAGATCCAGCGAGCTGACGTGCTTGTAGTTGAAGCGCTTGAACAGCGATGGCAAGTGCTTGCCGATGGTGCTGTTGATCAGCGTGCCAACCTCGTAGCGGTCGAATGCGCCCAAGTGTTGCTGACCGCGTTCGAGGTAGTCGCGCATTGGGTCGTTGATCACAGGCGAAAACGAACTGATCACGGCCTTTTCGATGCGTTTGGGCCGATGCGCGAGCGCGACCAGCGCGGCTGCGCCACCCCATGAAAACGACATGATGTGCTCGGCGTTGAAGTGGTCGATCAGCTCCAGCAGGATCTGGCCTTCTGTCTCCTTGGTGAGCGGTTTTTCATGAAGATTGTGGGGCTTGGATTTGCCCGCGTAGGGCTGATCGTAGAGGACCACGTTGAATTGCGGATACAGGTTGCGGACGGTCTGGGCGAAAGATGCAGTAGTGGCCAGTGAGCCGTTGACCATGACGATGGTCTTTTCTGCGGCATCTGCGCGATAGAACTCCGTGTAAACCCGAAACTGGCCCTGTATATCAAGCACAGCGATTTCTGGCCTCATATCCATGTCTCCTGACGTAAAAACAGGTGTGCGCGCAACCACGTTGCACGAGTTTCGTGACAGGTAGGCATTTGCCTTGAAGGGGCCCCATGTCGGTCCGCAACGGTCTGTCCGACAGGTATTGTTATTGGCGGGCGGGTTGCCGGACGCAGTGCCAGGGGAGGCAGCTGCAGCGGCGAAATCGTTTTTTTGGATGCACAGGTGACTCGCCGGTCACTTGTGGACCGACGTCTGGATTCAAGCAGGCGATCGGGTAACCCGCAAGTGCCGTTGGTGAATTGTCCGACACGATCTGCCGGGCGGTCGCAAGCCTTCAGATCAGCTGAATCTCTTCAGCCGTCAATGGCCGGTACTGACCGGGCGCCAGCGATGGGTCGAGGACCAGCGGCCCCATGCTTTCACGGTGCAGGCGCACAACCTTGTTGTCGTAATAACCGAACATCCGTTTTACCTGATGGTAGCGGCCCTCGACGATGCTGAGCCTGGCGCAGTGACTGTCGAGGATCGTGAGCAGCGCCGGCTGCGTGGTCAGGTTTTCGAAAGCGAAATAAAACCCTTCGGCGAACTTTTCGAGGTAATGATCGCCGATCGCTTGCTCGGTCTCGACGTAGTAGACCTTCGGGAGTTTGGTGGTGGGCTGGGTCAGTCGTCGCGACCATTGGCCGTCGTTGGTGATCAGCATCAGCCCGGACGTATTGAAGTCCAGACGCCCGGCAATGTGAAGGTCGTGCTTGTCAGGCTCGTGCAGCAGATCGAGCACGGTCGGATGCTGAGGATCGGTGGTGGCGCTGACGCATCCGGGCGGTTTGTGCAGCATGAAGTAACGAGCGGGCTTGCCCACCTGCAGCACTTCGTCGTCGAGCATGACACGGCTGAACTCACGCACCTCGTGCAGTGGATCCCGGACCGTGCAGCCATCGACCTGCACACGGCCAGCAAGCAGCGCGAGGCGCACGTCTTTGCGACTGAAACGGGGGAGGTTGCTGAGAAAGCGATCGAGGCGCATGGCTATGTTCGGCAGGCGAGCGTCATAGGGCCGGCAGGTGTTTATCAGCCAGCCCGGCGCATCGCGGACACAGGCATGCCTTGTCGCGCACCTCGTCAGGCAAGGCGGCGAGAACGGCGGGGTCGATGGTTTCGCTGAAACACCAGCAGGCGCGGTCCACCGTGCGTGGATCGGTCAGCGTGCAGCGATTGCTCTGGCCGCAGACCGGGCATAGGTCTGCGGCGGGGGATATCAGGGTCATGCCGGTTCCGCTGCTTCAGTGCATACCCGATTGCGGCCGCTTTGTTTGGCGCTGTAGAGCGCCTGGTCAGCGCGTGCGATCAGGCTTTGCAGGGTGTCGTCGGGATGCAGTTCGGTCAGGCCCAGGCTTACCGTTACTTGTAGGGCGGAGCCGGTGAACACATAAGTATGTTGCTCGGCCAGCAAGCGAATCTTCTCGGCGACGCGTCGGGCACCGCTGATGTTGGTGTCCTTGAGCAGAATGATGAACTCTTCTCCACCCCAGCGGCAAATGATGTCGGTATCGCGCAGGCAGCGTCGGATGTCTTCGGCGAACCCGCTCAGCACTTCATCGCCGGCCAGGTGGCCGTGGGTGTCGTTGAGCCATTTGAAGTGATCCAGGTCCAGCAGCATCGCGGACAATGCTTTGTGCTCGCGACGCGTCTCGGCAATGGCATTCATGGCGATTCGGTCGAAGCCACGGCGGTTAGGCAGACCGGTGAGGCTGTCGGTCATCGCCTGGGTTTCGATGCGCAACTGGAATCGGCGCACGACCCGGTTGAGCAGAATCAGCACCACGATCATGACGACAAGGCAGATCAGCAGGTTCAGAAACAGGGAGCGGCGAATCTCGTTCAGCGCGCCGTTTTCGCGCTTGTCGACGAACAGGTACCAGTTCAACTCCGGGATGTAGCGCACGTTGAGAAAGTGCCCGTCATCGGTGGCGTCATATTGATAGCTGCCGCTGTGGGGCTTCGGCATCTGCCGATGGAGCTCCTTGAGATCCGGCAGGTCACGCAGCACCTGACCGATCTTGGCGCCATTGGGGCCGCCTTCGGCGCCTGTCAGGACCAGCCGACCAAATGTGTCGACGAAATAGACACTGCGTTGATAGCGCTGCTGATAGCGATCGATCAGCTTGATCACGGCGTCCACCGTCAGGCCCACGCCGGTGGCACCAATGAAGTTGTCGTTGTAATCGAAGACCTTGTAGTTGATGAAAAAGGTCAGGTTGTCCTTGTTGGCCATGTCCGGATCGACGTTGATCTCATACGGGTCCCGCATGTCGCGCACGCGGTAATACCAGACGTCCCGGGGTTCATCGGCGCGGATTTTTTTCAGGACGCCCTTGGCCTGGTAGTAGGTCAGGCTCTGGTTGGAGACGAAGAAAGCGGTGTACGCGCCGTAATGATTCATGACCTCCTTGAGATAACGGGTCATCTGCTGCGGATCTTTTTCACCCGCCACCACCCAGTCCCGCACGAACGTATCGCGGGCCATCATCGACGACAGTAGGACTGGCCTGACCAGGTCTTTCTGGATCTCCGAGTAGACCGTGTCGGAGGTCAGTGGCAATTCGGTGTTGACGATGCTGTCGCGTATGGCGTCCCTGGAGGCGAAGTAACTCAGCAAGGACGTTGCCAGAAAGCCGCTCCCCAAAAGGATCACCAACGTCAACAGCAGGGAGCGTTGTGAATGGAGCGTGGAACGAAGGGGCATGACCGATCCGCTTGAATGATTAATCCGTTAAGCCGGACATGCTAGCTTGCGGCCACTGTTTTGCGCCATGGGCGTTTTCAGTTTGCGACGGACCGGATCAGGGCGTTATCGGCGACGAACCCTGCGGCGCAACAAACTCCGGCGCCCGGCCCAGCAGCGAGCTGAGCGCAGAACAACGGCAATGCAGCAGCAGGATTCTGTCGTAATGAATGCCGTGGCGATGCAATTCGGCGAACAGATCCTCAAGGCTCGGGTTGGGCATGCCGAACCGGTTGCGCACGGTCATCACGTCCATCGCAACGGCAGGCAGGTCGCTGCCGGGCGAGGGCTGATGAGAGTTGCGCACAATATGGCTGATTTGCCGGTAGCTCTCGTAGCGCTCACTCTGGAATTTGGCCAGCGTGTAGTTTTTGATGCGCCCTGCCAGCGGCGTGCCGGCCATGAGAACGTCGGCACCGGGGGCGCCGGACAACTCGCCGGTACGTGGGCCCGGAAGCGTGTGCGTGTCATTGAGCAGCGAATAAGGCGCAATCTTCTGACTGACCACTCGATGCAGCGACGGGTCGACCAGCGAGTGACCATGGGGCGCGTAGGTCCTCAACTCGGTGCCGTTGGGAACGGCGCTTGTGCGCGTCCAGGGCAGATAATAGCCGTGGCTGCTGACTACCAGCGTGCGCGCCTGCCGGTGTTCGGACGTCCAGAGCAGAAACCGCCGGCCGAGTTTCCAGACTCGCACCGGTTCTGTCCCGAACGTCGCGTTTCCGGCCACGCTCCAGGTCTTGAGCGGGCCAAGATCGTTGAAGAAGGGCTTGAGCGTGGTCTTGCGCGATGCAGTGATGCGCTCAAGCCAGCCGCTGAAACCGCGCGCCGGAGCCACCGGCACCGCTCGCCCCGGCAGTGGGTTCGACACGCTGATAGCCCTGAACGCCCGCAGCAGTCGGGGCGTGGCCGGTCCCATCTGCAGTAACCCCAATGAGAGAATGGCGAACAAAACCTGCCGACGCTCCGCCTCGCGATCCCCCGGCAGATGAGCGGCCTGGACATGAAGCGCGAGTGTGGCGGCGCCTGCGGTCAGCGACGCAATGGACGCCGCGGGAATGAGCAATGCCAGCGGTGCCAGCAGCAACTGCAATCGCTCAGCCAGTCGGGTCCAGTTGCGCAGCGCCACCTCCCGGTCGGTCACGATGCTGTCCTCTGCATCGTACTGGCTGTTGCGTTGCAGGCCCTGGCAGATGAAGGCTGCCGGCGACCCGTCCACCTGCATCTCGCACAGCGTGTGTTGGCGAGCTTTGTGAGCGTGCGGGCGGTAGAGCGGTTCAAGCCACGGACGCAGAATGGAAACCTGCTGCGGCGGCTGCCTGATGCCGGCCCACAGCTCAAGAATGTACGTCAGCCTGGTGTGATAACGGGCCGGCATGTGGTTGAGCAGCGTCCGGCGCCACTGCTCGTCACCGGCCGCACGCGCGAGGTGTTCGGTCAGTTGTCGCGGGTCGCGAAACGCCATGAACGGTTGTTTCTGGCCGGCCTGATACAGCAGGCCGCCCGGTCGATCCTTGTGGCGCAGCAGCAACAGGCCCACACAAAAAGGGCAGTCACTCTCGGCGGGCAGTCCGGTGCTGACATAAAACCCCAGCGTGCTCCACTGCAGCGAGGCGTGCGGCGTCTGCCATTCGGCGGCTTCCATGGCCGCCGCCAGCGAGTTGAAATCGTCAACCGAGAGATCGCCGCTTTTCAGGCTCACGAGCGCCTGGCCAATCAGGGTTGAACACAATGAGCGTTCTATCGCGTCGCGCTGACTGCGCCAGAAGCGCTCGAGCCGGCGCTGCATCAAGGACAGCAGATCAACGCTTGCGAGGTAGGCGTCGACGTCGTTTGCGCGGATGGGCAGTTCGTTCTGGCCTGTCCAGTGGCCCGCGGCGCTCGGGTCCGCGTACACGACCCAGCGCCCGCCGTGGTCGTCATAGCCTTGCGGGGCGCGCACGCGCAGGTTGTCCACCAGTGCCTGATCCAGCGCGACTGGCGTTTCATCAGGGGTGAACACGACATTGCCGGCCGCAATGGACGGGCGCCCCCACGGCGTCGTCGACGTGCCGCGCAAATAGCGGATAAACACCTGCCGTGGGTCCATATCCAGGCCATGTTGATGCTTGAGCCATTTGCTCATGATTCGGTTGGCCAGTTTCAACGGCGTCGGCACACGCTGCGGCATCTGCGCGGGGGCGTGCCAATGGTTCAGGGTGCCGATCAGCGTCAGCGCCGGCAGGATCGGCATCACCACGCAGTCATCTTCGTCAGTGGCGTCGTGTTCCAGGAGTTCGCAGGCGTCGCCCGACTCGAGTCTCGCTGTGCAGAACGCCTCCTGCGCGCGCTGCAGCAAGGTGAACACGTCGTCCACCGGTTCTGTCAGAGTGAGCCCTTGTTCGACATCGCCGGGCTGCAGATGCAGCCGATGCCACTCGGACGCGTTGAGCGCATCCAGAACGCTCTGCGCACGCCACGGCGCGTCGTCGCTGATGTATTCGCGGCATTGCGGATGCTGGCCGAGCACATGAACGTAGCAGTGGCCGGTGTGCCTGGCTTTCAGGTGAAACACGCCAGGAATGATTCTGCCGTTCAGCGCAATGCCGCAGACCGAGGAGCCACTTCGCCGCTTGCCCTGACGCAGCTGCGCCACTGTGCGCGGAAAAGCGTCCAGCCCCAACGCATCGAGCGCGAGGGCGTAGCCTTCCTTGTCGATGCGTTTGCGTGCTCGCAGTCGGCACAAACTGTCGAGAAACGACAGTTTGGCGAGGGTTTGCCAGGTGTCGCGATGGCGCGCCCAAAACTGGCCCAGGGTCTGCTCGTACTCCAGCGTCCAGCGAGCGCTGATGAGCCGTTTGAAGAACGCGTTGATGGTGAAGCCGGGAAGCTCGTCCCGCAGCGCGCGATCGGGCTCGGCACAGCGCTTGAGCGCGAGGAAGGCGGCAGGGTCCAGAACAGCGCGGCCCAGTTGCCGCAGGGACAGTCGTCGCTCGAAACGCTCCTCACCGTTGCTGTGCACTTCAGGCGCGTGGTCGGTGCTGAAACCGATGTGGATCGCGTCGAGATCGAGCGTCTGGCCATACTCATCTCGCAGCCCGGCCTGCAGGCAGCGGTCCAGATGGTCGTGGATCGAAGGGGGCAGTTCCAGATCCAGTTGCCAGGCGCGCAAAACCGTGGCCGAGCCGACCAACAGTGTGGCGACGGGGCTGGCGGACAGCTGCGCCAGACGCCTGTGATCCAGCGTGCGTGGCGCATCGGCTGGCGGCTGGGCAGGCGGCGCGACTTCAGGACGAGTCAGTTCTTCGAAGGGCGGGATGCCCGAGAAAGCGGGGTCTGGCAGGGCGTCGTTGATGTTGAGATTCAGGCCGTGATCGGCCGATGGGTGGATGCTGTCGTTCATGAATACTGCGCCACGTGAAAAGACCCTCACTATGGCGCGGTAAGTCTGTCAAAAGGCGCTAACTATTTATGGCGCCTGCGACGGGTTTTTGTGCCTGTGCTCGAGCGAGCCGACGGGCGTGGCGGTCAGGTCGACGCCTCCAGTACCACGACCCGCTGACCGGAGCGCACGGCGGAGCCGGGTTGCACACGGATTTCGCTGACGATGCCGGCAACGGGCGCCAGCACTGGAATCTCCATCTTCATCGACTCCAGCACCACCAGTGTTTCCCCCGCTTCGACGCGTTGGCCGACGTTGACCTGCACCTGCCAGAGATTGCCTGCGATATGGCTGTCCACGCTCATCAGCCCGGCCTGCAATTGCGCTTCTTCGCTGGACTCGGCCACCGCTTCCTCGCTCTCGAAAGTCGCCTGACCGTTGGCAATCCAGCGTTCGCGCTCGGCGTTGAAAGCGCCTTGCTGCTGAGCGCGAAACGCCGCGATGCTGTCGGCCTCGTCAGCCAGGAACGCCTGATAGTTCGCCAGATTGAGCGTGCTGTGCTCGATCTGCAGCGGGTAACGCCCGAGCGGGAAGTCGCGACGGATTTTCAGCAGCTCGTCGGCGCTCACCGGATAAAAGCGGATCTGGTCGAAGAAACGCAGCAGCCAGGGCTTGCCATCGAACGCTTCGACGGCGCGGTAGCGGTTCCACATCTGCAGTGTGCGGCCAACGAATTGATAGCCTCCCGGACCTTCCATCCCGTAAACGCACATATAGGCGCCGCCGATGCCGACCGAGTTCTCGGCGGTCCAGGTGCGCGCCGGGTTGTACTTGGTGGTCACCAGCCGATGGCGCGGGTCCAGCGGCGTGGCGACGGGCGCGCCGAGGTAGACATCTCCCAGCCCCATGACCAGATAGCTGGCGTCGAACACTGTACGTTGCACTTCGTCCAGGTTCGGCAGGTCGTTGATGCGACGGATGAACTCAAGGTTGCTCGGGCACCACGGCGCATCCTTGCGCACGGTCGTCATGTACTTCTCGATGGCCAGCTGACAGGCCGGGTCGTCCCACGACAGCGGCAGGTGCACGATGCGCGAAGGCACCTCAAGATTCTTGCTGGCGCAGACGCCGTCCCATTCACCCGCGACGACCGCGAGCAGTTCGGCCAGCGGCAGTTGCTCGGGCTGGTAATGCACTTGCAGGGAGCGAATGCCCGGCGTCAGGTCGATCACGCCCGCAAGGCGTTTGCCTTCCAGCGCCTGCATCAGCGCGTGGCCACGAAAACGCAGCACCAGATCCAGCTCCGGCGCGCCAATCTCCAGCAACAGGTGCGTATCGCCGGACAGACGAGCAACGAGGCGCGTGTCGTCGACACCAATGTCCAACACAATCGGCGAGGTCAGCGCCGCTCCCTGTAGGGGCGCGCTTGCCCGCGAAGAGGCCGGTACATCCGTTGCATCTCTGGCGGCCGATCCATCGTCATCGCGGGCAAGCGCGCTCCTGCAGGACTGAGGTTCGGACGCGATATCAGAGGCGCCATCCACACCCTGTGGGAGCGAGCTTGCTCGCGAAGAGGCCGGTACATCCATTGCATCTCTGGCGGCTGATCCATGGTCTTCGCGGGCAAGCGCGCTCCTACAAAACAGCATGCGGGCTGTCTCGATGCTTACGGCATGGAACCTGACTTTATCCCCCGCCTTTAGCTGCCCCAGTTGCCACAGATCGGCCTCGATGATGGTTACCGGGCACACGAAGCCGCCCAGACTCGGACCGTCCGGGCCGAGAATCACCGGCATGTCGCCGGTGAAATCCACTGCCCCGATGGCATAAGGATTGTCGTGGATATTCGAGGGGTGCAAACCGGCTTCGCCGCCGTCAGCGCGCACCCATTCAGGTTTCGGTCCGATCAGGCGGACGCCGGTGCGGCTGGAGTTGAAATGCACCTCCCAGTCGGTGTCGAAAAATGTCTTGATGTAACCTTCGGTGAAGTATTCCGGCGCGCCGTGCGGGCCGTAGATCACCCGGATATCCCGCACCGTCGGCAGATCGGCGATCAATTCGGCGGCCAGTTGCTGACCGGCGCTGCGGTCCACCAGCGGCGCGAGATGAAGGACATCGCCGGCGCGCAACGCACGTCCCCCGTGTCCACCGAACTGACCCAGCGTGAACGTGCTCTTGCTGCCCAGATAATCCGGCACGTCCAGCCCGCCGCGCAGGCACAGGTAACTGCGCGCGCCGGCGCCGGCGATCGTTCCGAGCGACAAGGTCGAACCGGCCGGAACCCGCAGCGATTGATTCATCGGCTGCACTTCGCCGTCCAGCGCCACAGGGATTACCGCACCCGTCACCGCCACGACCGCGTCGGTATTGAAGCGCAGCATCGGCCCGCTCATGGTGATTTCCAGCGCGGCGCAGCCCTCTGGGTTGCCCAGCAGGCGATTGCCCAGGCGCAGCGAGCGGCTGTCCATGGGCCCTGACGGCGGGACGCCGACTGCCCAGTAACCCAGGCGCGCCGGATAGTCCTGAACACTGGTCTGGGTGCCACCGCTGATGACTTCGAATGTGTCGGCGCGGTACACCAGGCCTTCCAGGCAGCGCGTCCACGGCTGGCCGCTGGCGAAAGGCGCATCGTCGATGATCTGGCGCAGATAGTCGCGATTGGTTTCGACGCCATACAGACGCGACTCGCCCAACGCCTTCGACAGCCCGGCGCTGGCCGCTGCCCGATCAGGCGCCCAACTGATGACTTTGGCGATCATCGGATCGAAGAACGGCGGGATCTCGCAGCCGGCTTCGACCCACGTGTCGATACGCAGCTGTCGACCATCGGCAGGCGGAAACTGCACGGAAGTCAGCAGGCCTGGGCTTGGCTGAAAATCCCGGCCCGGATCTTCGGCGTACAGGCGTGCCTGAATCGCATGACCGTCCGGTTTGAGTTTCGCAGCCAACTGCGGCAATGGCGGCAGATCACCGGCCGCCAGTTGAATCATCCACGCCACCAGATCAACGCCCCAGACCTGCTCGGTGACGCCGTGTTCCACCTGCAGCCGCGTGTTCACTTCAAGGAAATAAAAGCGCTGATCGTCGCTGTCGAAGACGAATTCGACCGTGCCCGCGCTGCGATAACTGACGGCTTTCGCCAGTTGGATCGCTGCGGCGCACAACTCATCGGCCATGCCGGTGGGCAGGTTTGGCGCGGGGGTTTCTTCGAGCACTTTCTGGTTGCGCCGCTGCACCGAACAATCCCGCACGCCCAGCGCAATGACATCCCCCTGACCATCGCCGAATACCTGAACCTCCAGATGACGAGCGCGCTGAATGTACTTCTCCAGAAACACGCCTGCGTCGCTGAAGTTGTTCTGCCCCAGACGCTTGACCGCTTCGAACGATTCACTCAGCTCGCTGGCGCTGCGGCACACGCGCATGCCGATGCCGCCTCCGCCTGCCGTACTTTTCAGCATCACCGGGTAGCCGATGGCCGCTGCTGCGCTCAGGGCCGCCTCGACACTGTCGAGCAGTTCGGTGCCATCGAGCATCGGCACGCCATGCTGTCTGGCCAGTGCGCGGGCGGTGTGCTTGAGCCCGAACACGCGCAGTTGCTCAGGCGTCGGACCGACGAAAGCGATGCCCGCGTCTTCACACGCTTGTGCGAACGCGGCGTTTTCGGAAAGAAACCCATAGCCTGGGTGAATGGCCTTGGCGCCGGTGGATTGCGCGATGGCGAGAATCTTGTCCACCGCCAGGTAAGTCCCGGCCGCGCCGCCTTCACCCAGGCTGTGGGCCTGATCGGCTTCGAGAATATGCAGGCTGGCGGCGTCGGCTTCGGAATAAACCGCCACGCCCTCGACGTTCAAGGTGCGCAGGGTGCGCAGAATGCGGCAGGCAATGGCGCCGCGGTTGGCGATCAGCAGTGTGTCGAACATGGCATTGACCCTGGAGACCGACGATCATCGATCCCGAACTGGGGTAGCGGGCCGTCCCGCTGTGGTACTGGTTGCGCGAAGGCCGTCCCTCGCGCCGAAACGTCAGATCGGTGAGCGCCGCTCGCTCAATCCCACACCAACAGTTCAGCGGGCGTCGGGTTGTAGCCGTTGCACGGATTGTTCAGCTGCGGACAGTTGGAGATCAGCACGATCACGTCCATTTCAGCGCGCAGTTCCACGTATTTGCCCGCGCCGGAGATACCGTCTTCAAAGGTCAGGCCGCCTTCCGCGGTGACCGGCACATTCATGAAGAAGTTGATGTTTGGGCTGATGTCGCGCTTGCCCAGGCGGCCGTCGTGCATACAGGCCCGCAGATAGTTGTCGCGGCAGCTGTGCATGTGGCGTTTTTCCAGCGCGTAACGCACGGTGTTGCTCTCTTGCGCACAGGCGCCGCCAAGGGTGTCGTGGCGCCCGCAGGTGTCTTCGACGATGGTCAGCATCGGTTTGCCGAGGTTGGAATACAGCACGCTGCCCTTGCTCAGATAAACGTTGTTCTGTCGACGCAACGTGCGCTGTACGTCATAGCGCTCGCGAGGGTTGGCGAGGCTGTAAAACAGCGTATCGACCGCCTGATTGCCTTCCAGGTCGAGCAGGCGCAGGGTCTGCCCGGCCTTGAGCTCGGTCAGCGACGGTTCGCCTGCCGGGATGTGGGTGATGGAAACGGGGGCGTTCGTGTGGGTGTGTGCAGTGTTCATGGCAGGCCTCCTCAGGCGAACAGGCGGTCGGTATTGATGAAGCCGCGCACGTTTTCCTCGCGCGAGGTGCGGCAGTGCTCGGCGACACTGGCGTCAGCTTTCATCCGGCTCAGCTTCACGGGCTGCGGGGCATAGTCGGGATTGGGGTCCATCGGGTGTTGCAGCGCAGTCAGCACGACCAGCGTGTCCATCGGGGCATAGAGCTCGATGTAATCTCCCGCTTTGGCGTTGCCGGGGACGAAGGCGAGGGCGCCGTGATCATCGACGTTGACCCGGCTGAACAGGTTCAGGGTCATCAGCAGATCGGACAGCCCCAGCCCCCATTTGCCCATTTCCACCAGCAGGTTGTCGGCGCCGTTGCGGAAGAAACCGTTGCGCAGTTCCTGATAGCGGCCCTGGCCGTATTTTTCAGTCACTTCTTCGGCACACAGCACGCCGCCGATGCTGTCGCTCCAGCCGCAGGTGTCAGCGGTGATCGCCGCCAATACGCGGCCCATGTCCGAGTACAGGCAGTGGCCGGTGGTCAGCTTCGCCGTGTGTTGGCATTTGAGGCTGTCGGGCAGGTTCAGCCGCTCGGTTTTCTCGTGGGCGTTGAACATCGTCAGGCTGACGTTGGCGTTGCCATTGATGTCGGTCAGGCGCAGCAGCTCGCCACGTCTGAGCACGAAAGACAGGTGCCCGCCGCCGGGCAGCAACTCTTCGGCGAAAACCGGAAACACAGTGGTTGAATCAGTCATGTCGAAATCCTTCAAGCCGTTTGCAGCGATTCGATGGCCGCGCGCGCGGCGCGGCGATCACTGTTCAGGGGAATGTCGTAAGTGATGCGGGCGCCGTAGGCACCGGGGGCGTGCGGGTCGTGGCGGACTTTGTCGAAGACCATCAGGCGCGTGCCGAGATTGAAGCCTTCGGACAGGTCATGGGTGACCATGAACACGGTCAGTTGCGTCTCGCGCCACAAGTCCAGCAGCAGCGCGTGCATGTCCTTGCGGATGCCTGGGTCGAGTGCGCCGAAGGGCTCGTCGAGCAACAGCACGCGAGGTTTCATGATCAGCGCCTGGGCGATGGCGAGACGTTGTTGCATGCCGCCTGACAGCTGCGTCGGGTATTTGTCCAGCGCGTGGCCCAGGCCAACCTTGTGCAGCAGCACCGAAGCCTGCTCCCGCGCATCGCGTTTGGCTTTTCCGAACAGTCGCCCCAGCAGCGCCGAGCGCGGCAGTTCGAGTCCCAGCGCGACGTTGTCGAGCACTGAAAGATGCGGAAACACCGAGTAGCGCTGAAACACCACGCCGCGGCTGGCATCCGGCTCTCGGGCCAAGGGCTGACCGTCGAGCAGAATGCTGCCTTTGCTCGGCACTTCCTGACCCAGCAGCAGGCGCAGGAACGTCGATTTTCCGCAGCCCGATGCGCCGACGAGGGTGCAGAATTCGCCTTCGGCAATGCTCAGGTTCAGGCCTTCGAGCACCACTTGATCGCCGTATTGTTGCCAAACGTTATTGACCGAAATGAAGCTCATGCGCGCGCCCCCTCGTACCACGGAAACGCTTTACGCGTGAGGGCCTTCAGGCCCCAGTCCATCAGCCAGGCCAGCAAGGTGATCCAGACCACGTAAGGCAGGATCATGTCCATCGCCAGATACCGCCGCACCAGAAAGATCCGATAACCCAGCCCGTCGGTGGACGCAATCGCTTCCGCCGCGATCAGGAACAGCCACGCCGAACCCAGCACCAGCCGCAGCGAGATCAACAGGCGCGGCAGCAGCTGCGGTAGCACCACGCGCAGAATCAACGTCCATGTCGAAGCGCCGAGTGTCTGTGCCTTGATCAGCAGTTCAACCGGAATTTCCCGGGCGCGCTGCTCCAGATCACGCGCGAGCACGGGCGTAATGCCGATCACGATCAGCATCACTTTCGACAGCTCGCCCAGCCCGAAGACGATGAACAGGATGGGCAGAATCGCCAGTGGCGGCACCATCGACAGCACGGTCAGCAGAGGAGACAACGGCGCACCGAACAGCGGCAGCACGCCCGACGCAATGCCCAGGCACAATCCGACGACTGCGCTGATCGCAAGCCCGATCGCCAGACGCTGCAAGCTGGCGCCGGTGTCCTGCCAGAGGATGTACTCGCCAGTGCGTTGGTCGGGAATGACCGCCACACGTTTGATCGCATCCGTCATTTGCACGGCGCTGGGCAACAGCTTGTCGTTGGGGTTTTCCGTCAGCCGCGTTGCCGAGCCTGTGAAGTAGGCGAACAGCAGCAGGGCGAACGGCAGGATCACCAGAATCAAACGGCTGGCGCGATCCGGGCGGCGGTTTATCAGACGCATAAATGTGACCTTCAGCGGAGCGGGTTTTACAACTTGCCGTCAGCGGCCATCTGCACGTAACTCGGGTCGAAGTGCAGCTTGAGATTGCCCTTGTCGCCCTCGGTCACGCTGTTGGCGAAGGTCATGCCCACCGCGCTCGAGTCCTTGGCGCCTTCGCCCAACAAGCCGTGTTCGAAGGAAAAGTCGGCCACCTTGCGCATGGTGCTCGGCAGCTGTTTGCTGGTGGCGAATTCCAGGGCTTCTTTAGGCGTGGCGAACAGCTTGGTGGTGTCCAGTTGCGACTGGAAACCGGCCAGATCGGTACCCGAAGCCTTGGCCATGTGCTCAAGCGCCTTGCTGGACTCGGCGGATTTGGCGTTCATCAGTGCGACGACTTCGAACCAGGCGCCGGTCAACGCCTTGCCCAGTGCCGGGTTGTCCTTCAGGGTCTGGGTGTTGACGACCATCATGTCCATGATCTCGCCAGGGATCTTGCTGGAGTCGAACACTTCAGTGACGCCAGGCTTGGCCTTGATCTCCGACAGCATCGGGTTCCAGGTGGTGACGGCTTTGACGTCACTGGTGTTGAAGGCAGCCGCGATGTCTGCGTCGGAGGTGTTGACCACCTTGAGGTCCTTCTCGGTCAGGTCCACCGAGTCCAGCGCGCGGGCCAGCAGGTAATGGGACACCGACAGCTCCACCAGATTGACGTCCATGCCTTTCAGATCGGTGACTTTCTTGCCGTCGCCCGTGATGACGATGCCGTCGTTGCCGTTGGAGAAGTCACTGACGACCAGCGCCGTGCTTTCCACGCCACCGGCGGCAGGAATGGTCAGGGCGTCCATGTTGGTCATGGTGCAGCCGTCGAACTGCCCGGCGGTGTACTGGTTGATTGACTCGACGTAGTCGTTGAGCTGGGTGACCTTGATGTTGATGTTGTACTTCTTGGCCCACTTGTCGACGATGCCTTGAGTACCCGCATACTCCCACGGCATCCAGCCGGCATAGATCGTCCAGCAAACGTCGAAATCTTTTTTCGGGGCGGCGTTGGCCGAGAGGCTGAAAGCTGCGATGAGGCCTGCGGTGATCAGGCCGAAGAGAGGGGACTTCTGCATTGGAAAACCTCCAGTAGCGAAAAGGGACGTTCAGGAGCACGGCGACACCACTGGTGTCCTGTCTCCCGGGCTTTTATCCCGCCGTGTAACCTCTACTGGAGGTCGCCAACTCTCGGACCAGCCACTCGCTTCAAGCGAGCCGGAACCCTAGTCGGCTATTGCAAATTGTGGTGCCGCGAACCGGTGTTGACTCCTGCACAAGGTTTACCAAGCGAGAGTTGTGCCAAGTTGCAGCAGGCCTTGGTGGGTGGGAGCAATGGCGAAAACCTGGTCTGCCGAGCGGAAGAATATGCACTGTTGCGGGGCGCCGTCCGGCGGTTGGGGCTTGAGCTGGGGCACTCGAAACGGATCCGGCAGTCTTAAATTACGTTCTCGGCAATTGGGAGAACGCCGACCAGCGCCGCTGGTTCGAGCTCTATCGCGGTCCGGGAGGCCGCCATGTATCGACGAAGCTTGCTAACCGTTTTGATGACACTGTCCCTCGCAGGTTGCTACGGAGGCTATTACGAGTCAGAGACGTATACGCTGCCAAGACCGGTCTACGGCAGCGGCTATAGCAGCAGTTATGTGTACGACGGCTATCGCCCTTACACGCCATCCGGTTATTACGGATCAACGGTTTATTACTCATCACCGCGTTATTACTCGGCGCCGCGCTACTACGCGCCGCCTCCGCGGTATTACGCCCCGCCACGCTATTACGGTCCTGGCTATGGCGGGGGTCGCCCAGGATACGGCGGTGGTCGACCCGGTTACGGTGGTGGTCACTGGAACGGCGGAGGAGGCGGCTATCACGGTGGCGGTGGCTACCATGGTGGTGGCGGCTCCGGTTATCACCCACCGCCGCCCGGTCCGAGGCCTGGCGGTGGCGGTAATGGTCCGCGTCCGGGATGGAACGGCAATCCGGGCGGTGGCGGCGGGGGAGGCCGACCTCCGGGAAGGCCGTCAGGCGGCATTCGTCAGGACGGCGGATTCGGCCGAGGCGGACACGGCGGTCCCGGCGGCGGAAATCGCTGAAGCAAACTTCCCTGGTGAGAAAATTGAACGGCGCTCCTGAGAGCGCCGTTTTTTGTCCTGCCGATTCACCCTGCGGCCGTGTAGCTTGTCCCGACCTGGCATGCAACGGCGGCCAATCCAGCACACCGATCTGGCTGATGCCGCTGGCATACAGAGTACGACGGCTGGGAGCGCTGTATCTGTCAAGTCAACGTGTAGGAGCGTGGCTTGCCCCGCGATCTGGCGCGCAGCGGCAGTCAATCCTTCGCACCGAATCTGCCTGGAACTGCCAATGCGCCAGGTTGATGAATGCTCTGCAACCGAACACGCAGCAAGCCATGCTTTTGTTTGTCCGACCTTCAATATTCCGACAGATCAGCCAACGGATGGCGTCCTTCCCAGGCCTTCTCGAAATGCGCATCGATCACGGCCAGCGGTATCGTCGCGATGTCCTGCCAGTGCCAGCGTGGCGTCTGATCCTTGTCGATCAACCGGGCGCGTACACCTTCTGCGAACTCGGGATGACGGCAGCAGTTGAGGCTCATGGCGTACTCCAGTTGAAAGACCTCGGCCAACGACATATGTCGAGCGCGCTGTATCTGTTCCCAGACCAGTTGTGCCGTCATCGGGCATCCTTCGATCAGCGTCTTCGCGGCCTTGGCGATCAGCGCGTCGTGCGAGCCGAGTTCAAGCTTCAACGCGTTCCAGGCCGCCGGTGCATCGGCGACATCCAGCAGTTCGTCGATGGCTTTTCGACGCGGCAGCCATTGGGCCTGGGGCAACTGCTCGACGGCCTCTTGCTGCAAGGCCTTGAACAGGCTGTTGAGTTGCACCGCGGTCTGTTCCTGCCAGTTGATCTGCAGCAGCCGGTCGATCATTTCCTCTTGCTGATCGTCCAGCAGAAACCGATCGGCGAGGTCCAGATCCAACGCGTCCCGACCATTGATGTGGGCGCCGGTCAGGCCCAGAAACAGCCCGAGCTTGCCGGGCAATCGCGACAGGAACCAGCTGGCGCCTACATCGGGATACAGGCCAATGCTGACTTCCGGCATTGCCAGCCGGCTGCTTGGCGTGACGACGCGGATGCTGGCCCCTTGCAGCAAGCCCATTCCTCCGCCAAGGACATAACCGTGGCCCCAACAGATGAGCGGTTTTGAATACGTGTGCAGCTTGTAGTCCAGTCGGTATTCAGCCGCGAAGAAGTGCGCCGCCAACGGTGGGACGGTTCCGGTTTTTCCGCGTCCGGCCTCGATCAGCGCCCTGACGTCACCTCCCGCGCAAAAGGCCTTCTCGCCCTTGCCGCGCAACAGCACGCAGACGATTCCGGAGTCGCTTTCCCACGCGTCGAGCCGATCCTGCAGGGCGAGGATCATTGGCAAGGACAAGGCATTCAGGGATTTTTCCGCGTCCAGCGTGGCAACGCCCAGACGGGCGCCATCGGTAGCGGTGAGCTCTTCGAATTGCAGATTCATCGTGACCTCTTGTCAGTGGTACGGGCATCTATAAAGGACTGTGAGTCCCGTCGACGCCGGGAAGTTGCAAATCAGGTGACGCAGACCAGTGTAGGAAACGCGGCGTGCGCTGCGCTGGAAATAATTGGCGACAACCCCTAAAGTCCGCCCATTTGTTCCTGCCGGATAGCATCATGACCAATGACGACCGCATCAAACTGGAGGCCAGCTGGAAGCAGGCCCTGCGCGAGGAATTCGAGAAGCCTTACATGGGCGAGCTGCGTGAGTTCCTGCGCCAGGAACATGCGGCGGGCAAGGAGATCTACCCGCCAGGCCCGCTGATTTTCAATGCCTTGAATTCCACCCCGCTGGACAACGTCAAGGTGGTCATTCTCGGTCAGGATCCTTATCACGGCCCCAATCAGGCGCACGGGCTGTGCTTCTCTGTGCAGCCAGGCGTGCCCGCGCCGCCGTCGCTGGTCAACATCTACAAAGAGCTCAAGCGCGACCTCAACATCGACATTCCCAATCATGGCTATCTGCAATCCTGGGCCGAGCAGGGTGTGTTGCTGCTCAACACCACCCTTACCGTCGAGCGGGCGAATGCCGCTTCCCATGCGGGGCGCGGGTGGCAGCACTTTACTGACAAGATCATCGAAACCGTCAGCGCCCACCAGCCGCATCTGGTGTTCCTGCTGTGGGGCGCTCACGCGCAGAGCAAGAAAAAGCTCATCGATGCCACCAAGCACCTGATCCTGACGTCCGTGCATCCTTCACCGCTGTCGGCCTACAAAGGCTTCCTCGGCTGCGGGCATTTCGGCATGGCGAACAAGTTTCTGGTCGACAACGGCATCTCGCCGATCGAGTGGCGGCTGCCGGCAAACGTCTGAAGCAGGTGCTGGGCCTGTCGGGTACAGGACTGGATTCTGCGGCGCAGGTATCCACAGCATGCCCCGGCTACAGATGCTGCAACGTTTCGTAGGACCGGCTTTGCCGATTGCGGAAACAGCCGTACACCTACGGTTTTGGGTCGGCGCAGGCTTTGCGATCCCAGTAGCGAAACAGTGGCTCCGCCAGAAATAACACAAACAAAAGCCTCATCACCTGCATCGCCGTGACCAGTGGCACTGACAGTTGCAGCACTTCGGCGGTCAGGCTCATTTCCGCAATGCCGCCGGGCATCATGCCCAGGGTGAGGGAGCGCAGGTCCAGATGAGTCATCGTGCTCAGCGCCAGTGCGCACAGTGCGGCGATGCTCATCGTCAGCGCCGTGCCAATCAGCGTACGCCCGATGAACGAGGGCGCACGGCGGAAAAACGCTCGATTGAAATGACAACCCAGGCCGCTGCCGATCAGCCATTGACCCATCTGACTGCCGCCGTTGGGCAGCCCGATGTGCAGGTCAAAGCTGACGCTGATCACCGCGCTCACCAGCAACGGCCCGAACAGCCACGGATTGGGCTGCTTCAATCGTTGCCAGAGCCAGGCCACCCCTGCGCCCAGTGGAAACAGAATCAGCAGCCACCCCCCATCCACCACGTTCGCGTGGGAGGGCGGGCCGCCGTTACCCATCAGGTATTTGAAGATCGCCGGAACGCACAGCACCACCGCCAGCACCCGAAGGCTCTGGCCGGCGGCGACGTTGCTGAGGATCGCGCCATTTCGCGCGCCAAGGTTGACCATTTCGCCCGAACCACCGGGCATGCTGGAAAAGAAAGCAGTCGCGCGGTCTTCGCCGGTGCGCAGCATGAGCCACACGCCAACGACGCTGGAAACGCTGGTCACCAGCGCGCCGATGAAAATCAGGCCGAAGTGCGAAACCACCTGTTCGATGACCACCGGCGTGAAATGCAGGCCGATCCCGATGCCGACCACCCATTGGCCGCACTTGCGACCGCCGGGGATTTCAGCCAGCTGCCATGGCGTCAGGCAGCGAACCAGAATGATCGCCAGCAACGAGCCGACCATCCACGGCAAAGGCCAGCCGACCTGACTGGCGAGGTATCCCCCCAGCAGGCCGACCAGCGGTGTTCCCCACCATGTCTTGAATGGCTGGTCAGACATCGGCCAGCGCGCGACGCTGCACGGCGCGTTTACGCCAGATACGAATCAGCGGCAGCACCAGCATGAACGCGGTGACCACCCAGACGCCCAAGGTGATCGGGCTGGACCACAGGATGTCCATCGAGCCATTGGAAATCGACAACGCGCGACGCAGGTTCTGCTCCATCAGGCCACCCAGAATGAAGCCCAGCAGAATCGGCGATAGCGGGAAGTCCAGCTTGCGCAGGATGTAACCGAAGATGCCGATGCCCACCATCAGGAACAGGTCGAACGTGGTGGCGTGCACCGCATAGACACCGATACCCGTGATGATCGCGATCACCGGCACCAGCGCCCAGTTAGGCACGGCGAGGATGCGAGTGAAGATGCGGATCATTGGAATGTTCAGGATCACCAGCATGATGTTGGCGACGAACAGCGAGGCGATCAGGCCCCAGACGATGTCCGGTTGCTGTTGGAACAGCAGCGGTCCTGGGGTGATGTTGTACAGCGACAGCGCGCCGATCATGACCGCAGTGGTGCCTGAACCTGGAACGCCCAGTGTCAGCATCGGCACCAGCGCACCGCAGGCGGTTGCGCCGATCGCGGTTTCGGGCGCTGCCAGACCGCGCATGTCGCCCTGTCCGAATTTGCCGCTGGCACCCGCGATGCGTTTCTCGGTCATGTAGGTCACGGCGCTGGCAAGCGTGGCACCGGCCCCTGGCAGTACGCCCATGATGAAGCCCATCAGGCCGCAGCGGATGTTCACGGCGAACACCGAGCTGGCTTCCTTGAAGTTGAACATCATGCGGCCCGTCGCCTTGACGGCTTCCTGACCGCGATGGGTCTTCTCCAGCAACAGCAGGATTTCACTGATCGAGAACAGGCCCAGCACCAGCACCACGAACTGAATGCCGTCCGCCAGGTGAATGTTGTCGCCGGTGAACCGGTACACGCCGCTGTTGGCATCGATGCCGATACTCGACAGGAACAACCCGATCAACGCCGCGACGAAAGTCTTGAGCGGACGATCGCCGGCCATGCCGCCCAGGCAGACGATGGCGAACACCATCAGCACGAAATACTCAGCCGGCCCGAAGGCAATCGCCCATTTGGCCAGCAGCGGGGCGAACATGACCATGCCGCAGGTGGCGATCAGTGCGCCGATGAACGAACTCCACGCCGACAACGACAGCGCCACACCCGCCAGCCCTTGGCGCGCCATCGGGTAGCCATCGAGCGCGGTCATGACGGTGGATGCCTCGCCTGGAATGTTCAGCAGGATCGAGCTGATGCGCCCGCCATACTCACAGCCCAGATAAACCGCCGCCAACAGAATCAGCGCCGACTCCGGTGGCAGGCCCAGTGCGAAAGCGATGGGGATCAACAGGGCGACGCCGTTGATCGGTCCCAGGCCCGGCAACAGGCCGACGATGGTGCCGATCAGGGTGCCGGAAAGCGCTGTAACCAGGTTGTATGGGGTCAGCGCGACGCCGAAGCCCTGGCCCAGATAGCCGAGAGTGTCCATATCAGTTCTCCAGAACGTCGAGCAGGCCCAAGGGCAGTGGCACATCCATCACCTTGTCGAACAGCACGTACAGCGCGATGCTCATGAAAGTGATGATGACGATGCTCGGCAGCCAGCGACCGCCATACAGGCGCGCCATCGGAATGCCGATCAGCATGCTGCTGAGCACGAAGCCCAATGGTTCGAACAGCCCGGCGAAGATCAGCAGCAAAAGGGTGCAAATCCCGATCTTGATCAGGGTCGGACGGTCCAGCGGCGGCTCGTCCTCGGAATGCTTGATCGGCGTCGGGCGAATCAGCATGTAGAGCAGGGAAATGCCCATCAGCCCCAGCATCAGCAGCGGAAACGCACGCGGACCGACGGGCTCATAGGAAAACGGGGCCTGATAAGGCCAGGCCATGAGTGCCAGGCCAATGCAGGCCAACAGCAGCACCAGGGCGAAAATGCGTTGCAAGACCATGGGAAAGCTCCTGGGTCACGCCACCGCGCAGGCGGCGTGACCGTCGTCAGTCAATTGGGCTCAATCACTGAATCAGGCCGAATTCCTTGGCCAGCGTCTTGTATTGCGCGACTTGCTTCTTGACGTACTTGTCCAGTTCCTCGCCGGTCATGGCGAAGGGGAACAGTTCACGCTGGTCGCGCAGCTTGGCGAAATCCTCGGAGGCCAGCAGCTTGTCGAACGAGTCTTTCCACCAGTTGTATTCTTCGTCGGTGACCTTCGGCCCGAGGTAGAACCCGCGCACCACCGGCCAGACGATGTCGTAGCCCTGTTCCTTGGCGGTCGGGATGTTCTTCATTTCCGGCTCGTCCAGGCGTTGCTCGGAGAAGACAGCCAGCAGGCGCATGTCGCCGCTGAGGATGTGTGGCATGGAGTCGGAGATGTCGGTGGAACCCACTTGAATATGGCCGCCGAGCAATGCCGTGGCGATTTCGCCGCCGCCTTCCAGGGCCACATAACGCAGGTCACGCGGGTTGATGCCGGCGGCCTTGGCGATCAGCGCCGTCTGCATCCAGTCCTGACTGCCCACAGTGCCGCCGGAACCGATGACCACTTTGCTCGGGTCGGCCTTCAGCGCTTTAACCAGATCGTCGAGGTTCTTGTACGGTGAGTCGGCTTTCACCGCGATGGCGCCATAACTGGTGCCAACGGCCGCCAGCCAGCGCACGGCGTTTTCATCGAAGCGCCCGAATTTGCCCTGTGCCAGGTTGAGCAACGAGCCGCTGGACCACGCGACCAGAGTGCCGGCATCGGCCGGCCGCTGGGCGACCACCGCGTTGTAGGCCACCGCGCCAACGCCGCCGGGCATGTAGGTCACGCGCATGGGTTTGGTCAGGATTTTCTCGTTCACCAGCGCGCTTTGTGCCAGTTTGCAGGTCAGGTCAAAGCCGCCGCCGGGCGAGGCCGGGGCAATGCATTCGGGACGCTTGGGCTCACTGGCCGCCCATAACTGGGTGGCAAGCAGCATGCAGCTGGCAGCAACGCTGATACGACGCATCGATAGGTTCATGGTCTGTCTCCAGAGGAGTTGTTGTTTTTGGAAGGTCAGGTAATCGGTCAGGCGCGTTCGCACGCTGGCTGCGCGTATCGGACCCGTGTCAGGGACGTGACGAAGCACCGCGCGGCAGGGCTGCGTGGCGAACAGAAAACAGAACGGGATTCAGGCGGCACGGTGGCCGAGGATTGCAGTGATTGCATCACCGATGACTCCGATATTGTTTTTATTGTTGAAAACGCGTCGAGGCGTTTTTCGTCACGACTCAGAGGCGTTGCGCAGGCGGCGCTGGCCGCAGGCGTAACAAGTCGTGACTGAATCCTAATCAGCGAAGCTTTCATCAACCTTTCAACTACCTTTCATGAAGCTTTCGCCAGACGTGCACTGAGCGGGGCTGGCCGGGTTCGAAGTGGGTCGGGTCTTCACAGACGGCAGCGCGCCTGTAAACTCCGCCACCAAACAACGCCTGATTCGGGAGAAGTCGATGCGTGTCCTGCTCGTCGAAGACCATCTGCAACTGGCTGAAAGCGTCGCGCTGGCGCTCAAGGGCAGCGGACTCACCGTGGACGTTCTGCACGATGGCGTTGCTGCCGATCTGGCGTTGGGCAGCGAAGAGTACGCGGTCGCGATCCTCGATGTCGGGCTGCCGCGCATGGACGGTTTCGAAGTGCTGGCGCGCTTGCGGGCTCGCGGCAAAAACATCCCGGTGCTGATGCTCACGGCGCGGAGCGACGTCAAAGATCGCGTTCACGGCTTGAACCTCGGCGCGGATGACTACCTGGCCAAGCCCTTCGAACTCACGGAACTGGAAGCGCGGGTCAAGGCGCTGCTCAGGCGCAGCGTGCTGGGGGGCGAGCGTCAGCAGCGCTGCGGCGTACTGGTCTATGACCTGGACACGCGGCGGTTCACCCTTGGTGATGAGATGCTGACCCTGACCTCCCGTGAGCAATCGGTGCTCGAAGCCCTGATCGCCCGACCTGGACGGGTGATGAGCAAGGAGCAACTGGCGGCGCAGGTGTTCGGTCTCGACGAAGAGGCGAGCGCCGATGCCATCGAAATCTATGTGCATCGCCTGCGCAAGAAGCTCGATGGCCAGCCCATCGCCATCGTCACCTTTCGTGGGCTGGGTTACTTGCTGGAAAGCCGGGATGCTTAATCCGTTTCCCTCCGCGGAAAACAGCCTGCGCTGGCGCCTGCTGTGGAACCTTGGCCTGTTGTTGGTCGTGCTGATGATCGCCAGCGGCATGAGCGCCTACTGGAACGGCCGCGAAGCGGCTGACACCGCCTACGATCGCACCTTGCTGGCTTCGGCCAGAACCATCGCCGCCGGTTTGTCGGCGCACGACGGCACCCTCAGCGCCGACGTCCCCTACGTGGCCCTCGATACCTTCGCTTACGACAGCGCCGGGCGCATCTACTATCAGGTCAACGACATCCACCAGAAGCTGATTTCCGGCTACGAAGATTTGCCTGCGCCGCCGCCCGGCACGCCTCGAACCGACGCCTATCCCGCGCTGGCGAAGTTCTACAGCGGTCGATATCAGGGCCAGGACGTGCGCGTCGTGAGCCTGCTCAAAGCGGTGAGCGAACCGAACATGAACGGTATCGCCGAAATCCGCGTGGCCGAAACCGAAGAGCAGCGCGTGGCCATGGCCCGCAGCCTGATGGCCGATACGCTGTTGCGCCTTGGCATGCTCGGCAGCGGCGCTTTGTTGCTGGTGTGGTTTACCGTGAGCGCCGCGCTGCGTCCGCTGGAGCGCTTGCGCACGGCGGTCGAGGAGCGTCAGCCGGACGACCTGCGCGCGCTGCCCATGGTTGAGGTGCAGCACGAACTGCGGCCCTTGGTCAGCTCGCTCAATCACTTCACCGAACGCCTGCGCATGCAGTTCGAGCGTCAGGCACAGTTCATCGCCGATGCCGCCCATGAACTGCGCACGCCACTGGCTGCGCTCAAGGCCAGGGTCGAACTGGGGCTGCGCGATCAGGAGCCGGATGCCTGGCGCGCCACGCTGGAAAGCACGGCCCTCGGCACCGACAAGTTGACGCATCTGGCCAACCAGTTGCTGTCCCTTGCGCGCATCGAAAACGGCGCGCGGGCGGTTGCCGAAGGCGGCGCGCAGTTGCTTGATCTCAGCCAGTTGGCGCGCGAACTGGGCATGGCGATGGCGCCGTTGGCACACGCGCGCGGCGTCGCCCTGGCGCTGGAGGCCGATGCGCCGATCTGGGTGCGCGGCGAGCCGACGTTGCTTAACGAGCTGCTGAGCAATCTGGTGGACAACGCCCTGGCGCACACGCCGCCGGGCGGAAACGTCGTGTTGCGCGTACACGCGCCGTGCGTTCTTGAAGTCGAGGATGACGGCTCCGGCATTCCGCTGCACGAGCGCGACCGCGTGTTCGAGCGCTTTTACCGGCGCCATCAGCAAGGCACCGGTTCCGGGCTCGGTCTGGCGATCGTGGGTGAAATATGCCGGGCGCATCTGGCGCGCATCACGCTGCACGACGGTGCTCAGCGCGGTCTGAAAGTCCGGGTGACGTTTGCGGCGGTGGAAACGGAAGGACGGTAGCGGCGCGTACCGCGCGAAAGGCCGACTCAGTACAGCAGCGTCATTGCCTCGTTCATCTCGCCGATGAGGGCGCCTTCCGCCATGTTTAGGCCCAGTTGAGCGACCGCCGGAATCGCCTGGACGTCCAGGTGCGGGTACGGCCTGCCGGTGGCTTCATGAACGTGAACCGTCGCCACTTGCACCAGATCCACGTAATCGGCCTGTTGCGACACCCGGCTGAAGTTCTGGAACTGGCGCGGCACGATCGCCAGTGCTTCGGGGAAGTCCCAGGAGCGCAGCAGCCGCTCGCCGATGATCGGGTGAATCCGCTCGATGACATGATTCAGGCTGATCGGGTCTGCGAGCAGTTCGAAGTTATCTTCTGCGTACGTGAGGATCGGCAGCACGCCGATGAGGTGGATCAGCCCGGCAAGTGTGGCTTTGTCGGCTTTCAGATGCGCCCGGCGGTGGCTCAGCAGGTTGCTCACGCCCGCCACCTGCAGGCTGAGCTTCCAGATGTCGCGCATCTTGGTTTCGACAACCTCGGATTTGGCATGGAACATCTGCTCCACCACCAGCCCGATCGCCAGGTTGCAACTGTAATTGACGCCCAGCCGCCGAACCGCTGTCAGCACGTCGCTGACCTCGAAATTCGGCCGCAGCAGCGGGCTGTTGACGACTTTGATCAGGCGCGCGGACAGGGCGGTGTCGCTGCCGATGACCTTGCTCAGGGCAATGATGGAAATTTCCGAATCTTCCGCCGCCAGGCGAATTCTCATTGCCACTTCAGGGAGCGTCGGCAGGAACAGGGCGTCTTTGTCGATCGCCTTGATCAGGTTCCTCTGCACCTCGTCAGCCATGCTACTCATATCGGGTCTCTGGACATTGCCTTCCGGCCGGCGCCTGGCCATCCACTGGCACAGGCGCGGGCGACTACGCTGACAGCTGAAACGGTGTCTGTATCAAGGTTCAACGCTGCGTTTCAAGCTTGGCGTCGAGAGTGTATGGCAATTCGCCCAATTGCAACGCGGCGCCATCGGAAGAGCCCAGGCGGATATCACCGTTTTCCACCGCATCGGCCTGCAACACCGCCAGCAATTCAACGCCTCCAGAGGCGCGCGCCGCCACGACGACGTTACCCACCGAACTAGCGTGAACCGGGGAAAACAATTCGACGCCCGGCGCCGGTACGTCTTCGCCAGACAGCGACAGGCGGTACAGGCGGCGTTTGAGTTTGCCCAGATACTGCATCCGCGCAACGATTTCCTGCCCGGTGTAGCAGCCTTTTCGGAAACTGACGCCGCCCACCGCTTGCAGGTTGATCATCTGCGGGATGAACTCTTCGCGGGTTTGCCCGAACACCTGACCGATCCCTGCGCGGATCTGGCCGAGCAGCCAGTCGTTCAGGGTGCCTTGGGTCATTTGCGCGGCGAGACGATTGTGCAGCTCATCGGCCTGATCGGCTTTAGCCCACAATTCTGCGCGCGAAGGCGAGACGCGGATGGCGATCAGATCGTTCGCGCGTACGACCGAATCGGTGTCCTGGGGCAGATCGAGCCCGAGGCTCACCAGCGCGCCGTCGCCGCCGTTCAGGCCGAAACGCACCCACGATGCACTTTCATCAGTCAGCTTCGACTTGGAAAACACGGCGTATTTCTTCAGATCCAACAGCTGTGGTTCGACCAGTTCGCTGGCCATCGCCAGCACAACACCGTCGCCTTCCAGCAGAATGCGGAAGCTGGACTGCATGCGGCCTTTCTGCGTGCAACGCGCGCCCAGCGTGGCTTTCGCCTCGCTCAGGTAATCCATGTTGCAGGTCAGTTGGCCTTGCAGGAATTTGCTGGCGTCCACGCCGCGAACGGCAAGCACACCTTCATGGGACAAGGGGCAGAAAAAAGCTGAATCGGCCATGAGTCATCGCAGGGGTAAAAGTCTGGGGCACCATCATAGTGCCGTGTTTCGTTTATGGGTATATGCAAAAAGCTGCGACTAAGAGCGGGTACGCCCCGCGACGCTGCCCCTGTATACTCGCCGGCAAATTCGAGGAGCGCCCCATGGTCGAAGATGTTGAACTCAATCGCCTCTTTTGGCACAGCCGCCGCGGCATGCTCGAGCTGGATGTGTTGCTGGTGCCGTTTGTCAGAGAAGTCTATCCATCGCTCAATGATGTCGATCGCGAACTCTACCGTCGCCTGCTGACCTGTGAAGATCAGGACATGTTCGGCTGGTTCATGCAGCGTGGCGAATCGGAAGATCCGGAGCTGCAGCGCATGGTCCGCATGATTCTGGACCGTGTCCAGCCGAAGTGATCGTTTCGAATGCCGTTGGCAGGCCTCTCGGGCATTGCTGACGGCGTACCTCGGCGCGCAGGTCCTGGCGCTCGTGTCACTCTCTCAACTGAATATTCCCCTCTGGGCCGGATCGGTCGGCGTGTTGCTGTGCCTGCTGCACGGCGCGTGCACCCTGCGCGCATTGACCGCAAAGAACGGCGCCCGGGCGTTCACGGGCCTGCGCCGCGATACCTCGGGCTGGCATCTCTGGAGCGAGGAGGGCGGATGGGAGCCTGCGCAGCTTCGTCCCGACAGCGTTGCGCTGCCGCAGCTCGTCATCTTGCGATTCCGGCTGCGTTCCGGCTCCTGGTTGCGACAGTTGCGGGTTCGCAGCCTTTGCATTCCTGCCGACGCAATGGCGCCGGACAGCCACCGACGCTTGCGTCTGCGCTTGAAGTTCAGTCGACGAAGGTGGGCGGCACCAGAATAGTGTCGAGCGCCTCCGGCAACATGTCCGGATAGTCCAGCGTGTAGTGCAGGCCCCGGCTTTCCTTGCGCGCCATGGCCGAGGCGATCATCAGCTCCGCGACCTGGGCCAGGTTGCGCAGCTCGATCAAATCACGGCTGACCTTGTAATTGCTGTAGAACTCGTCGATCTCGTCCAGCAACAGCCGCACCCTGTGTTGCGCGCGCTGCAAGCGCTTGCTGGTGCGCACGATGCCGACGTAGTCCCACATGAATCGCCGCAATTCATCCCAGTTGTGCGCGATGATTACGTCTTCGTCCGAATCCGTCACCTGGCTCGAGTCCCACGCCGGCAAGTCCTGTGGCTGACTGACCTCGGTCAATTGTCCGACGATGTCGTTAGCCGCCGATCGTGCGTACACAAAGCATTCCAGCAACGAATTACTGGCCATGCGGTTGGCGCCATGCAGGCCCGTGAAACTGGTTTCGCCGATTGCGTACAGCCCCGGCACATCCGTTCGCCCTTGCTCGTTCACCATCACGCCACCGCAGGTGTAGTGGGCGGCCGGCACCACGGGAATGGGCTGGCGGGTGATGTCGATATTGAACGCCAGACAGCGCTCATAGACGGTCGGGAAGTGGCTTTTGATGAACGCTTCGGGCTTGTGGCTGATGTCCAGATAGACACAGTCCGCCCCCAGGCGCTTCATCTCATGGTCGATGGCCCGGGCAACGATGTCTCGCGGCGCCAGTTCGGCGCGAGGATCGAAACGCTGCATGAAGCGTTCGCCGTCAGGCAACTTCAGGTAAGCGCCTTCGCCGCGCAGCGCCTCGGTAATAAGGAAGCTCTTGGCTTGCGGGTGATAAAGGCAGGTGGGGTGAAACTGATTGAATTCCAGATTGCCGACCCGGCACCCCGACCGCCACGCCATGGCAATGCCGTCACCGCAGGCACCGTCCGGGTTACTGGTGTAAAGGTAGACCTTCGCTGCGCCCCCGGAAGCCAGAACGGTGAACCGGGCGCCATGCGTGTCCACCTCGCCCGTGGCGCGATCCAGCACGTAGGCGCCCAGGCAGCGCTTACCCTCCAGCCCCAGCCGTCGCTCGGTAATGAGGTCAACGGCGACGCGTTGTTCCAGCAGCTCGATGTTCGGACGCGCCTTGGCTTGAGCGAGCAGCGTGCGGAAGATGGCCGCACCCGTCGCATCGGCGGCATGGATGATACGACGATGACTGTGGCCGCCTTCGCGGGTCAGATGAAATTCGAAGCCACCATCTTCCACCGACGACTGATCGTCCCGGGTAAACGGCACGCCCAGGTCGATGAGCCACTGAATGGCTTCCCGACTGTGCTGCACGGTAAAGCGCACGGCCTCTTCATTGCATAGCCCACCCCCCGCATTCAGGGTGTCTTCGACGTGGGACTGGACTGTATCGGCGTTGTCCAGAACGGCCGCAACGCCGCCCTGAGCCCAGAACGTCGAGCCGTTGGCCAGGTCGCCCTTGCTCAATACGGCGATGCGCAGGTGTGCGGGCAATGTCAGCGCCAGACTCAAGCCTGCTGCCCCGGAGCCGATCACCAATACGTCGTGCTGAAAATGCTGACTCATGTCTTATTCCGGCTTCTAATGGCCACTAGTATATGAAGGGTGGGAACGGCACAATGGCCGTGATTTATGGCAATTGTGAATCACGGCGGAGGCGAATTGTGCGCCACTCCGCGACATCGTGCATACCGTCTGGCAGTCGATCCCCGTCCCAGGTTTTTGGGCGGGAATGGATCCTACATTCGGGCAGGTGTGTGTCTTACGCTCTAATGCGAAATGTGGGAACTTTTCATAAAGCCCCACGTTCAATAGAGGGTTGCCGATAAAGGGACAGCGTCGGCGTTCTGCAATGGCCGTTTCACGGACCAGCGCAAGCGCTTTCGACGACAAGATTATTCACGCAGCCGACCTGGTTCGAGCTGCGTTTTTCGTGCGGGCTACCGACGCTCGCCGGAAACTTGCTTGAAGGGGGGAGAACTTTTGCTAAAAGCCCGAGTCTATGTTTGCAAGCCTGCGAAAGAGCCGATGCAATGCTCCTTTAAGCTCTATGAGGAGTGTTCATGCTAACCCAGGAAGAGGATCAGCAACTGGTCGAACGCGTACAGCGCGGCGACAAGCGAGCCTTTGATCTGCTAGTGGTGAAATATCAGCACAAGATTCTTGGGTTGATCGTGCGATTCGTCCACGACACCCATGAAGCCCAGGATGTTGCGCAAGAGGCTTTTATCAAGGCTTACCGCGCGCTTGGGAACTTCCGCGGCGACAGTGCGTTTTATACGTGGCTGTACCGCATCGCCATCAACACGGCGAAAAACTATCTGGTGTCGCGAGGTCGGCGACCGCCGGACAGCGATGTCAGATCTGAAGACGCGGAGTTCTACGACGGCGATCATGGCCTCAAGGACATCGAGTCGCCGGAGCGTGCATTGTTAAGGGATGAGATCGAGGGCACCGTCCATCGGACCATCCAGTTACTGCCAGAAGATTTGCGTACAGCTCTAACTTTGCGTGAGTTCGACGGTCTGAGTTACGAGGACATTGCCAGCGTCATGCAATGCCCGGTTGGTACCGTGCGCTCTCGCATTTTCCGCGCTCGGGAAGCCATTGATAAAGCCCTGCAGCCTTTGTTGCAGGAAACCTGAGACAGCGGCGATAGCCATATGAGAGGAACCGCCATGAGTCGTGAAGCCCTGCAGGAATCGCTGTCCGCGGTGATGGATAACGAAGCGGACGAATTGGAATTACGTCGGGTGCTCAATGCAATCGACGATGCGGATACACGTGCCACATGGTCGCGTTATCAAATTGCTCGCGCAGCAATGCATAAAGAACTGCTGATGCCGCATCTGGACATCTCGGCTGCTGTTTCTGCCGCGATCGCCGATGAAGTCAGCCCGCTGAAGGCCGGTCGCGGCCCGTGGCGTACCTTGGGTCGTCTGGCAGTGGCTGCTTCCGTCACCGTGGCTGTTCTGGCAGGTGTCCGTCTGTACAACCAGGATGAAATCGCTGGCGCTCAACTGGCTCAGCAATCGGCTCAGCCTGCCAACATCGCCATGCCTCAAGTTAAGGGCCCTGCAGTACTGGCCGGCTACACTGAAGGCGAGCAAGCCCCGGGTCCAATGGCCAGCGGCGTGTTGCAGAATCAGGCTGGCTGGCATGACCAGCGTCTGCCAGGTTACCTGCGTCAGCATGCTCAGCAAGCCGCGTTGAAAGGCACTGAAAGCGCTCTGCCATACGCACGCGCCGCCAGCCTGGAAAACCGTTAAGGAGGATCATGCGCGCCATCCCTCTAGTGCCGCTTCTGCTTGGTGGATGGCTGGTCCTCCCAGTTCATGCCGATGATGCGCAAGACCAACTCAAGCGTCTTGCGCAGGCAGAACAGCAGCAAAGCTTTCAAGGCACCTTCGTTTACGAGCGTAATGGAAGCTTTTCCACTCACCGAATCTGGCACCGGGTTGCCGACGGCAAGGTTCGTGAGCACCTTCTCCAGCTTGATGGTTCCGCACAAGAAGTACTGCGCGTCGACGGGGTGACCCAATGCGTAAGCGGTACTCTTGAGGCGGGCGTCTCCAATATCCCCGATTCTCCTGCCCACGCATTCGATGCCGCGAAGCTGTCTTCGTGGTACGACATGAAAGTGGCGGGAAATTCGCGTGTGGCGGGCCGTCCAGCCGTTGTCGTGACATTGACGCCGCGTGACCAGCATCGCTACGGAATCGAGCTGCATCTGGACAGTGAAACCGGCCTGCCGCTCAAATCGCTGCTGTTGAGCGAAAAGGGCCAGTTGCTCGAGCGCTTCCAGTTCACTGAGCTGGACACCAAAGAACTGCCGAGCGACCAGGCGCTGCAGCCAAGCGGTGACTGCAAACCGGTGGATGCGGTGAAGGCGAAGGCCGCTGATGCGCAGAAGGCTCAGGTAGCGTGGCGCTCTGACTGGCTTCCGCCAGGATTTGCGCTCAGCAGTGCTGCCGCGCGCAAAGATCCTCAGTCCAAGAATCTTGTCACCAGCTTGATGTACGACGATGGGCTGGCGCGGTTTTCGGTGTTTATCGAGCCGGTCAGTGGTGCTGCCGTGACGGATATTCGCACTCAGCTGGGGCCCACCGTTGCCGTTTCTCGCCGACTGACCACGCCCAAGGGCGATGCGATGGTGACCGTGGTCGGCGAAATACCGATCGGGACAGCGGAGCGCATCGCGTTGTCCATGCGTAACGACGCCGCTGCCACGAGCAAGAAGTAACCTGACAATACCGGTGAATGCCCAGTGTGAAAAAGGTTTCATATTGGGCGTTTCAGGCTGCCGGCCCGGCAATTTCGGGCTTTGGACGAGACACTGAAATGTTTGGTGAGCTTTGCAGGTTGCAAACCCACTCTTTTTTTTCTATAGGTCACAGCTTCGCAGCTCTGGCCTTTGTTGTTTCAGCCCCAGTGAATCCGCTGAGCGCTGAAACAGGCGTTGAGAATGCGTTGCGGATGACCGCAGCGCGTAGATGCTCCTCGAACCGATTGGTTCGTACCGCTTAACCATGCTCGTTGTGAACGGGAGCCGTATGTCGATACCACGTTTGAAATCCTATCTGTCCTGGATGGCCGCAGTGGTCATGCTTGGCCAGGTCTTAACCGCGCAGGCAGAAGCGTTGCCAGACTTCACCTCTCTGGTGGAGCAGGCCTCACCTGCCGTCGTCAACATCAGTACCCGCCAGAAGCTGCCGGATCGCTCGGTGGCGCAGGGGCAGGCGCCCGACCTTGAAGGGCTGCCGCCGATGCTTCGCGAATTTCTGGAGCGGAGCATGCCGCCAGGTTCGCGTCCGCCGGGAGCGGGCAAAGGCGACCGTCAGCGTGAAGCGCAGTCGCTGGGTTCCGGTTTCATCATCTCCGCTGACGGTTTCATCCTCACCAATAACCATGTGATTGACGGCGCTGATGAGATTCTCGTGCGGCTCTCCGATCGCAGCGAGATGAAGGCCAAGCTGATCGGCACCGATCCGCGCACCGACGTCGCGGTTCTCAAGATCGATGGTAAAGACCTGCCCACCGTGAAGCTGGGTAATTCAGACAAGCTGAAAGTGGGTGAGTGGGTACTGGCCATTGGCTCGCCATTCGGCTTTGACCATTCGGTGACCAAAGGCATCGTCAGCGCCAAGGGGCGCAGCCTGCCGAATGACACCTATGTGCCGTTCATCCAGACCGACGTGGCGATTAACCCGGGTAACTCCGGTGGTCCGCTGTTCAACATGGCTGGCGAAGTCGTGGGCATCAACTCGCAGATTTTCACCCGTTCCGGTGGTTTCATGGGGCTGTCGTTCGCGATCCCGATCGACGTGGCCATGGACGTGGCCAACCAGCTCAAGGCTAACGGCAAGGTCAACCGCGGCTGGCTCGGTGTAGTCATCCAGGAAGTGAACAAGGATCTGGCTGAGTCGTTCGGTCTGGACAAGCCTGCCGGAGCGCTGGTCGCACAGGTACTCGAGGACGGCCCGGCAGCGAAGGGCGGCCTGCAAGTGGGTGATGTGATCCTGAGCGCCAATGGCACGCCGATCATCATGTCCGCTGACCTGCCACACCTGATCGGCAATCTGAAAGACGGCAGCAAAGCCGAGCTGGAAGTGATCCGCGACGGCAAGCGCCAGAAACTGACCGTGACCGTTGGCGCATTGCCAGCTGAAGGTGAAGAAATGGGCGCAGCCGATGCCGGCGTCGAGCGCAACAGCAATCGGCTGGGCGTTTCGGTGACGGATCTGACCGCCGAGCAGCTGAAGTCGCTTGACCTCAAGGGCGGCGTCATCATCAAGGACGTGCAGGACGGCCCGGCTTCGCTGATCGGCCTGCAGACCGGTGACGTGATCACGCATCTGAACAATCAGGCGATCACCTCGGCCCGGCAGTTCACTGAGGTCGCCAAAGGCCTGCCGAAGAACCGTTCGGTGTCGATGCGGGTCCTGCGTCAGGGACGTGCGACATTCATCACGTTCAAACTGGCCGAATAAGCGTCGGAAATAGAAAAAGGAGCGGTCGGACCGCTCCTTTTTTTGTGCGCGGAGGGCTTGTGGCCGTCCGGCTTCGCGTGTGAACGTGACGCCTCAGGCTTCCTTCAGGTACAATTCCCGGCTATTTTTCGGCGGGCAGTCTGCCTGCAACCTTTTTCGAGTGTTGATCCGTGAGTGATTTGAGTCATATCCGCAATTTCTCCATCATCGCCCACATTGACCATGGCAAGTCGACGCTGGCTGACCGTTTCATTCAAATGTGCGGCGGCCTGACCGAGCGCGAAATGGAAGCGCAGGTGCTTGACTCCATGGACCTGGAGCGTGAGCGCGGTATCACGATCAAGGCCCACAGCGTCACCCTTTATTACAAGGCGAAGGACGGCATCACTTACCAGCTGAACTTCATCGATACGCCCGGCCACGTCGACTTCACCTATGAAGTCAGCCGCTCGCTGGCCGCGTGCGAAGGTGCGCTGCTGGTGGTTGATGCCGGTCAGGGCGTCGAAGCGCAGTCCGTCGCCAACTGCTACACCGCCATCGAGCAGGGCCTGGAGGTCATGCCGGTCCTGAACAAGATGGACCTTCCGCAGGCCGATCCGGACCGTGTGAAGGAAGAGATCGAGAAAATCATCGGTATCGACGCCACCGACGCCGTGGCCTGCAGCGCCAAGAGCGGCATGGGCGTGGATGAGGTGCTGGAACGTCTGGTTCAGACCATTCCGGCGCCGACCGGTAACATCGAAGATCCCCTGCAGGCACTGATCATCGACTCCTGGTTCGACAATTATCTGGGCGTCGTCTCCCTGGTGCGCGTGCGTCATGGCCGCGTCAAGAAGGGCGACAAGATTCTCGTCAAGTCCACCGGCAAGATTCATCTGGTGGACAGCGTCGGCGTATTCAACCCCAAGCACACCGCGACTGCTGACCTGAAAGCGGGCGAAGTGGGCTTTATCATCGCCGGCATCAAGGACATTCACGGTGCGCCGGTCGGTGACACCCTGACCCTCAGCTCGACGCCAGACGTTGAAGTGCTGCCCGGTTTCAAACGCATTCAACCGCAGGTCTATGCCGGTCTGTTCCCGGTCAGCTCCGACGATTTCGAAGACTTCCGCGATGCACTGCAGAAGCTGACGCTGAACGACTCGTCGCTGCAATACCTGCCTGAAAGCTCCGACGCACTGGGTTTCGGCTTCCGTTGCGGCTTCCTGGGCATGCTGCACATGGAGATCATCCAGGAACGTCTCGAGCGCGAGTACGACCTTGACCTGATCACCACGGCACCTACGGTCATTTTCGAGCTGTTGCTCAAGACCGGCGAAACCATTTACGTCGACAACCCGTCGAAGCTGCCGGATCTCTCGACGATCGAGGACATGCGCGAACCTATCGTGCGCGCCAACATCCTTGTGCCTCAAGAGCATCTGGGCAACGTCATTACGCTGTGCATCGAGAAACGCGGCATTCAGCACGACATGCTTTTCCTCGGCACCCAGGTTCAAGTGACTTACGACCTGCCGATGAACGAAGTGGTGCTGGACTTCTTCGACCGTCTGAAGTCCACCAGTCGCGGTTATGCGTCGCTGGACTATCATTTCGATCGTTACCAGTCGGCAAACCTGGTCAAGCTCGATGTACTGATCAACGGTGACAAGGTCGATGCGCTTGCGCTGATCGTGCACCGTGACAACGCGGCCTATAAAGGCCGGGCGTTGACCGAAAAGATGAAAGAACTGATTCCTCGTCAGATGTTCGACGTGGCTATTCAGGCTGCCATCGGTGGCCAGATTATCGCGCGTACAACCGTCAAGGCCCTCAGAAAGAACGTACTGGCCAAATGTTACGGTGGCGACGTGAGCCGTAAGCGCAAGCTGCTTGAAAAGCAGAAGGCCGGTAAGAAACGCATGAAGCAGGTCGGCAACGTGGAGATTCCACAAGAAGCTTTCCTTGCAGTGCTCAGGTTGGAATAGTCAGGCCCTATGTCACTAAATTTCCCGCTGTTGCTGGTCGTCGCCGTGTTTGTCTGCGGTCTGCTGGCCTTGTTCGATCTGATCATACTGGCGCCCCGTCGCCGCACCGCGATAGCGAATTACGAAGGCAGCGTCAGCCAGCCGGACGTCGCCGTCGTGGAGCAGTTGAACAAGGAACCTCTGCTGGTGGAATACGGCAAGTCGTTCTTTCCCGTGTTGTTCATCGTGCTGGTCCTGCGCTCGTTTCTGGTCGAGCCGTTCCAGATTCCTTCGGGATCGATGAAGCCGACGCTGGACGTGGGTGATTTCATTCTGGTCAACAAGTTTTCCTACGGCATTCGTCTGCCGGTGATCGACCTGAAGGTCATTCCCGTCGGCGATCCGCAGCGCGGCGACGTGATGGTGTTCCGCTACCCAAGCGATCCGAACGTCAATTACATCAAGCGTGTGGTCGGTCTGCCGGGCGATGTCATTCGCTACACCAATGACAAGCAGTTGTTCATCAACGGCCAGTTGGTCGCCAAGCAGTTGATCGGCTCGGAGCCTGGAACGCTGGGCAGCGCCGAGCTGTACAACGAGAAGCTGGGCGAGGTTGAGCACCAGATTCGTCAGGAAATGAGCCGCTATCGTGCGCCACCCGATCACGAATGGACGGTTCCGGCCGCTCACTACTTCATGATGGGCGACAATCGCGACAACTCCAACGACAGCCGCTACTGGGATGATCCCAACATTCCCAAAGACGAGCTGGGCATGGTTCCGGACCGGAATATCGTCGGCAAGGCCTTCGCGGTCTGGATGAGCTGGCCCGAGCCGAAGCTCAGCCACCTGCCTAATTTCTCGCGGGTTGGCCTGATCAAGTAACCGATGCGGCGCTGCCAGATGCAGCGCCGTATGTCATTTCGGCGGGCTATGTTGCGTAGCTGAACGTGCAGGCAGCAGGGAAGGACTATTCTTGAGGGCAAACATGAGTTCTGCCAGATCGCAAAAAGGTTTGTCATTCGTTGGCTGGCTGGTATTGCTGGCAGTTCTGGCGTTTGTCGGGAGTACCGCAGCCAAACTGGTGCCGCATTATCTGGATTATCTGTCGTTGAAGAAAATCATCGAGGCCGCGGGCACCGACCGGGGCGGCGATATCAGTGACAGCGACGATTTCTACAGTTATGTCGCCAAAGGCATGCAGGTCAACAATATTCGGGATGTGGATTTGAAGAAGGCGTTAAGTGTGACGACGGAGAACAACAGGTTCCTCGCCCATTTGAAATACGAACAGCGTGAGCCACTGATCCAGAACATCGATCTGGTGGTCACGTTCGACCACGAATTCAGCGTGGGTAAACCGTGAGCGTGTCATTGAGTCGCCTGGAGCGTCAGCTCGGCTATACCTTCAAAGACCAGGAACTGATGGTTCTGGCCCTGACCCACCGCAGTTTTGCCGGCCGCAACAATGAGCGTCTGGAGTTCCTTGGTGATGCCATTCTGAACTTCGTCGCCGGCGAAGCGCTGTTCGAGCGCTTTCCGCAGGCGCGCGAAGGTCAATTGTCGCGACTGCGCGCCCGTCTGGTGAAAGGCGAGACCCTGGCGCTGCTGGCCCGCGGTTTCGATCTGGGCGAATATCTTCGTCTGGGTTCGGGTGAGCTGAAAAGTGGTGGTTTTCGTCGCGAGTCGATTCTGGCCGATGCGCTGGAAGCCTTGATCGGGGCGATCTACCTCGATTCCGGCATGGAAACCGCCCGTGATCGCGTGCTGTCCTGGCTGACAAGCGAGTTCGACAGCCTGACGCTGGTCGACACCAACAAGGACCCAAAGACCCGTCTGCAGGAATTCCTGCAGTCGCGCGCCTGTGAATTACCGCGTTACGAAGTGGTGGACATTCAGGGCGAGCCGCATTGCCGAACGTTTTTCGTCGAATGCGAAATCACCCTCTTGAACGAAAAAAGCCGGGGACAGGGCGTCAGCCGTCGCATTGCCGAACAGGTAGCAGCGGCCGCAGCCCTTATCGCCCTGGGTGTGGAGAATGGCAATGACTGATTCAACTGCAACACGCTGTGGCTATGTCGCCATCGTCGGCCGGCCAAACGTGGGCAAGTCGACGCTGTTGAACCACATCCTCGGGCAGAAACTGGCGATCACATCGCGCAAGCCCCAGACCACGCGTCACAACATGCTGGGCATCAAGACCGAAGGCGACGTGCAGGCGATCTACGTCGACACGCCGGGCATGCACAAGGGCAGCGACAAAGCGCTCAACCGCTACATGAACAAGACTGCCTCGGCAGCGTTGAAAGACGTTGACGTGGTGATCTTCGTGGTCGATCGCACCAAGTGGACCGAAGAAGACCAGATGGTGCTGGAGCGCGTGCAGTACGTCACCGGTCCGCTGATCGTGGCACTGAACAAGACCGACCGCATCGAGGACAAGTCCGAACTGATGCCGCACCTGTCGTGGCTGCAGGAACAACTGCCGAACGCGCAGATCATCCCGGTTTCCGCCCAACAGGGACACAACCTTGAGGCGCTGGAAAAGGTCATCGCCGAGCAGTTGCCCGAAAACGATCACTTCTTCCCGGAAGATCAGATCACCGACCGCAGCAGCCGTTTCCTCGCTGCCGAGCTGGTGCGCGAGAAGATCATGCGTCAGCTGGGTGCTGAGCTTCCGTACCAGATCACGGTCGAGATCGAAGAGTTCAAACAGCAGGGCAAGACGCTGCACATCCATGCGCTGATCCTCGTCGAACGTGACGGGCAGAAGAAAATCATCATTGGCGACAAGGGCGAGCGCATCAAGCGCATCGGCTCCGATGCGCGCCGTGACATGGAAGTGCTGTTCGACTCCAAGGTCATGCTCAACCTGTGGGTAAAGGTCAAGGGTGGTTGGTCCGACGACGAGCGCGCGCTGCGTTCGTTGGGTTACGGCGACCTGTAAAATCAGGCTGTACGCCGGCCGACTGTGGGAGCGAGCTTGCTCGCGAATGAGGTGTAGCACTCAGCATTGATGTTGATTGATACGCCGCTTTCGCCAGCAAGCTCGCTCCCACAGTGGTTTCTCCCACACTGTTTTCCGGATTGCCTGTAAGACCCGTTCTTTCATTGAGATCGCAATGTCGCAAACGCCTCCCGTCGGCCAGCTTGCCTACGTTCTGCACAGCCGGGCGTACCGCGAAAACAGTGCGCTGGTCGATTTCCTGACCCCGCAGGGACGTCTGCGCGCCGTGTTGCGCAGTGCCCGTGGCAAGGCTGGCTCTCTGGCGCGGCCGTTCGTGCCGCTTGAAGTCGAATTTCGGGGCAAGGGCGAGCTGAAGAACGTCGGCCGGATGGAAAGCGCGGGCATCGCCGCCTGGCTCGAAGGCGAGGCGTTGTTCAGCGGCCTTTATCTCAATGAGCTGTTGATCCGTCTGCTTCCCGCCGAAGACCCGCATCCTGGTGTTTTCGACCATTACGCCGCAACGCTGTTGGCGCTCGCCGAAGGGCGTGCGCTGGAACCCTTGTTGCGCTCGTTCGAGTGGCGTCTGCTGGACGACCTGGGTTACGGTTTCGCCCTCGATGCGGACGTGAACGGCGACCCGTTGTCTGGCGACGGCATGTACCGGTTGCAGGTAGACGCTGGGCTGGAGCGGGTGTATCTCTTTCAGCCGGGGCTGTTTCAGGGCGCCGAACTGCTGGCGATGTCAGAAGCCGACTGGACCGCGCCCGGCGCGCTTTCGGCAGCCAAACGCTTGATGCGTCAGGCCCTGGCGGTCCATCTGGGAGGGCGCCCGCTGGTCAGCCGTGAATTGTTCCGCAAGCCTTAATCGATAAGACCGTCGCAGGCGTCAGTCGCCTGTTCAGATCAAGTTTCAGGAGAGACCCGTGACCCACAGCACCCGAATTCTGCTCGGCGTCAACATCGACCACGTTGCTACCCTGCGTCAGGCCCGTGGCACTCGCTATCCCGACCCGGTAAAGGCCGCGCTGGACGCTGAAGAAGCCGGTGCCGATGGCATCACTGTTCACTTGCGCGAGGACCGTCGCCACATTCAGGAGCGCGATGTGCTGTTGCTCAAGGACGTGCTGCAGACCCGCATGAATTTCGAAATGGGCGTTACCGAAGAGATGATGGCGTTCGCCGAGCGTATTCGCCCGGCGCACATCTGTCTGGTGCCGGAAACGCGGCAGGAATTGACCACCGAAGGTGGTCTCGACGTAGCGGGGCAGGAAGCGCGGATCAAGGCAGCGGTTGAGCGGCTTTCGGCCATCGGCAGCGAAGTGTCACTGTTCATCGACGCCGATGAGCGCCAGATCGAAGCATCGGCGCGGGTGGGCGCACCGGCCATCGAGCTGCACACCGGTCGCTACGCCGATGCCGAAACCCCGACCGAAGTGGCGCTGGAACTCAAGCGGATTGCCGATGGCGTCGCCTTCGGGCTGGGCCAGGGCCTGATCGTCAACGCCGGCCATGGTCTGCATTACCACAACGTCGAAGCCGTGGCCGCGATCAAGGGGATCAACGAGCTGAACATCGGTCATGCGCTGGTGGCGCATGCCCTGTTCGTCGGCTTCAAGTCGGCGGTGTCGGAGATGAAGGCGTTGATTCTGGCAGCGACCAAGGGCTGAGCCGGTGGGCACCTTGCAGGAGTGAGCTTGCTCGCGATTGCGGGGTGTCGTAAGCCAATCGCATGGCTGGCTCATTGCGGATCGCGAGCAAGCTCACTCCTACAGGGGGGCGCGGTGGGTCATGACCGCTGTTTTGTGATCAGGCTTTGCGACCGACGATCACCGCACGCCGTGGCGCGGGCAGTCCTTCTACGGTTTTACTGTGGTCGGCCGGATCGAGGAAGTCGCTCAGCGACTGGTAACGCATCCATTCGGTGCTGCGCTGCTCCTCGATCGTCGTGGTGCTGACGTCGACACAGCGCACATCCACGAACCCGGCGCGGCGCAACCACAGTTCCAGGGCCGGTACGGAGGGCAGAAACCAGACGTTGCGCATCTGTGAGTAACGGTCTTCCGGCACCAGCACCTGCTGCGCGTCGCCTTCCACCACCATGGTTTCCAGGACCAGTTCGCCGCCTTTGACCAGGCAGTCCTTCAGTGCCAGCAAGTGATCGATGGGCGATTTGCGGTGGTACAGCACACCCATCGAAAAAACGGTATCGAAACCCTCCAGTCGCGCAGGCAAATCTTCGAGCGTGAAAGGCAGGTGCCAGGCCGGCAGGTCCGGCAGATAGCGCTGCATGGCCTGGAACTGGCAGAAGAACAGCCAGTTCGGGTCCACGCCGATGACGCTGTCGGCGCCGGCGCCCAGCATGCGCCACTGGTAGTAGCCGTTGCCGCAGCCGACATCCAGTACGCGTTTGCCTTTCAAATCCAGATGCGGGGAGACTCGCGACCATTTCCAGTCCGAACGCCATTCGGTGTCGACGTGGACGCCGAAGACATCGAACGGGCCCTTGCGCCAGGGCGACAGGCCCATCAGTGCGGCGCGTGTCTGTTCGCGCGTGGCGTCATCGCATTCGGCGTCGAGAATGAAGTCGTCCTTGAGCTCGACGCGGCTTGGCACCAGATCGGGCAATGCATTGAGCGCACCCTGCCAGCGATCGAGGTCGCCATGGCCTTTTTCAAGCTTCGCATCGAGTTGCGCTTGCAGGCCTTGGGCCCAGGTGTACAGAGGTGTGCCCGCCAGACGGCGAACCAGTGGGGCAAGATCAATCATGGCAGGGCAATCAACGAGGCAAAATTAAGGCACTGGAACCAGGGCACGACTTTACTGAAACCGGCCGCGAGGAGGCGTTCGCGGTGTTGCTCGAGGCTGTCGGGCTTCATCACGTTTTCGATGGCGCTGCGCTTCTGGGCGATCTCCAGCTCGCTGTAGCCGTTGGCGCGTTTGAACGCCACGTGCAGCTCAGTGAGCAGGGCCTGTTCGCCGTCATCGTCGAAGCGCAGCTTCTCCGAGAGGATCAAGGCTCCCCCGGGCAGCAGCGACTGGCGGATCCGGCCGAGCAGCGCCAGACGCTGATCGGGCGCAATGAATTGCAGCGTGAAGTTCAGCGCGACGACCGAGGCAGGCTGAAATTCGAGAGCCAGAATATCGCCTTCGATCACCTCGACCGGCAGCAGCTCCTGAAACATCGAGTCCTGCGCGTTGAGGTATTCGCGGCAGCGCTCGACCATCGCCGAGGAGTTGTCGATCGCGATCACCCGGCAGCCCTCGGTGCGCACGTGTCGGCGCAGCGCCTGAGTGACGGCGCCGAGCGAGCTGCCCAGGTCATACAACACGCTGTGCGGCTGCGCGAACTGCGCCGCCAGCACGCCAAGATTCTCGACGATGGTTGGGTAACCCGGCACCGACCGTTTGATCATGTCCGGAAATACCCGCACCACGTCTTCGTTGAAAGCGAAGTCGGGCACCTGGGCCAGCGGCTGGGCGAATAGGCGGTCGGGTTCTTGGCTCACGGCGGTTCCGGGGGACGAGGCGAAAAGTGCGGCATTTTAGCCAATTGTGTGGCAATGCCGAAACCTCATCTGATCCGGACGTTTGAGCTTGCAGGTGTCGCGGGGGAGCGCAGCCGTGTTTACTGCACGGTGATCGCGCAATCGAACGTGCGTTCAGGCGCGACTTCCGGCGCCCACGGTTGCTGATAGACCATCATCAGGTGGCCGCTGCCTGCCGCCGCGGCTTTGTAGCGCCAGACGGACTGGCCCGAGGTGCCGACCAGACCGACGTCTTCCGGCGCGTTGAACACTTCCGGGCCGAGGGCGTTGAGGATCGACGGCGCGGGATTCTGCATCAACCAGCGGTGCCCGGTGGTGGGGTTGCTGGGCAGCATGAGCATCAGGGTCTGACCGGTCTTGAGGGTGATCGGGCAGTCTTTTTGATCTTCAAGAGACACGATTTGTTTCGGTTGCTGGGCGCAGGCGGCCAGCAGGGCAAGGCTCAGCGGAACGAGCAGTCGTGCAGGGGTCATGAGGGCTCCGGTCGTGGGCAACGTGAGGGGAGCATAACCGAAGAATGCGGGAGAGAAACCCTGCAGCAGTGAGCCAACTGTCTTTAACGCCGCCTTCGATCAACGCGTAACAACCGACGCCTTCCCGGCTAAAGCCGGTCCTACGGAAAACTTGCAACGCCTGCAGGACCTGCCAAAGCCGGTACTGCGAAAAACTTGGAACGTCTGTAGGACCTGCTGAAGCCGGTCCTACGAAAGACTTGGAACGTCTGTAGGACCGGCTTCAGCCGGGAAGAGGCCAGTGCATGCCGTGGTGATGCAGCGGCTGGAATTCACTCTTCGCGGGCAAGCGCGCTCCTACAGGATTCGTGTCTGGGAGGAGAATTCGGGAATACCCGGTGATCCCTGCAGGAGTGAGCGTCCTGCAGGGCATCGAGCAAGTGGCGCGAGGCTTAGAACAGCACCTTCGCCACGTCCGAGAAGCGCTTGGCGAAGTGCACGGTCAGGCCTTCTTTGAGGTAATCCGGAAGCTCTTCGAAGTTGCCGCGGTTCGGTTCAGGCAGGATCAGCTCGAAGATTTTCTGCCGTCTGGCCGCGATGACCTTTTCGCGCACGCCGCCAATGGGCAGGACGTGCCCGGTGAGGGTCAGTTCGCCGGTCATGGCGACACCTTTTTTCGGCGCCTGATTGCGAGCCAGTGAGAGCAGGGCGCTGGCCATGGTCACGCCGGCACTCGGGCCATCTTTCGGCGTCGCGCCTTCCGGAACGTGAAGGTGGACGAAGGCTTCATCGAAGAAACCCTTGTCGCCACCGAACTTCGCCAGATTGGAGCTGACGTAGCTGTAGGCGATTTCGGCCGATTCCTTCATCACATCGCCCAGCTGGCCGGTGAGCTTGAAGCCACGGTTGTGCGTGTGAATCCGCGTGGCTTCGATCGGCAGCGTGGCGCCGCCCATGCTGGTCCAGGCCAGTCCGGTGATGACGCCGGTGCCGGACAACACTTGCTCGCTGCGGAACACCGGCATGCCGAGGGACGCTTCGAGGTCTTTCGGGCCGATCTTGACCACGGTGTCCGGGTTGTCGAGCAGCTTGACCACCGCCTTGCGCACCAGTTTGCCCAGCTGCTTTTCCAGCTGCCGCACGCCGGCCTCACGCGCATAACCTTCGATGACCGCACGCAATGCGCTGTCGCTGATGGTCAGGCTGTTTTTCGACACGCCCGCCTTGTCCAGCTGCTTGGGCCACAGGTGACGCTTGGCGATCGCGAGTTTTTCCTCGGTGATGTAGCCCGACAGGCGAATCACTTCCATACGGTCCAGGAGCGGGCCTGGAATCGAGTCCAGTGTGTTGGCGGTGCAGACGAACAGCACTTTCGACAGGTCCAGACGCAGGTCCAGATAGTGGTCGAGGAATTCGACGTTCTGCTCCGGATCGAGGGTTTCCAGCAGCGCCGAGGCCGGGTCGCCCTGATAGCTCTGGCCCATCTTGTCGATCTCGTCGAGCATGATGACCGGGTTCATCACTTCCATGTCCTTGAGCGCCTGCACCAGCTTGCCCGGTTGGGCGCCGATGTAGGTGCGACGGTGGCCCTTGATCTCGGCCTCGTCACGCATGCCGCCGACGCTGAAACGGTAGAAAGGACGACCCAGGGATTCGGCGATGGACTTGCCGACGCTGGTCTTGCCCACACCCGGCGGGCCCACCAGCAGCACGATGGAGCCAGAAATCTCGCCTTTGTAGGCGCCCACGGCAAGGAATTCCAGAATGCGGCTCTTGATGTCGTCGAGCCCGGCGTGGTGCTGATCAAGCACTTTGCGCGCATGCTTGAGGTCCAGCTTGTCTTCGCCGTACACGCCCCACGGCACCGAACTCGCCCAGTCCAGATAATTGCGCGTGACGGCGTACTCCGGCGAGCCGGTTTCCAGCACCGAGAGTTTGTTGATCTCTTCATCGATGCGTTTACGCGCTTGTGGCGGCAGCACCTTGCCTTCGAGACGTTCCTCGAACTGTTCGATGTCGGCGCTGCGATCGTCTTTGGTCAGGCCCAGCTCCTGCTGGATGACCTTGAGCTGTTCCTTGAGGAAGAACTCGCGCTGGTGCTCGCCGATCTTGCGGTTCACTTCGGCGGAGATTTCTTTCTGCAGGCGCGCCACCTCGACTTCCTTGCGCAGCATCGGCAGCACTTTTTCCATGCGCTTGAGCACAGGCACGCAGTCGAGGACTTCCTGCAGCTCGACGCCGGTGGCGGAGGTCAGGGCGGCAGCGAAATCGGTCAACGGCGAAGGATCGTTGGGGCTGAAGCGGTTGAGGTAGTTCTTCAACTCCTCGCTGTACAGCGGGTTGAGCGGCAGCAGTTCTTTGATCGCATTGATCAGCGCCATGCCATAAGCCTTGACCTCATCGGTCGGCTCGTTGGGCTGATGCGGGTATTCGACTTCCACCAGGAATGGCGGGCGATGGTGCTTGAGCCAGGTCTTGATGCGCACACGGCTCAGGCCCTGGGCCACGAATTGCAGCTTGCCGTTTTCCCGGCTGGCGTGATGAACCTTCACCAGCGTGCCGTATTCAGGCAGCGCCTTGGTATCGAAGTGGCGAGGGTCGTCGGGCGGCGTGTCCATGAAGAACAGGGCCAGCGAGTGGTGGTCGGACTTGCTCACCAGTTCCAGCGTTTCGGCCCACGGATCTTCGTTGACGATGACCGGGAGCACCTGCGCCGGGAAGAAGGGACGGTTGTGAATCGGAATGATGTAGACCTGGTCCGGCAGGTTCTGGCCGGGCAGAGCGAGACTCTTTCTGTCTGAACCAATGACTTCGTGTTCGTGCTCGTCGTCGTGTTGCGCGTGTGTAGAGTCGGTTTGCTGGTCGCTCATGGGGCACCTGCATAAATGGAGATGAGGCTTAGATGGGGCAGTCGGGCTCAGGTTTCAATAGGAGCGGTCGATAGCAATGAATAACGACGCCGATATAAATAAAGAGAGTGCCTGTGTGCCTTTCGTCGGCGGTTCGAGAGTGATGGCCTTATGCCTGCTTTTAGTGCGTGATCTTCCGTCGGCTGACGGTTAATCTGCGCGGGACGCTGCAACATTTGCCAGGGCCGGCGCTTTTTCTACCGACTACGCCGTTCTGGAACATCTGTATGACCCATGTCCTTTCTTCACTGTTGGTGACCGCATCTGTCCTGTTCGGCGCTGTTGCCAGCGCCGCTACATTGACCGCCGAGTTCGTCGACGGGCAGGGCAAGCCGTTGACTGACGCCGTGCTGACCCTGCAAGGACCGGCGCCCAAGGCAGAGCCAGCGCTCAAGGCCGACATGGATCAGCGCGACCAGCGCTTTGCGCCTCATGTCCTCGCCGTGCGCACCGGGACGCAGATCAAATTTCCCAACAGCGACAACATACGCCATCAGGTGTACTCCTTTTCGACGCCCAAGCGTTTCGAGTTGCGCCTTTATGGCGGCACGCCGTCGGATCCGGTCCTGTTCGATAAACCCGGCGTCGTGGTGCTCGGCTGCAACATCCATGACTGGATGCTGGGCTATGTCTACGTCACCGACGACCCTTGGTTCGGGGTGAGCGATGACAAAGGCACGCTGACGCTTGATCAACTGCCGGCGGGCCACTATTCGGCAACCCTGTGGCATCCGCTTGCGCCTGACATGCAGCCGGTTTCCGGCGGCGAGTTCGACATTCCGGCCTCGGGCCTGCGCCAGCGCTTCAGCGTGGCCGTGCAACCCAAGGGTGACGACATGCCCGCAGCGCCGCCGTCCAGTGCGTTCGGCGACGCCTTTCACAAAGCCGCCCATGAATGAAACTACGAACTAGCTTCCAGGCACGCATTGCCGGCGTGCTGATCATGCTGCTGTTGATCGTTGTGGTCGCGGTGTTTCTGGCCGTCAAGGCCGCGACGCAGGATGCTGTGCGCAAGCAGGCTCAGGCGCAGCTGGAAGTGGGTACGCGGGTTTTCGAAGGGCTGCTGGAGATGCGCGGCAAGCGTCTGCGCGATGCGGTGCAGTTGCTGTCCGCCGATTTCGGGTTTCGGGACGCCGTGGCGTCTGCCGACTCGGCGACCATTCGTTCGGTGCTGCTCAATCACGGAGCGCGCATCAATGCCAATGACATGTTCCTGCTGGGCATGGACGGGACTGTGCTCTCCAGCACCGTGGCGCAGATTCCCGAAGGCACGCCTTTTCCGTACATCCAGGCGCTGCGCGACCTCAAAAGCAAAAACCAGTCGATGCTGATCGTGCCGTTGCAGGGTCAGCCGCACTTGCTGGTCGACAGCACAGTGATGGCACCGCTGCCGATTGCGCGCGTGGTCATGGGGTTCAGCATGGACAACGACCTGGCGCAGGAGCTGCGTTCGCTCAGTGGATTGCAGGTCTCGTTCCTGTCGGTCGTGCACCGATTGCCGGGGCAGATCATCAGCACCCAGCCTGAAGCGCTGTTCGAGAGTTTGCGCGGCGTCATGATGAGCGCGTCCAGCGATCACATGCAGATGACTGAGCACCAGAGCCAGAGCTTTCTGAGCAAAACCCTGAGGCTGGGCAGCATCAGTGACAGCGACGGCGAAGTCGTGGCGTTGCTGCAAAGCCCGCTGGATCAGGCCATGCAAGCGTTCGCGCCACTGGACGAGAAGCTGTTCTGGATCACGCTGGTGGCGCTCGTCGGTTCGCTGATCGGCACGCTGTTGCTGGCGCGCAGTGTGTCGTTGCCGGTGCGCGAACTGGCCCAGGCGGCCCAGCGCATTGGTGACGGCGACTACAGCACGCCGGTGGTGCTGGCGCGCAGCGATGAGTTGGGTCTGCTGGCCGGTGCAATCAACTCGATGCAGAGCGGCATCGCCGAGCGCGAACAGCAACTGGCACACAATGCGCTGCACGACGGGCTGACCGGCCTGCCCAATCGGGCGCTGGTGATGGAGCGTCTGGGCAGTGCGATTGCAGCCAAGCGTGCCGTGGCACTGCTGTATCTGGGGATCGACAACTTCCGGGCGATCAACGACAGCATTGGTCCTGAGGGCGTCGAGCAGTTGCTGCAGATCATCGGCGAACAGCTGTTGTTGCCGCTGCGTCCCGGCGACACCGTCGCGCGCCTTTCCGGCAACGAATTCCTGCTGTTGGTGCACAACGCTGGCACCGACGCCGCCGTGGCGGTGGCCGACCGTCTGCAGCGCCTGTTGCTCAAGCCTCAGCGCATCGGCGAACACGACATCGCCATGGATGCCTGCATCGGTATCGCGGTGTACCCGGCCAACGGCGATTCGGCAGCCGAATTGCTCCAGCGCGCCTCCATTGCCCGCCAGGACGCGGTGCAGATGCCCGGCCGCCTGCAAGTCTACGAAGACGGGCGCGATCTGGCTCACCAGCGCCAGATCAGCCTGATTCGCGACCTGCGGCAGGCCGCTCGCAATGGCGAGCTGATGCTGCATTACCAACCCAAACTCGACATCCGCAATGGCCGCGTTCGTCAGGCCGAGGCGCTGCTGCGCTGGCAGCACCCGCAATTCGGCAATGTCTCGCCTGCCGAGTTCATCGTGCTCGCCGAGCGCACTGGAAGCATTCAAATCCTCACCAACTGGGTCATCGAAGAGTCGATGCGCCAGTTGGCGGAATGGGCTCGCCGCGGTCTGCACGTTCAGTTGTCGGTGAATATCTCGGCCGATGATTTGCTCGGTGGCGATTTGCCCGACCGTGTGTCGGATCTGCTCAAGCTGTACCGCGTGCCAGCCGAACAACTCATATTCGAGATCACCGAAAGCGCCGTGATGCGCGAGCCCGAGCAGTCCCTCAAGGTGCTCAACCGCTTGCGTGAGTGCGGCATCAGCCTGTCGGTCGATGACTTCGGCACCGGTTATTCGTCGCTGGCGCACCTCAAGCGCCTGCCGGTGCAGGAATTGAAGATCGATCAATCATTCGTGCGCAATCTGGACGAAACCAGTGAAGACGCGGTGATTGTTCGATCGACCATCGAAATGAGCCACAACCTGGGCTTGAAGGTGGTCGCCGAGGGCGTTGAATACGAACACAGTCTGCGTCTGTTGGAGCGCTGGCACTGCGATACCGCGCAGGGCTACCTCATCAGCCGGCCGCTCAATGCGGTCGCGTTCGAGGCATGGATCGCCAAGTCGCACACTTCTCCGAGCTTGATGGTTCACTGATTGGTCAATGTTATGGCACGTAGTCTCTCGGCTGTTTTCAGCCCTTTGGTGTTGGCAAGTGTGGTCGGCGGCTGCGTGAGCGCGGGCGCGCCACTGGCCTGGGGCGAACAGGGTCGTCTGGTGGCGACCGGCGGTGCGAGCAGCATCGAAGGCGGCGCGGGCGGCGGCGTCATTCCATGGGCCGTCCTGGCCGGTTACGGCGAGAAGGGCGAGTGGGGTGGCAGCGCTTTCGCGACCCACGTCAATCTGCCGGACTACACGCTGGACGTGGTCGGCGCAGCGGCGTCCTACGCTAACCGCATCGAGTTTTCCTACGCCCATCAGCGTTTCGATCTGGGGTCTCTGGTCAGCAAGCTGAGCCTGCCCGAGGACAACCTCACTCAGGACATTTTCGGGGTGAAGGTGCGTCTGTTCGGCGACCTGATCTATGACCAGTTGCCTCAAGTCTCCGCCGGCCTTGAATACAAGCACCAGAACGATTTCCTGATCCCCAGTCTGGTCGGCGCCAGACGCGATTCGGACGTCGAGGGCTACCTGACCGCCAGCCGTCTGTTCATGGGTGCCGCCTTTGGCTACAACGTCGTGGTCAACGGCGGCCTGCGTTACAGTCGCGCCAATGAAACCGGTCTGCTGGGTTTCGGCGGCGACCGCCGGGACACCCGCAGCGTGCTGAAAGAAGGCGGCGCGGCGATTCTGTTCAACCCGCACTGGGCACTTGGCGTCGATTACCGCGAAAAGCCGGACAACCTGTCGTTTGCAGGCGAAAGCGACTGGGTCGACATGTTCGTCGGCTGGTTCCCCAACAAACATGTTTCGGTGGTGCTGGCTTACGCGCACCTGGGCGAAATCGCCACCCTGGATAATCAGAACGGCACGTACTTGTCCGTACAGGGGAGCTTCTGATGATGCGGCCCGTTCGATGGATCAGTGCGTTGGCGCTGGCGTTGCTGGTCGGGTGCGCGCAGCAGCCGCCCAAAGATGACAGCCTGTATCAGGAGCTGGGGCAACGCGCCGGCATTCAGAAAATCGTCGAAGGCATGTTGCTGCACATCGCCAAAGACGACCGGATTTACAAGTATTTCGCCAAAGTCGACATCGTTCGGGTGCGTGACAAACTGGTCGAGAAATTCTGCGTCGAAGCCGGTGGCCCGTGCACCTACACCGGCGACACCCTGGTCGAGGCGCACAAAGGCCTGAACATCAGCCGCAGTGATTTCAACGCGCTGGTGGAAAACCTGATCGACGCGATGGACGACCAGCACATTCCCGTGCCAGCGCAGAACCGGTTGATCGCGCGGCTTGCGCCGCAGCGTGGGGAAGTGATCGAGAAGTAGAACGCGTGCCGTCCGATGTGTGCTGGCGCAGGCGACTACTGCGCACTCAACTCAACTTGGTCAGATAACCCGGCGCCTCCTGCTCGGGCAACACCGACAACACCTTCAGGCGCTGCAACATGCGTTGGCGGGCGCGGTTCAGGTGTTCCTTGAGATTCAGTGCCGCGGCGTCAAAAGCGCCGTGCAGCAACAGCTCAAGGATCAGGCGATGTTCGGCGAGCATCGCTTCGTCAGGGCCGATTCCCAGCTGGCTATAGAAGATGCGGCTGATGATCATCGGGTTCTGACCCTGCCGGATGAGCGCGGCAATCTTGCGATTGTTCAGCCCGGCCAGGCAGTGGTGATGAAGATCCTCTTCAATGCGCTCAATGTCGGCGAGGCTGCACTGCGGGCCGTTCTGAGCCGCGATCACCCGCTCCAGCATGGCCTCGAGCACCTCGCGACTCAGCTGTGGCGCGGTCTGGCGCAGGGCCTCGGGCTCGAGACAGGCGCGCAGTTCGTAATCCTCGGTCACCTCACGGGCGGTCAACGGCCCGGCCAGCCACTGTGAATAAGGCTCTTTTTCCACCAGGCCGCGATCCCGCAGACGCATCAACGCTTCACGCACCACCGCGCGGCTGACGCCGTAATGCTCGGCGGCGCTCTGCTCATCCAGGCGGTAATGACCGAAGGCGATGCAGGTCGAGAGCGCGGCGCCGATTTCGTCGTACATCCTTTCGCCCAGCGGCCGCGTATCGACCAGCTCTTCGCTGCTGTCCAGGCCGAACTGCTTGTGGGTCAACGTCAACCGCACGGGCTCGATTTGCGCACCTTCGGGATTGACCAGATAGCCGCGTCCGTCAAAGCGGCTGATCAGCCCTTCTTCATGCAGCAGATTCAGCGCCTTGCGCACGGGTACACGGCTGGTGCCGAACAGGTCGGCCAGTGGTGCTTCGAGCAGTACCAGGCCCTGGGCCGCAGCGCCATTGACGATGGCGTCGCGCAAGACCTGACGAATCATGGCGTAGCGTGACGCGGTGCGCGAATCCTCAGCAGACATCGATTTCATACGCTTCTCGAACAAACGGACGGCGATTCTCGCACATGTGGATTTGTCACCGCAGACCACGTTGTTTGTGCCCATTCGTGGGGCCTGCGTTACTTTTCTGCACTGAAATGTATCTTTTATGAAAAGTACATTATTAGGCTTCGGCCACTCTTCTCACAGAAGCGCCTGACAATTGGTCCCTTGTTGTCCAACGCTACAAGGCTCATCCGGCAAGGCCTGCTCCAGAATCATCGCTTCGCATCGGCGCGTCCAGCCGAGCACCTTTCGCCACTCTGGCATGCTTTCTGCCTTTGTAAAACGTACATTTTACTAATATGTACATTTAAGGTGGTCCCATGCTGGATGCCCACGCTGCTCGCTCCAGTGATTTCGCTGATGCCATCGCGATGGCCGAGTCGTTCGCTCTCGGCGAAAGCGATCCCGTGCAAGCGCTGGATTCTGCATTGGCCAGCGCTGCGACGGCAGAGCACGTGTTCATCTCGTTGTCCCACGAACGGGCGCGTCGCGAAGCGCAGGCATCCGCTGCTCGCTGGAAAGCCGGACAGCCGTTGAGTCGTCTGGATGGCGTGCCGGTTGCCTGGAAAGACCTGTTCGATGTGGCGGGCAGCGTGACCTCGGCCGCTGCGGCTGTTCGCCTTGATGTCTCGCCTGCGTTGCTTGACGCAACGGCAGTGGCGCTGCTGAGCCGATCCGGGCTGGTTTGCCTGGGCAAGGCCAATCTCAGCGAGTTCGCCTATTCCGGCCTTGGGCTCAACCCTCACTTCGGCACGCCGACCAACCCCCATGGCCTTGATCAGCCCCGGGTGGCGGGCGGCTCGTCTTCGGGATCGGCGGTGGCGGTGGCGGCTGGCGTCGTGCCCATTGCGATGGGCACCGACACCGCAGGGTCGATTCGCATTCCGGCGGCGTTCAATGGCCTGGTCGGGTTTCGCAGCAGTTGCAAGCGCTACAGCCGCGATGGGGTTTTCCCGCTGGCGCGTACGCTCGACAGCATTGGCCCATTGACCCGCAGCGTGCGCGACGTTCTGGCGATCGACGACATTCTCAGGGCGCGTTCACAGCCCACCTCGCTACTGGCGCGCAGCCTCGCTGGACAGCGTTTCTGGGTCGATGAAGCGGTGATGCTCGACCCGCGCACGGAGCCTGCGGTGCGCGACAACCTGATGCGCTGCGTGGCGATGCTCAAGGACGCAGGCGCGAGCCTCGATGTGCGGCCATCGCCTGCATTCCAAGCGACGTTGACGCTGATCGAGCAGCACGGCTGGCTCGGTTCGGCGGAAGCCTTTGCGTTGCATCAACCGCTGCTCGACAGCCCGGCAGCTCAACAGCTCGATCCACGTGTGCGCCGCCGTCTGGAAGCGGCCCGGCATTTCCCGGCCAGCCAGTTGATTCACCTGTGCAACGAGCGCGAGCGGCTGCAACAGCAGCTCACCGATGAACTCGATGGCGCCTTCCTCATCACCCCGAGCGTGGCTCATGTCGCGCCGCCCCTTGCGCCGTTGGAGGCCGATGACGAGCTGTTCGCGCGCACCAATCTGGCGACGTTGCGCCTGACCATGCCGGGCAGTCTGTTGAACCTGCCCGGCGTGTCGCTCCCCAGCGGGCGGGATGCGTCGGGATTGCCCACCGCCTTGCTGATCAGTGCGCCTGCCGGCGAGGACACGCGCCTGCTGCGCGCGGCCCTGGCGGTCGAGGCCGTGCTCGGCGGGCTCTGATTCACGTTTGATCCGATTCGATTAATCCGCAGGAGAACAATGATGGCTAAAGAAATTCTGTGCGCATTCGGCGTCGACGTCGACGCGGTTGCTGGCTGGTTGGGTTCGTACGGCGGCGAAGATTCGCCGGATGACATTTCACGCGGGCTGTTCGCCGGCGAGGTCGGAGCGCCGCGCCTGCTCAAGCTCTTCGAACGCTACGGCCTGCGCACCACCTGGTTCGTCCCCGGCCACTCGATGGAAACCTTCCCTGAGCAAATGAAGGCGGTGGCCGATGCCGGGCATGAAATCGGCGTACACGGTTACAGCCACGAAAACCCGATCGCGATGACTCCCGAACAGGAAGAAATCGTCCTCGACAAATCCATCGAGCTGATCACCCGGATGACCGGCAAACGCCCGACCGGCTACGTCGCGCCCTGGTGGGAATTCAGCAAGGTGACCAACGAGCTGCTGCTCAAAAAGGGCATCAAGTACGACCACAGCCTGATGCATAACGACTTCCATCCGTACTACGTCCGCGTCGGCGACAGCTGGACGAAGATCGATTACACCCAGCATCCGGACACCTGGATGAAACCGCTGGTGCGAGGTGAGGAAACCGATCTGGTCGAGATTCCGGCCAACTGGTACCTCGATGACCTGCCGCCAATGATGTTCATCAAGAAGGCGCCAAACAGCCACGGCTTCGTCAATCCGCGTCACCTGGAAGAAATGTGGCGCGACCAGTTCGACTGGGTCTACCGCGAGCACGAGCATGCCGTATTCACGATGACCATTCACCCTGATGTCTCGGGCCGGCCACAGGTGCTGCTGATGCTGGAGCGGCTGATCGAACACATCCAGAGCCACGCGGGCGTGAAGTTCGTGACGTTCGATGAAATCGCCGATGACTTCGTGCGCCGCAACCCTCGTAACCGCTGATTGTTCTTTCATTCCGAGGCATGACCCATGTCCATTTACAACAAGCTCGATCTGACCGGCTGGAAACCTCAGCCTCTGACCTCCCAGCAAGTGCGTTACGCCACGTGGATCGCGTTCTTCGCATGGGTTTTTGCGGTGTATGACTTCATCCTGTTCGGAACGCTGTTGCCGGAGATCGGCCGTCATTTCAACTGGGGCGAAGCGGAGCAGGCCGAGATCGCTACATGGGCGGCAGTGGGCACGGCAGTCATCGCGTTGGCCATCGGGCCATTGGTGGATCGACTCGGTCGGCGCATGGGCATCATTTTCACGGTGACCGGTTCGGCGATCTGCTCGGCCCTGACCGCCATCGGTGGTTCATGGGGCAAGTCGCCGTTGATTCTGATTCGCTCCCTGAGCGGGCTGGGTTATGCCGAGGAAACGGTCAACGCGACCTACCTCAGTGAAATCTACGCTGCCTCGGAAGACCCGAAGCTGGCCAAGCGTCGCGGCTTCATTTACAGCCTGGTGCAGGGCGGCTGGCCGGTGGGCGCGTTGATCGCTGCGGGCCTGACTGCCGTGTTACTGCCCATCATCGGCTGGCAGGGCTGCTTCATCTTTGCCGCAATTCCGGCCATCGTCATTGCCATCATGGCGCGCAAACTCAAGGAAAGCCCGCAGTTCCAGATTCACCAGCGCATCACTCAACTGCGCAAGGCCGGCGACGTCGGTCAGGCACAGGCGGTGGCGCAAACCTACGGCGTGGATTATGAAGAGCACCGCACTGCAGGCCTTGCGGCAGCGTTTCGCGGCACCTCACGCCGGGCGACGCTGGTGATCGGCGCTGCGATTCTGCTCAACTGGGCAGCGATTCAAGTGTTCAGCGTGCTGGGTACATCGGTCATCGTCAGCGTGCACCACATCTCCTTCGAGAACTCGCTGATCATCCTGGTGCTGTCGAACCTGGTGGGCTATTGCGGTTACCTCAGTCATGGCTGGATGGGCGACAAGATCGGCCGCCGCAACGTCATCGGCCTGGGTTGGATGCTCGGCGGCCTGTCGTTCGCCGGCATGCTTTACGGGCCGAGCAACATGCCGATGGTGGTCGGGCTGTACAGCCTGGGCCTTTTCTTCCTGATCGGCCCTTACTCGGCGGCCTTGTTTTTCATCAGCGAAAGTTTCCCGACCAGCATCCGAGCCACCGGAGGCGCAATCATTCATGCGATGGGCCCCATTGGCGCAGTGGTCGCAGGTTTCGGCGCGACCTCGGTGCTCAGTGCAGGCGGTGACTGGCAGACCTCCGCGCTGTATTTCGGAGCGGTGCCGTGCTTTCTCTCCGGCGCACTGATGTTCGCCGCTCGCCACGTGCGTCCGGAAACCGTGAAATAAGGAACGAGACATGACTCGCAAAGTAGCGTTGATCACCGGTGCCGCCAGCGGCATCGGCCAGGCATTGGCCGTAGCATTCGCCAGAAGCGGTGTGGCGGTGGTGGGTGGATTCTTCCCCGCCGACCCCCACGACCCGCAGATCACCCGCCGGCTGGTGCAGGAGGCGGGTGGCGAATGCCTGATGGCGCCGCTGGACGTGACTGATAGCACCTCTGTGGATGCGTTGGCCGCGTGTGCGGTCAGCGCGTTTGGCCGCATCGATTACGCGGTCGCCAATGCAGGCCTGCTGCGCCGTGCTCCGTTGCTGGAAATGACCGACGAGCGCTGGAACGAAATGCTCGATGTCGACCTCACTGGCGTCATGCGCACCTTCCGGGCCGCGGCCCGACACATGGGCGAAGGCGGTTCGATGGTGGCGATTTCATCGATTGCCGGCGGCGTGTATGGCTGGCAGGACCATGCCCATTACGCTGCCGCCAAGGCTGGCGTGCCGGGCCTGTGTCGCTCGCTGGCCGTCGAACTGGCGCCCCGTGGCGTTCGTTGCAACGCCGTCATTCCGGGGCTGATCGAGACGCCGCAGTCCCTTGACAGCAAAAACTCGCTGGGCCCCGAAGGCTTGGCCAGAGCGGCACGTGCCATCCCGCTGGGACGCGTCGGGCGGGCGGACGAGGTGGCCTCGCTGGTGCGCTTCTTGTGCAGCGATGAGTCCAGCTACCTGACGGGCCAGAGCATCGTCATCGATGGCGGCCTGACGGTGCGCTGGCCAGAGTGAGCGGGCGCATCCGCAGGGCGATCACGAATTGAGGACAATCCTATGCAACTGAACAACAAACGCGCCGTGATCACCGGTGCCGGCAGCGGAATCGGCGCCGCCATTGCGTTTGCCTACGCCGAACAGGGCGCGAGGCTGGTGCTGGGCGATCGCGACGCCGTCACCCTGGCGCACACCGCGCAACGCTGTCGCGAACTGGGCGCGCAAGTGCTTGAAAGTGTCGCCGATGTCGGCAGTGTCGAAGGTGCGCAGGCCGGTGTGGACGCCTGTGTGGCTCACTTTGGCGGCATCGATATTTTGGTCAACAACGCCGGCATGCTGACCCAGGCACGGTGTGTCGATCTGACTCTCCAGATGTGGAACGACATGCTGCGCGTGGACCTGACCAGCGTCTTCGTTGCCAGCCAGCGCGCCTTGCCGCACATGCTCGCCCAGCGCTGGGGGCGCATCATCAATATCGCCTCCCAGTTGGGCATCAAAGGCGGCGCCGAGCTGACGCATTACGCCGCTGCGAAGGCGGGCGTGATCGGTTTCACAAAGTCGCTGGCACTGGAAGTGGCCAAGGACCACGTACTGGTCAACGCTATCGCGCCGGGGCCGATCGAGACACCGCTGGTGTCGGGCATCAGCAGCAGCTGGAAGACCGCCAAAGCCGCCGAGTTGCCGCTGGGACGCTTTGGACTGGCCCAGGAAGTCGCGCCGGTGGCGGTGTTGCTGGCCAGCGAGCCGGGCGGCAACCTGTTCGTCGGTCAGACGCTGGGTCCCAATTCCGGCGACGTCATGCCTTGATACCTCGGAGTGAATGAGCATGTGTGGATTGTGCGGGCTGCTGGGCGAGGATGTGCACTGGAGCGATCCACTGGGCGACGGTTTGCCGCGCCGCCGTGAGCGACTGAGCCGCATCGTTGCGATCAACAAGGTGTTGGCGCCATTTCGACTCAAGGTCGAGGACTTTCAGGGCGTCTCTTACCTGCTGCTCGGCGCGACGGGCAAACAGGAATTGGCGACCGGCCTGGATCAGCTCTGGCAGCGCGCCGAGTCGCTGATCGGACGTGCTCTGGATCCGCTGGATCCGGCGCTGCTCAATCAACTGGAGTGCGGATCATGAGTATCGCGCTGAATGTGATCACCGGTTTTCTCGGCAGCGGCAAAACCACCTTGCTCAAACGCTTGCTCAGCGACGAGAACATGGGCGACACCGCGTTGCTGATCAATGAGTTCGGTGATGTCGGTATCGATCACCTGCTGGTGGAAGAGGTCGCGCCCGACACGGTGCTGTTGCCCAGTGGGTGTGTGTGCTGTTCGATTCGCGGCGAACTCAGAGATGCCTTGTCGGGATTGCTGGAGCGCAGGGGGCGGGGCGAAATCCCGGCGTTTCGGCGGGTGATTCTGGAAACCACCGGCCTGGCCGACCCGGCACCGATTCTGGCCACGCTGAACAACGACCCTCATCTTCGCGGGCGTTTTCATATCGGTCTCGTGGTGACCCTGGTCGATGCCAGTCACGCCGAGATGCAGCAGCGCCTGCAGCCCGAGTGGCTGGCGCAAGTGGCCGCTGCGGACCGGCTGCTGATCAGCAAGACTGACACGGTCAGCCCGGAGCAACAGCAGGTTCTGCGCGCTCGTTTGCACACCCTCAACCCGGCGCCGGTTCTGGACAGTGCCGATATTCACAGCGGCGATCAACTGCTGCTCGGCGAAGGTCTGCGCAGTGCCGAACCGGCTCACGAGGTGGCACGCTGGCAGTTGCATCGCGTGCAGTCGACACCGGCACGCCACGGTGACGCACAGGTTTGCTGCCTGACCTTTGAACGGCCGCTGGACTGGATCGGCTTCGGGGTGTGGCTTTCCATGCTGTTAAGATGCCACGGCGAACGAATCCTCCGCGTCAAAGGACTGCTCAACGTGAATAACAGCCAGGCCCCCATCGTTATCCATGGTGTGCAGCATTGCCTGCATGCGCCGGTTCATCTGCCCGCATGGCCGAGCGACGATCACACCTCAAGACTGGTATTCATCCTGCGCGGGCTGGACGCGGATCAACTGCGTCGCTCTTTCACCGTTTTCAGTCAGAGCCTTGCGCCCATGACCAACGGGGCGGCGGCATGAGTGTGACGCTTCGGGTGTTGGGCACCTCGGTGACACTGCTTGAGTCGCTGCGGGTTCGGGCCGAGCAGGAACTGGGTATCAAGCTGGTGTATCAGGTGCACGACGTGCAGACGGCGCAGCGTATCGCGGTCATGCAGCCCGACAGTTATGACCTGTACGATCAATGGTTCCATAACGTCGACTTCGTCTGGCCGGCCCGGGCCATCCAGCCGATCGACACGCGTCGTATCGCGCTGTGGCACGAAATCAACGATCTCCCCAAACGCGGCCGGCTGTCGGTGAACGACAAGCTGGGCAGCGGCAGCGTGCCCAGCGAGCGTCTGTTCGTGCAGCACGATGGCAGCCTGGGCAGTGCGGTCAGCGACCGCATCAGTATGTTGCCGCTTACCCATAATGCCGACAGCTTCGCTTATCGCCCGGAGCGTTTGCCCGAGGGGCTGAGTGCGCAGAACGAAAGTTGGGGCTGGTTGCTCGACCCGGCCTGGGGCGGGCGTATTGCCTTGCAAAGCGATGCGGCCATCGGCGCTCTGGACGCAGCGTTGGCCGTACAGGGTGCGGGTCTGGCGCAGTTCAGAGACATCGGCAACATGAGCATCGAGGAGATAGACGTGCTCGCCGATGTGCTGGTGCGCAAGCAGGAGGAGGGGATGTTTGGCGCCTTCTGGTCCGACGATGAGGAAGCCGCCGAATTGATGCTGCACCCGACCATCGACATTCAGAGCCTGTGGTCGCCGACGTTGGTGCGCCTGCACCGCGCCGGGGTCAAGTACCGAGTGGCGGTGCCGCGCGAAGGTTATCGGGGCTGGTTCGGTGGGTTGTCGCTGTCACGCCACGCCAAAGGCGCAGTGCTCGATGCGGCCTATGCGTACCTGAACTGGTGGCTGTCCGGCTGGCCCGGTGCGGTCATGGCACGTCAGGGTTATTACATAGGCAATCCGGCTCGCAGCCGTGATCACCTGAGCCCGGCTGAGTGGGATTACTGGTACGCCGGTTTGCCTGCCCGTGAGCAGCTGCTGGGCAGCGATGGTCTGCCGCTGATCGACGTGGGAGAAGTCCGCGATGGCGGCTCTTATGAACAACGCATGGGGCACATCGCGGTGTGGAACGCGGTGATGGATGAACACAACTATCTGGTGCGCCGCTGGGGCGACATCTTGCGCGCCGGCCCTAAAGGGTCGCGCCGATAACGTCCCGGCTCCGGCTGTACGGGCACTCATGGGGGGTGTGCAGCCGGCCGGCAGCCGCCGCGCCGGGCGCGAAATCTCCAGGCACCGAACTTGACACACGAAATCTTCACCCACAAAAAAGGCGGTCATCTTGCGATGACCGCCTTTTGCGTTGCTGCTGACCGGATCAGTCCGGCAGTTTGAACGCCATCACGTAGTCGCCCTGCTTGGTGCCGAGCGATCCGTGACCGCCTGCAACGACCAGCACGTATTGCTTGCCGTCCTTGCCGGTGTAGGTCATCGGTGTGGTCTGGGCGCCTGCTGGCAGACGGCCTTCCCACAGTTGCTTGCCGTTACGCACGTCATAGGCACGCAGGTACTGGTCAAGCGTTGCGCTCAGGAACGATACGCCGCTGGCAGTGATGAACGTGCCGCCCAGGCTTGGAACGCCCATGGTCAGCGGCAGCGGAACAGGCGAGCTGTCACGCACGGTGCCGTTTTTGTGCATCCAGATGGTTTTGTGGGTGGTCAGGTCGACGGCCGCCACATAACCCCATGCTGGCGCCTGGCATGGCAGGCCCATCGGCGATAGCAGCGCTTCGAGGATCACGCCATACGGTGCGCCTTTGTTCGGCTGTACACCTTCGGTTTCGCTCTTGCGACCAGGGCCGCCTTCCACTTCGGCAGCCGGAACCAGCTTGGAGCGGAACGCCATGTAGCTCGGGTTGACGAAAGCGATCTGACGCACCGGGTCGACCGAAATGCCGCCCCAGTCGAACACACCGAAGTTACCTGGGTAGACGATCGAGCCTTGCAGCGACGGCGGCGTGAACGGGCCTTCATAACGCAGCGACTTGAAGTCGATCCGGCACAGCATCTGATCGAACGGGGTGACACCCCACATGTCGCGTTCCTTGAGCGGAGGCGGCATGAAGTTCAGGTCGGATTTAGGCTGAGTCGGCGAAGTGTGGTCGCCTGCGACAGCGCCGCCGGGAACCGGTACTTCGTTGATCGGAACGATCGGCTGGCCGTTGCTGCGATCCAGCACATAGATGCTGCCTTGCTTGGTGGACGCCAGCACGGCCGGCTTCACGCCGTCAGCGGTTTTCATGTCCATCAGGGTTGGCTGACCGCCCACGTCCATGTCCCAGAGGTCATGGTGAGTGAACTGGAAGTTCCACTTCACGTGGCCGGTCGCGATGTCCAGCGCGACCAGGCCGGCGCTGAATTTCTCGGACTCAGGCGTACGGTTGCCGCCCCACTGGTCAGGCATCTGGTTGCCCATCGGCAGGTAGAGCATGCCCAGCTTCTCGTCGACGCTGAACATCGACCACATGTTGGGCGAGTTGCGCGTGTAGGTCTTGCCTGGCGCAAGCGGCGTGGTGTCATCAGGGTTGCCGCTGTCCCAGTTCCAGACCAGACGACCGGTATGGACGTCGAATGCACGGATCACGCCCGACGGTTCGTCGGTGGAGACGTTGTCAGTGACGTGACCGCCGATGACCACCAGATCCTTGGTCACGGCAGGTGGCGAGGTGGAGTAGTAACCGCCTGGCGCGTACGTACCGATGTTGGCGCTCAGGTCGATCGAACCGTTAGTGCCGAAGTCTTCGCAGACCTTGCCGGTGTCAGCGTTCAGTGCGATCAGACGAGTGTCTGCGGTCGGCAGGAACAGGCGACGCGGGCAGGCATTACCGGTGGTGGCAACGGCCGGCGTGGCCGGGCTTTGCGCCGGAGCGGCAGCGTCGGTCGGTGCGGCGGCAGCATAAGCGGCGTCATCGTGATACGACACGCCACGGCAGGTCATGTGCGCCCAGCCTTTGAAGTTGGCCGCCTTGCCGCTGCTGATCTTCGGATCGAAACGCCAGATTTCCTTGCCGGTGTCCGGATCCAGGGCAATCACCTGGCTGTGCGGAGTACAGACGTAGAGCATGCCGTTGACCTTCAGCGGCGTGTTCTCGGCAGTGGTTTCACCTGGATCGTTCGGACCCGGAATGTCGCCGGTGCGGTAGGTCCAGGCAGGGACCAGCTTGCTGACGTTGTCCGGGGTGATCTGCGCCAGCGGCGAGTAGCGATCGCCGAACGCCGTGCGGCCGTACGACTGCCAGTCGCCTTCAGGCATGGCAGGCGCGGCACTGGAGGTGCCTGCGGTTTCACGGTCCAGTTGGCCTTTGATTTCACCGGGGTTGGTGAACTGGCTCGCCAGAGCAGCCAGGCCAGCCAGCACGACTGCCACGCTCAGTGCGCCGGTGCCCATGCCGCCTGCCTGGCCACGCAGCACAGGGCGGCGGAACCACGGCAGCAACATGACGATGCCGAGGGCGAACAGCAGGGCCAGACGCGGCACCAGTTGCCACCAGTCCAGGCCGACCTCCCACAAGGCCCACACGGTGCTGGCAAACAGCACCAGTGCATACAGACCGAGTGCGGCTCGACGCGCCATGATCAGCAAGACGCCAGTGACAATGAAGCCAATACCGGCCAGCAGGTAGTACAACGACCCGCCCAGCGTCAGCAGTTTGATACCCCCGGCCAGCAAGGCCAGGCCCATGATCAGAATCACCAGTCCGAGCAAGCTCGGAAGCAGGCGACCCTTACCGAAAGCACCTTCAGTGCTCATAGTGTCGTACTCCGTAACGATTAAGTGGTTGACGCTTTGTTCTTTTCAATTTTTTCGGCTCGAGCCCTTTGAATCCGTCTTATTGAAGCTAGTTCCTGAAACGGGATTCAGAAAGGTTAATTAAGCCGATCAGAACGAGGATTGAATTTTCAGGCCGGCAACCAGCGCATCATCGACCTGATTCACGCCGCCCGGATGACGGATGAATTGCAGGTTGGGACGCACGGTCAGCCAGTTGGTAACGTGCACGCCGTAATACACCTCGGCGTTGTATTCGGTGTCCTGCACAGGCAGGAAGGCCGGGTCGTCGTAGTCCGACACGCCTGCGGCCTGATTGCTCAGATTGATGTTCTTGCGATACGCCGGATTGACGTGAATGCGACTGATGCCAACCCCGAGGTCATCTTCGGGCCGCGCGTCGAACGGACCTTTGTACGTGGCACCGAGGGCGACAAAGTTGTCGATCATGTTGGTCTTTTTGTCGTGCAGCGTGCCGTTGGCGAACAGGCTCAGGCCGCGGCTGTTATCGCTGGCCTCGCTGGTGACTTGCTGGCGCAGGGTCAGCCACATGCCGTGTTTGCTCGACGACGACGCGTAGTCATCGCCGCTGCGGGCTGCGTAACCGCCGTTGCTGTCCTTGACCACATCTGTGCTGCTGGCGGTGCTGTAGTAGTAGCCCAGGCGATATTCACCCGGCAGTCCGTTGACTTTCGGCGACCACACGACTTCCACAGGCAGTACCGCGCCCTTGGTGCCGCTGCCGCTGAGCTTGAACGCGTTGTCGTTTTCCAGATTCGAAGGGTTCTGCTCGAAGGCGCCGATCTGTACGAACAGTTCCGGATTCAGCTCGTACTTGACGCGCATCGCCCACTGGCTGATCGGCCAGTTGTACCAGATGCCGCCGCCCCAGTTGCCCACTTGCGAACCGCACAGCGCCAGGTTCTGGAAGTCGCACGGGAAGGTGTTGAAGTCTTCGCCCGGGTTGAAGCGGCCGACCTTGACGCTGAGCGAGCGGTCGAAAAATTTCTGCTGATACCACATGTCCGTCAGGCGCGTGACGTTGCCACGGCCCCAGACTTCCTGCGAGGAAGAAATCGTGCCCACGCGCGGATCGCCGACACGGTCGTTGCTGATGTTGTCGCCGTTGCGGTTGGTCAGCGTCAGCTGGAATTCGGCGTCCTGCCAGCCAAGGATCTTCTGCAGATCCATGTGCGCGCCGAGGGCGAACTGATCGCTGTAGCGGGTGGCCTTGTCGTGGTCGTAACCGCCATGCAGGTTGGAGCCCACTTCCACGACCGAATCGAGCTTGAAGTCGTAGCCTTCCTGCGACAACTCACTGCGTTTGCCGCCCCAGTCTCCCAGCATCCACGGCGATTGGCTGTCGAAGGCGGGCGCAGCGTGAGCGCTTGTCGCCAGGCTCAAGACGGCCAGTCCCAGCACATGGCGATGACGAAGCGGACGAATGCAGATGCAGCGTTTGGAGTGAGAAGGCATAGGGCAATGAGTTCTTTTCAGTGATCTAAAGACGGCACAGGCGCGAGCTGCGTCGATAAGCCGCGTGTCAAAACTTGACAGACAAAAAAATTAATCGTTTCAGCATGCAACGCGGCGCGATGATAGGGGGCTAACGATTTTAAAAAAAGAGGTTTTTGCGACAAGAATAGTTACAGGTTGCGCAACAGTCGTGAAAAGACGGGACAGCGCTGTCCCTCATGATTCTTCTGTTTCGAGAGGATGAGACGATTGAAGCTGGAAGATGAGACCGTTGCGCAGGATGTACAGATAAGGCGGCAACGCTGCGTGGTTGTGCATGTGCAGGAACCAGATGGCTGGCCCCTGCACGCTGCGGACGCATGACTGACCGGATGGGCGAATCAGATCAGAAGGTGGTCCTCAGCCCGACCTCGATACTGCGACCTTGCGCCGGAGCGATGTCGCGCAGAATGGAGCTGGCGTAGCGCACGGTCTGGTTGGTCAGGTTCTCGCCGTTGACGAAAGCGAGCCACTGGCTGCCGCCGACGTCGAATGTGTATCCGGCACTGGCGCCCAGCGTGGTATAGCCGTCGGTGCCGGTTTCGTTGTCCGGCACTCGTCCTTGTGACGCGGCGTGCTCCACATCGATACGCGCTTGCCACTTGTCCAGCGCCCACAGCAACCCGCTGTTCAGGCGAAGTGGGGCGATGCGTGGCAGTGCTTCGCCGGTGTCGAGATTCTTCGCGCGGGTGTAATCCCCCGCCAGCTCGAGGGCGAAGCTTCCGTAGCGGCTTTCGCCCAGCTTCCAGTGATCTTGCGCCTCGAAACCGGCGAACCGCGCGCGCACGCCCGAATACCCGTACTCGGGGATGCCGTCCGGGTCTTCGACGCCCTCATCGTTGAGGGTGCGACCTGTCCCCAGCAGCCCGATGTAGTTGGAGAAGCGGCTATAGAAGACGCCGACGCTGCCTTTGTGGGTACCGTTGTCGAAGCGCAGCGCCAGATCGCTGGAGACGGCTTTTTCTTTCGACAGACCGGCATCGCCGACTTCGTACGTTCCGGTGGCGACATGAGCACCGTTGGCGTACAGCTCATAGAACGTCGGCGCACGTTCGGTGTAGCCCAGAGTGGCCGCCAGCGACCAGACCGGCGTCAACGTGTAGACCGCACCGGAAGACACGCTGCCCGCCGTGAAACTGCTTGAACTGTCGGCGCCGGAGAAGCGCTCGTTGCCCTTGCCGTCCGGGTCGACGGTGGTGTGCTCCAGTCGCCCGCCCAGGCTCAGTTTCAGGCGATCGGTTGCCTGCATTTCTTCCAGAATGAACAGCGCGCCGGCATCGGTATCGGTCTGCGGCACGAACGCTTCCTCGCCCAGGGCGGAGAATTCGCTGCGCGTCACCTGCGCGCCAATCACGCCATTCAATGGACCGATCGGCTGGTGCCGAGCTTCGACGCGGGCTTCGTAACCCTTGTTCTTGAACGTCGTGCCGACCTCGCCGTCTTCGATTTCCATGTGTTTGTATTCGGTGTAGCCGGCGTCCAGTTTCACCGAGCTGAATGGACCGCTGAGGTTACGGATCTCAGAGGCGAAGGCGTAGTGATCCTGCTTCATGCGAATACGCACGTCCTGCTCGGCGGGCGAACCGTAGTTGGCGTCGTAGTTGCTGTAGGAGAGCCCGGCATAACCTTCGTCCCACGTGTACGCCCCGCCGATTGCCCCGCCGTCCTGGCGCCCGTCGCTGTTGCCGAGTCGATGTTTTTTGTCGTCGCCATCCGGATCGCGTGCGCGTTGATCGGCGGTCCGGGCATACCCCGGAATCTTCAGATCGTTGAACTCGCGAGCGTTCGCGTCCAGATGCAGGGCGAACGTGCCGTTGCCCGCCTCAAGCTTGCCTGCGCTGCTGCGCGTGGTGTCGGCGCCGCCGTAGCGCAGTTCGCCTGCGCCATGAATGCCTTCGATGGCCTCGGTGGGGATGCGGTTATCGAACGTGTTGACCACGCCACCGATGGCGCTGCCGCCATAGAGAAGCGCGGCTGGGCCGCGGACGATTTCGATACGGTCGACGTTGACCGGGTCCAGCGGAACCGCGTGATCGTAGGACAGCGATGAAGCGTCCAGCGCGCCGACGCCGTTGCGCAGCAGACGGATGCGGTCACCGTCCAGGCCGCGAATGATCGGTCGGCTTGCGCCAGGTCCGAAGTACGATGAGGACACGCCTGGCTGCTTGTTCAACGTCTCGCCCAGACTGCCTTTTTGCTGCAGCGTCAGTTCGTCGCCCGTCAGTACAGTGCTGGGCGACGCCAATTGATCGCTGCCAAGCGGATTGGCGGTGATGGTTTGTTGCTCCAGTTCTATGGCGTTCGCCGGTGACGCCAGCAGCAGCGCGGTGGCCAGCGGAGTCAGATGCCAGAGCGGAAAAATGGATGGGCGGGACATGCAGCGTTTCCTTGTCAGGGAGTGATTCGAAAATGATCGGGCTGTTAGTGTTATAACATAACAATAAAATTGCAATCATTTTGGAATCGGACGACGATTACAGCGCTCGTTGGCTGGCGCCGGCGGCCCTTTCGCAGGCCTGTAAGGGCAAGGCCGCTCCTGCACGTCAGCTGTCTCTTCACACCTGCCGGTTGCTCCGTTAAGGTGCGCACCTCGCGACCCTGTCACTCATCGAATGCAAAAGGCCTGGCATGACCACACCCCACAACAACCCGCTGCATGGCGTGACGCTGGAGCAGATCCTCAATGCGCTGGTCGAGCACTACGAATGGTCTGGCCTTGCCGAGCGCATCGATATTCGTTGCTTCAAGAGCGATCCGAGCATCAAGTCGAGCCTGACGTTCCTGCGCAAGACACCTTGGGCGCGGGAAAAGGTCGAAGCCCTTTACGTGAAACTGGCCCGCACCAAACGCGGCTGATTCACTCCGCTTCGATCGCACAGGAATGACGCTGGATGGAAAGCCAAACGCTGCACCTGGCGCGGGGACAGCGCCGCTATGCCACCGCCGCTGCGCTACTGGGCTGGTTTGCGCTGGCCGTGCAGCTTTATCTGATTCTGTGGGGCCGCTGGACTGACGACGCCAGTGTGATGGGCGGGCTGGTGCGCTATTTCAGCTTCTTCACGGTACTGACCAACACGCTGGTCGCCGTGGCGCTCACGTGTGCGATCACCGACCGGCACAGCGCGGGTCATCGCTTCTTCAGATCCCCCGTGGTGTGCGGCGGTATCGTCACCAGCATTCTGCTGGTCGGCATCGCTTACAGCCTGCTGCTGCGCCATTTATGGAGCCCGCAGGGCTGGCAGTGGGTCGCTGACGAGTTGCTGCACGACGTCATGCCGCTGCTGTTTCTGGTGTATTGGTGGCTGTACGTCGCGAGGGGCGTGCTGCGTCTGAATCACGTGCTGCTGTGGATGCTTTATCCGGCGCTGTATTTTGCGTACTTACTGTTTCGCGGGGACATCTACGGCGACTACCTCTATCCGTTTCTGGACATCGGCACGCTGGGGGTGACGAGTGCATTGATCAATGCATTCGGGGTGCTGGCGGGGTACGTCGGAATCGGGTTGTTGATCCTGCTGATCGACAGGTCGAGGCGTCGAAGGGAATAGCTGCGATCCCCTCGACGTCACGCGGTGTCAGGGTTATTGCTCGTCCGAACCTTCGATGCGCCAGTAGCCTGCCGCTTTGACCGATGCTTCATCGAGCCCGAATTCATCGAGCAATACGCGACGAACTTTGCGCGACAGGCCTGATTCGGTCGCCACCCAGGCATACAGCTTGCCTTCGGGTAAGGTCAGTTGGCGTGTGACCTCCAACAGGTCGCGCTCCCCGCGCAGCACCCAGATTACGTCCACCTGGGCCTTGCTGTTCAAGGTCTGACGCTCTGCGGCGTCTTCGATCTCGATGACGACCTGCGCGCGGCGGTTGGCGGGCAGTTCCTCCAGGCGGCGGGCGATGGCGGGCAGGGCGGTTTCATCGCCGATCAGCAGATAACTGTCGAACATGTCCGGGACAATCATCGAGCCGCGCGGGCCGGCAATGTACAGAAACTGCCCGGCTTGAGCCTGAGCGGCCCAAGTGGCGGCCGGACCTTCGCCGTGCAGGACGAAATCGATGTCCAGCTCGCCCGATGCCGCGTCATAGCGGCGTGGCGTGTAATCCCGCATCGCAGGCTTTGGCCCTTCGCTGTTCTGCCCAGGCATGAAGCTGTCCAGCGCCGCTTGTTCCTGCGGGGTGGTCGCGAACAGCAGTTTGACGTGGTCGTCGGTGCCCAGGCTGATGAAGCCGGCCAGCTCCGGCCCGTGCAACGTGACGCGGCGCATTCGCGGCGTGATGTCCGTGACGCGCAACACCTGAAGCTTGCGGCGCTTGATCTCATGGCTGACTCGGTGGATCGACTGCTGCGAATTCATACGGACGCCTCCGACGGCTTGACTGGACCGTCGACGACGGCTTTGGCGGTTTCGTTCAACAGGTCGCGAACGCGGATGATTTCTTCCGGGCTCCAGCGACCGTGATGCATCTGCAGGGCGTGACGCAGGTTATGCACAGCCTCGTGGATTTCCGGCGGACGGTCGTGTCCCCGCAGCGAGCGCTTACTGACATCGATGCGCATCTTCACGCCGTCCAGCGCGACAGCCTGTTCTGCAAGGAATTGCTGCCCGGTCGCGGTGATCTGGTAACGCTTCTTGCCTGCCTCAGCGTCGCCGAGGATCAGTTCGCTTTCTTCCAGGAAGGTCAGCGTCGGGTAGATCACGCCGGGGCTCGGGCTGTAGGCGCCGTCGAACATGCCCTCGATCTGCCGGATCAGGTCGTAGCCGTGGCAAGGCTGGTCGGAAATCAAGGCGAGCAGCAGCAGCTTCAGGTCGCCGGGCGCAAAAACACGTGGCCCGCGTCCGCCGCGTTCGCGGCCGGTGCGTTTCTCGAAACCGTCGCGGCTGTCGCCATGTTCGCCGAAATGCGGCCGGTGATGGTGGGGGTGATCGTGTGAGTGGTCTCTCATCGCTTTTCATCTCTCGTTACAGTTAGATATACCTTAAGATATATCTTAATGCTTCCGCAAGAGACGTTAAGACGAACGGTTCTCGTTTGGCGGTCAGTAGATGCTCGCCACCTGCGTCGCCGCAGGCGCTTTGCACTGGCTGTACGTGCCCGGTTCCAGATACCGATTAAGAATCGGCGCCATGCCTTTGAGCACCTGAACGGGCAAAGCGGAAGTGAACTTGAAACTCTCGGCCGCGCGACCGGGCACGTAAGCGGTGAGCGTGCCGAAATGGTTATCGCCGATGAAGAACACGAAGGTGGCGGTCCGGTTGATCGCCTTGGACGCCAGAATGCGTCCGCCGGAGCCAATGCTTTCGATGCGATTGTCGCCTGTCCCGGTCTTGCCGCCCATCGCCAGGGTCGTCCCGTCCTGCAGCTTGAAGCTTCCGGAGACGCGCCTTGCCGTACCCGCGTCGACCACCTGGGACAACGCCTCGCGCATGGCGGCCGCCACTTGGGAAGACAGCACGCGCTTGCCCAGTTCCGGGTTGTTGTTCAGCTGCGTTTCGTAAGGCGTTCCGGCGGCGAAATGCAGGCTGTCGATACGCAGAACAGGCAAGCGCACGCCGTCGTTCTGAATGATCCCGATCAGCTCGGCCAACGCGGCAGGGCGATCGCCGGAGCTGCCTATCGCCGTCGCAAGCGAGGGCACCAGATGATCGAATGGATAGCCCAGACGCTGCCAGCGCTGGTGGATATCCAGAAAGGCTTCGATCTCCAGCATCGTCCGGATGCGACTGTCCCGAGCGCTCTTGTGCCGACTCTTGAACAGCCAGCTGTACACCTCCTGACGCTCGAAACGACTGGCGGCTACGGCGTCTTTGAACTTGGCATCAGGGTTTTGCAGCAGATAGCCGACCAGCCACAGGTCCAGCGGGTGAACGCGGGCGATGTAGCCTTGATCCGGCAGATCAAACTTGCCCGGGCCGTAGGCGTAATACAGCTCGTCCAGACGCTTCTCGGTCAGCCCGGGCCTGGTTTTGTCCGCCACGGCATGGGCCCGTACGAATGCGTTGAAAGCACTCTGGCTGGCTTCGGGCAGCAGATAGCGATGCACGGCGGCAAGCCGGCTGGCTGAGGGATGAACGCTGTCGAGAAACGTATCGAGCCGCTCCTGCGTCGATTTGTTCTTGTAGCGTTTCCAGAACCGCAGCAGGAACGAGGTGCCCTCGCGATCGGCGAATTCCGCCAGGTACTCCTGACGTCGCGGATCGCTGTCGTCCTTGAGCAACACGGCGCTGTTGTTCGGTCCCTGATACGTGGTGTAGCGCACCAGGTCGCGCATCAGCCGAATGAACGGCAGGTTGATCGACTCACGCAACGCCTCGCGCAGCGTAGGATTGCGCGCGTTGTCTTCGCGCCGGAAGTTGTTGAAGTGGTGCATGCCGCCGCCAGTGAAAAAGCTTTCGCCTGGGCTTGCGGAATACTTGCGGTCCAGTGCTGCGGCCAGCATCTTCGACAGGTCGCGGTCCTTGTTCTGCATCAAGTAGTCCAGCGCCCACCGGCTCAGCCGGTCAGGATCCTCGACCGGGACTTTCTTGAGTTCGACATTACTCATGCCCGCGTACTTGTCGTGGAGTTCGGCGATGACCTGCAGATAAGTGGTCAACACCCGCATTTTCGCGGTCGAGCCCAGCTCCAGTTTGCTCCCCTCGTTGATGTCGAACGGCTGATCGGTGCTGTCGGTCTGCACGCGCACACGCGAGCCGTCGATGTCCCGTTCGAACAGCGTAAAGCTGTAGCGCACCGCCTGGGTGCTGGTGGGCGTGAGCAAGTGCTCACCGATCAGGCCCAGCTTGCCTGCGAATTCAGGATTCGCCAGGTCCCGCAGGTACTGGCCGACACTGATTTGCAGATCGTTTTGCAAGGTGCTGGTCGCTGACAGGTCCAGACGATCAAGATCGTAGAGCGGGCGATCCAGCATGTTCGACAGGCGATTGCGCGCGACCGTTATCCCCTTGTTGGTTTCGATGGGCTGCACGGTAGGCTGCTGCACCCAGTCGCGATAGGTCACGGTCGCCGCGAGCGCAGCGTCGGCCAGCGGCGGGTCGATGACTTTGTTCTGCGCCAGCAGACGAATGTGGCTGTCAGTCAGGTCCGCCAGTTCCTTTCGGCCTTTTGCCAGAAAGTGCGAAGGCCGCCGTTGCGCGATCACCAGTGACAGCACTTCGCGCAGCGCAAGCCCCTGTGCGGCGAGGGTCTTCGCATCGTTGCCCGCTGCCATGAGCAACTGGTTGGTGCGGTCGAAGTCGGCGCCGTACCAGACCCGCAGCCCCTCTGCCATGCCGTGGACCTCTCCGTGGCCCGGCACAGCAGAAAGCGGCACGCTGTTGAGGTAGTCACGCACGACACGCTCCCGGGCTTCAAGGGTTTGCGGCCCTGGTTGATAGGCCCGCACGCTGGCGGACACCATCTGACGGATCTTCTCGCTGCCGGATTGCGTCAAGCCATCAGGCGAATGACGGTATTTCTCAAGTTGCGTGGCAAGCGTGCTGCCACCCGCCGATTGCCCGGGCAAGCCAACTGCCTTGGCGACCTGAGACACGGCGGCTTTGAGGAACCGGGGCCAGTCGACGGCCGGGTTGGCCTGCGGCTGACCGGCATCGAGCAGGTCGCGGTTTTCGATGAATAACAGGCTGTTAACCAGCACCGGCGGGATCGCCGCAAAGGTCGGGTAAAGCTGCTGAGGGTAGGTGTATTGATAGAGGGCATCGCCGCGGCAGTCCGTGATCGTCAAGCCAGACTGGCTTTTCTCTTGATAAGGCACGAAGAAACCGCGGTTGGCGTAGGACAGCATACTGGGGGAGAACCGCGCCTGCGCGCTGATCAGGTAATCGCGCTTGAGCAGACGTGGCAGAAACTCCCCAAGCGCCGAATAACCCAAACGCTTATCGAACGGGCCATCGCCGGGGTAGACAATCGCATCGCTTGCGCCCGGTTCCACGGTGTAGCTGAGGTCCTTGGCAAAATCGCTGAACTCGCGGGCCTGCAGTCTGGAACTGCGCACCTCCGAGGCAACGGCAAACCCCAGAGCCACCATCGCCATCAGCAACACAACCCAGACGACCCGCCAGACATACTGCCTCTGTCTCGGGCTCACAGGCATTGGAGATTCCCCCTGACTGTCAGCCGTAACCGCAGTCTTCTTCGTATCGGAATGCCAGAAAGCGCCCATATCGTTGGCCCGGTTAAACCTGTTAATCGCACCTGACTACAAGCTTAGACGCTGGGTGGGGAGGGTGAGGGATTTGTGAATTTTCCCTCGGGGGCGCAGCAGGCGGGGGCGACCGGCTGTGGTTTCGAGCTCGACGTCAGATTTTCACTTCCTGGGCTGCAGTGATGGGTAGAAGTATCCTGTTTCTATATTATTTCGATTATTACCTGAGTAAGACGACGTCATGACGTCCAGTCAGGCCTTGTTGCGGATTCGGTCGGCACCCCTCTTCGGGACGCTGACCCGAAGAGTTATATCCATTATTTCCTCGCTGATTTACCAGTACCTTCCTCGCATAACGGCCGCATGCGGAAAAGCTTTGCCTGATAAACCAGTAGGAAAGTTCCGAGGGTTTCGTTCAGTGAGAACCCGTTCTCAGACCTGCACCACCTGCGCTCTCTTCGGGCTGCCCAGTCGCTTGTTCAATTCCAGCCAGTTGGACAGCAGCAACATCAGCCCCAGGCCCAGCAGGGCGGTGATCACGCGCATTTGCCAGATGTCACCTGCCAGCGCGTTGATGCCGTCGGCCAGGGGAGCGAGGAGCACGCCCAGGCAGAAGATCTCCAGAGAGTAGCGGCCCATGCGGCAGGTTTGCTGGGCAGGCCAGTTGTCCAGCCACGCGTGTGAGGCGGGCAGCAGTTTGGCGACCACGTAGACCAGCGCGACGAAGTGCAACAGGCGCAGTGGAGAGAGGTTGGTTTTGTCGATCGGATAGATCAGGTCGGTGAACGCTTTGGGCAGCAAGGCGTCGTGCACCTCCGGGAATTTCCAGAGCAGCGCGATGTTTGCCGCGATCAACAGGTAAAGCGCGGCGCCCATAAACAGCGGCTGTTGCCACAACGGGCGCTCGCCAGAACGAACGGTCATCGGTTTTTGTGTGTGCATGGCGAAGGCGCCGCCGAGCACGAAGATCAATTGCCAGGCCACCGGGTTGAAGTACCAGTAACCGCCGCCTTCATAGGCGCGCAGGTTCCAGCCGAACAGCGGCACCATCATGTACAGCGAGATCGATAGGCCGACGGCGACGGCAGCGTTGCGCAGCATGATCGGCAAGATCAGCGGCAACGCTCCCATCAGCAGGATGTAAAGCGGCAACGGGTCGGTGAGGTTGGGTTTGAAGCGCAGCAGCAATTCGTCGGCCAGCGCCTGTTGCGGATTGCCGACAAAATATTCGAGGCCCATCTCGCGCACCATGTCGCGGGTTTCGACGTGGTTGTTGGCAACGAATACGATGCCCATCAGCAGTGTCAGCAGGAAGATGTGCGCCACATAGAGCACCCACGTGCGTCGCAGGATGCGCAGGCAGGCAACAGCATAACCGTCGCGCTGGGCGACACGGCCATAGGCCAGAACAGCGGCATAACCGGCGAGGAAAACGAAGACTTCAGCCGCGTCGCTGAAGCCGAAGTTGCGCAGGGTCAACTGCGCGAAAGGGTTGTCCGGTACGTGATCCCAAAAAATGAAGATCAGCGCCAAACCTCGAAAGAAGTCGATTCGATGGTCGCGTCCGTTCGTCATGACGGTGGAGCTCTTGCAATGTGTTTAAAGAAGATAGGCCAATGGAGGCCTTGGTTCCGCAGCGACAGCCAGGGCTGATCGGCGGCGCGAAGGGTGGGGCTTTTAGGGGGTAAAGGCAAAGGTTGAATATTACAGGATGTCTCAACCGGCCGCTCTGGAACAGGGCTGAAGCAGCCTTGCGCAGGTGCGCCAACAGCGTGTTCAACACGCTGCCGGCAATAGCGACTTCCATTCAGTCGCGAGGGCGAATCGATCAATCGATGTCATTGGGCTCGAAGCTGTCGGCCCGCGCCATGCGCCACATGCGTGAATAAAAGCTGTCATCGACCACGCCATTGAGCAACTGCCCAGGCTGCAAGAAGACGTGTGACTGAGAGAACAGTTTGACCTCGGTGGCGGACATGCGGCGCACCAGATGCTTGCCTTCCAGTTGCGATGGCGAGTCCAGACCGGCCGCGGCGAGCATCTCGGCCAACGCGTGAAGCGTGTTGCGGTGGAAGTTGAACACCCGCTGGGCTTTGTCCGGAACCACCAGCGCGCGCTGGCGCAGCGGATCCTGAGTGGCGACGCCGGTCGGGCATTTGTTGGTGTGACAGCTTTGCGACTGGATGCAGCCGATGGCGAACATGAACCCGCGCGCCGAGTTGGCCCAGTCAGCGCCGATGGACAGCACGCTGGCGATGTCGAACGCGCTGACGATTTTGCCGCTGGCGCCCAGCTTGATTTTGTCGCGCAGGTTCAGGCCCACCAGCGTGTTGTGCACGAACAACAGGCCCTCGCGCATCGGCACGCCCATGTGGTCGGTGAATTCCACCGGTGCGGCTCCGGTGCCACCTTCGGTGCCATCGATGACGATGAAGTCCGGAAGAATCTCGGTTTCCAGCATGGCCTTGGCGATGCCCATGAATTCCCACGGGTGGCCCAGGCACAACTTGAAGCCCACCGGTTTGCCGCCGGACAGCTCACGCAGTTGCGCAATGAACTGCATTAATTCGGTGGGCGTCGAAAACGCACTGTGCCGAGAGGGCGAAATGCAGTCTTCGCCCATGGGAATCCCGCGCGTGTCGGCGATTTCCTGAGTGACTTTGTGCTTGGGCAGAATGCCGCCGTGACCCGGCTTGGCGCCCTGGCTCATCTTGATCTCGATCATCCGCACCTGAGGATCCTGCGCCTGTTTCGCAAAGCGTTCAGGATCGAAGCGGCCATCGGCGGTACGGCATCCGAAGTAGCCACTGCCCAGTTCCCAAGTCAGATCGCCACCGTTTTCACGATGGTAGGGGCTGATGCTGCCTTCGCCGGTGTCGTGGGCGAAGTTGCCCAGTTTTGCACCCTTGTTCAGCGCGCGGATTGCGTTGGCGCTCAATGAGCCGAAGCTCATGGCGGAGATGTTGAAGATCGACGCGGAATACGGCTGAGCGCATTGCGGCCCGCCAACTGTCACGCGGAACTGGTTCGGGTCGGCCAGCGGCGCCGGGCGCATGGAATGGCTGATGAATTCGAAACCGGTCTGATAGACGTCGATCAAGGTGCCAAACGGTTTGTCGGCCGATTCATTTTTCGCGCGTGCATAAACCAGCGAACGTTGAGCGCGGGAGAAGGGCAGGGCGTCGCTGTCGGATTCCAGCAGGTATTGGCGGATCTCCGGTCGGATGGTCTCGACGGCGTAGCGGATGTTGCCAAGAATCGGATAGTTGCGACGTATCGAGTGTGGCACCTGGATCAGATCGAACAGCCCGATCAGGCTCAACACTGCCGTGGTGAGGGTGAACGGCCAAAGCCATTCGTGGTACAGAAACGGAAGGCTGAACAGGGTGAACAATACGCAGCCGACGAATACGGCGTAGCGACTTAGAAGCGACAAGCTCATAGGCGGTCCTGGTCTTTACACGGTTAAGGGAGAGAGCGCTGTGCCGCGCCTTGTTTCGGCAAGACTGTGTTTCGCTTCACGCGCTCTGCGCCTGAAGAAAAATCGAAAACAGCTCGGACTGTGATTTGATTCCGAGCTTGCTGTAGATGTGCTTTTTATGAACCCGCACGGTTTCGGCGGAGATATCCAGTTTGCGTGCGATTTCCTTACTCGAACAACCGCTGAGCATCAGGCGGCCTACGTCCAGCTCCCTGGCGGTCAACTGTGCTCCGCGACTTTGCTGCACCGAGGCCTCCAGCTGGATACGCCAGTCGGCGCCGGGCTGCTGGGCGATGACCGGTTCGTTATCGGACGTCCTTTCCGCCAGCTCAAACGGCAGCCGTTGGCGCAGCAGCGCAATGACCCACGGTTGGATCGTTGACAGCAGGGCGATCTGCTCGGCGCTGTAACGTTGCGTCGAACCCAGCGAAAGGCAGAGCGTTCGGTCCTGATCGAGCTGGCAATTGAACTGTATTTCATCGGCGACGACATTCAGACGAAAGTATCGCTGGTAGTACTCGGTCAGTTCGAAGTGCTCCGGCGCGACTTCTGCAAGCCGAAACAGACCGCTTTGCGAGCGCTCGCGACTGGCGATGTAGAAGGGGTCCAGCAGGTACAGGCCTTTGAGATAGTCCTGGAACAATTGATCGGGGCTGCCGTCCTCAGCCGGGCATTCGGCGAATACGTGGGGCCGTTGGCCAGAGCTGAATTGCAGCGCCACCCAACTATCGAAGCTGACGTACTGACCCAGCAGGCGTACCAGTTGCGCCCAGAAGTTGGGGCGGTCAAGCGCTTCGATCAACTGCGCGACCGAGCGATGCCAGGCAATGTCCTGAAGTGCGATTGTCATTGATCTACCCCTAATGGGTTACTACAGCTGCGTAATACCCCGTGACACTTGCTGATGCGCATACTGCCCGCAGAGCCAATGTTCAGGCCAGCATTTTGTGCCCGATCGGCCACGTGACTCTAATAAGGAGAACCCATGAAGGTGGAATTAGCCCAACTGACGGGCCAGGACAACGCCACGGCGCACAACCTGAAACAGGCGTTGAACGCAATTGCTGCGTGCGCCAGCGATACCGCGCTGATCGTGTTCCCGGAGACCCATCTGATGGGCTTCCCTTCCAGCGAAACCGTCGCTGACGTGTCCGAGCACCTCGGCGGTCCGACCGTGCGCGCGATTGTTCAGGCAGCCCGAGCGCGGGACGTCTCGGTCGTGATCGGCATGGCCGAGAATGACCAGGGGCGTTTCTACAACACCACGTTGCTGATCACCCCTGAAGGCGTCGCGCTGCGCTATCGCAAAACCCATTTGTGGGCCTCTGACCGAGGCGTGTTCAGCGCAGGTGATCGCTATGCAACCTGCCTCTGGAACGGCGTGCGCGTCGGCATGCTGATCTGCTATGACATCGAATTTCCCGAGTCGGCCCGCGCCTTGGCCCAGTTGGGGGCCGAGTTGATCATCGTCACCAACGGCAACATGGACCCGTACGGCCCAACGCATCGCACCGCGATCATGGCGCGCGCCCAGGAAAACCAGGCGTTCGCGCTCATGGTCAACCGCGTGGGCGAGGGCGACGGCGGCCTGGTATTCGCCGGCGGCAGTGCGTTGGTCGACCCGTTCGGCACGCTGTTGCACGAAGCAGGACGTGACGAAGAGCAGTTCAGCGTCGAACTCGATCTGGAGCAGTTGCAGGCTGCCCGTCGCGACTACCGCTATCTGGACGACCAGCGCCTGCGCCTGCCGGGCGAAGTGATCGAGCGGCCCGATGGCATCCGCGAACTGTTGATTCCGAAGCACCCATAAGAAGTCATCAGTGATCGTCGCCGGGCGCATTCCCTCGACGGTCACCGCGTCACTCAATAAAAGAAACGCCTTTGTTCTGCCGAACTTTTCTCTGCCATAAAACCTATAAATTCGGAGTAGTCGCTCATGGCTCGTTTGCAACGCACCCTTTCGTTAGGGTCGGTGGTGCTGTTCGGCATCGCCTATATGACCCCCATCATCGTGCTCGGGACATTCGGAATCCTGGCGCAGTCCACCGGCGGCATGGTTCCGGCTTCGTATCTGGCGGCGCTGGTCGCCATGTTCTTCACCGCAATGAGCTACGGCCGTATGGCTTCGGCCTTTCCCGTCGCCGGTTCTGCTTACAGCTACGTGCGCAAGGCGATCAGCCCGAAGCTCGGTTTCATCGCGGGCTGGGCAGTCTTGCTGGACTACCTGTTCCTGCCGATGGCGATCTGGTTGATCGGCGCCGCATACCTGGGTTCGGCGTTTCCTTCGGTGCCGCAGCCGGTCTGGGTGCTGGCGTTCATCGTCGTCACCAGCCTGATCAATATCGTCGGCCTGAAACTGGCGAACACGGTCAATGCCTTGCTGATGATCGTGCAGTTCCTGGTGCTGGCGGCTTTCGTGGCGCTCTGCATTCATTACATCGCCGGCGACGCCAGCAAGCCGTTGTGGACGCTGACCCCTTTCCTGAATGGCGACATGCAGATGCCCTTGATCATGAGCGGTGCGGCGATTGCCTGTTATTCGTTCCTGGGCTTTGACGCTGTCAGCACGCTGACCGAAGAAACCAGAGATCCGCGGCGCACGATTCCCAAAGCCATCATGCTCATTACGCTGATCGGCGGGCTGATCTTCGTGGGTGTGTCGTACTTCGTGCAACTGGCTCACCCATCGGCGCAATTCGACAACGTCGATTCGGCCGCTTACGAAATTGCGCGCAACATCGGCGGCGATGTATTCGTGACCATTTTCATGATCGGTCTGATCGTTGGCCAGTTCGCGTCTGGGCTTTCGGCGCAGGCCAGCGGTTCGCGCCTGCTCTACGCGATGGGTCGCGACGGCGTCCTGCCGAAATCCTTCTTCGCGGGGCTGAGCGAGCGCTTCGGCACGCCGGTCAACAGCATTCTCTTGTGCGCGGTCGTCGCGTTGCTGGCGTTGAAACTGGACGTGACCACGTCGACCTCATTCATCAACTTCGGTGCGTTTCTGGCGTTCAGCCTGGTCAACCTGTCGGTGATCTTTCATTACTGGATCGCGGGGGAAAAGCGCGGCTTGCGTGAACTGTTGCTGTTTCTCGTCTGCCCGTTGATCGGTCTGATTGCCGATCTCTGGCTGATGGTCAGTCTGGACAGGCTGGCGATCATCCTGGGCGTGAGCTGGCTTGCGGTGGGTTGTGTCTATCTGGCCTGGCTGACCGGCGGTTTTCGTCGCCAGCCGCCTGAAATGGACTTTCAGGAAGCGACCTGATCACAGCGAGGCGCGCCCTTCGGGTGCGCCTTTTTTTGCTGTGTGGATGTCACCTGCGCCGCTGAACTGCGGCGACGGCCGTTGTTACTTCGGTTCGGGCATCGGTTTGCGGTTCATGGTTTCGCTGACCATTTTGCAGATGTCCTTCTTCCCGTCGTCGTTGCAGCAGCGAATCTGATGCAACATCTCTCGTTCCGATGGCGACAGCGCGATGTAATTCCACTCGCAGGCCTGGCGCATGAATGCGTCGTGACCGTTGATTGCGCGGACGTCGTCAGCGGCGTCGTTCAGCGCTTCCACCAGCGGTGTCAGCGAGTCGACAAGCTGGTCCCTTCCCAGCGGTTCTTCCGTGGACTGCACCAGACGCTCAAGATGATTCAGCGCGCTCCGTGCGTCGACCAGGCGCATGTGGCCTGGGATGGTCAGTTCATATCGGTCGATCATGTACATGGCATTACCTCCTGGTGGCGGTTCGATTCCGTTCCCGGAAATCCGGGCTGGCTTCAGCGGCGCGAACATTAGCGGCAGGGGGGATGAGAGCAAAGACTAAAGTTGTAACGGTTACAAAATGGTTCGATTGAACTTCGTTCTCGTGTTACTGTATAACGTATTACATGATTACTTACATCTGGAGAGCGCCATGAAAGCCGATATCCATCCCGACTACCGTCAGGTCCTGTTTCACGACACCGCTGCCGATGTGTACTTCCTGATCGGCTCCACCGTCGATACCGATCGCACTCAAAAGCACACGGATGGCAACACCTATCCCTACGTCGCCCTCGACGTGTCCAGCGCCTCACACCCGATGTACACCGGGCAGCAGCGCAAGACCACTACCGAAGGCCGTATCGCAGGGTTCAACAAACGCTTCGCGACCTTTGGCTCCGGCGCGAAAAAAGCTGAATGACCGGTGCTGCGCCCGCGCTTGAAATGTCGCTTTGCGGCACGCCAGGCGCGGGTTTTTTGTCTGCGTTTAACGTCTGCATTCCGTCCAGCAGATGACCGTGGCACTGGACTAACGGCGCAAATTGCTTTTAGCTCTGCGACCTGAAATCCAGGAGCCAACCCTTTGAAAAAGTCAGTCGCCATCGTTTTCGGTGGGCAATCCTCCGAACATGAAGTGTCGTTGCAATCGGCGCGCAACGTGATCAATGCGATTGATCGCAACAACTACTACGTCACCCTCATCGGTATCGACAAGCAAGGCCACTGGCTGCGCTTCGACGAGCGTGATTACCTGCAGAATGCCTCGGATCCGGCCCATATCAAGCTCAGTGAGTCTGGCCGTCTGCTGTCGCTGATGCCCGGCGCGCAAGGGCCGCAGTTCGTTGAAGTGGAAACCGGGCTGGAAGTCCCGCGCATTGACGTCGTATTCCCGCTGATTCACGGCAGCTTCGGCGAAGACGGTTGCTTGCAGGGCATGCTGCGTCTGCTGGATATTCCCTTCGTCGGCCCCGATGTGCTGGGTTCCGCTGCGTGCATGGACAAGGATGTGACCAAGCGTTTGTTGCGCGACGCCGGGATCGCCGTGGCGCCATTTGTGGTGCTTCATCGCGGCGAATCCGTGGATTTCGTCAACGTCTCGGCGCAGCTTGGATTGCCGCTGTTCGTCAAACCCGCATGTCAGGGCTCGTCAGTGGGTGTGAGCAAGGTGACGGACGAGGCCAGCTATCTGCAGGCGTTGAAGCTTGCCTTCGAGTACGACAACAAGGTGTTGATCGAGCAGGGTATCGTTGGCCGTGAAGTGGAGTGCGCCGTGCTGGGCAACCACGAACCTCAGGTCAGCGTGTGCGGTGAAGTGGTCGCCAACGATGAGTTTTACGCCTACGACACCAAGTACCTGAATGATGGCCAGGCGCGCATCGCGATCCCGGCGCAATTGCCCGACGGTTTGAGCGACGAAGTCCGAGAAGTCGCGTTGCAGGCCTACCGCGTGCTCGGCTGCGCAGGTCTGTCCCGGGTCGATTTCTTCGTCACTGAAGCGCGGGAAATCATTATCAACGAAATCAACACGATCCCCGGTTTCACCTCCATCAGCATGTATCCCAAATTGTGGCAGGCGAGCGGCCTGAGCTATCCCGAGCTCATCGACAGGCTGATCGTACTGGCGCTGGAGCGGGCCGAGGAAACCCGCGCGCTGAAAACCGAGGTGGTGCTGTGAAGACGATTCGTATTGCTGCAGCGTTGCTGATCGGGCCCGACGCCAGAACCCTGCTGGTGCGCAAGCGCGGTACGCAGGCGTTCATGCAGCCGGGTGGCAAAATCGACGCCGGCGAATCCGCGGTTCAGGCCTTGGCCCGTGAGTTGAACGAGGAACTGGGGCTGGTGATAGCGACCGAAGACGCCGGGTTTCTCGGCGAATTTTCCGCTGTCGCGGCCAACGAACCCGGACACGAGGTCAATTGCCAGCTGTACCGCGTGCAGGTCGAGCAAGACGTTGTGCCAGCGGCAGAAATCGAAGAAATCGTGTGGGTTGACGCTGGCGATGTTGGCCATCTCAAACTCGCGCCGCTGACCCGCGACGCCATCCTGCCGCTGTACCGAACGCTGCAGACAGCCTGATCGACGCTGTATCGAGGGTGAAACGACCGCGTTTCACCCTGCGTTCTTGCGGTCTGCCCAGGACACGCTGGCTCAGCGTACCGCGCTGACGCCATCCAGCGTCGAAAACGACGTGTCCTTTGCCGTCAGCAGGAAGTCCCGCATGTAGGGCGCATCCAGCATATCTGTACGAATCGCCGCATAGAGCGTGGCGAACAGTCCCTTTTCCCCCAGCCGTTTGGCTTTCACATAGCCCCTTGAGCTGTATTCGTGCAGCGCCCAGTGCGGCATCCCACAGACGCCGCGGCCGCTGGCCACAAGCTGCATCATCATCACCGTCAGCTCCGAGGTGCGGACCTGCGCCGGTTCGACATCCGCAGGTTCGAGGAAGCGCGTGAAAATATCCAGCCGGTCTCGCTCCACGGGGTATGTAATGAGTGTCTCGCTGGCCAGATCTTCCGGCACCACGTAGGGGCGCGCAGCCAGCGGGTGCTGATTGGCAACGGCAAGCATCGCTTCATAGGTAAACAGCGGCACATAGGTAATGCCTGCCAGGTCGAGCGGATCGGAAGTCACCACCAGATCAAGGTCGCCTCGCGCCAGAGCAGGCAGCGGGGCGAACGCGAAGCCGGACGCCAGGTCCAGTTCGACCTCAGGCCAGGCATCGCGGAACTGGTCGATGGTCGGCATCAACCACTGGAAACAGCTGTGGCATTCGATTGCCATGTGCAGACGTCCAGCAACGCCGCCCGCCAGGCGAGAAATATCGCGTTCCGCATGACGCAACTGCGGCAACACCGAGTCGGCGAGTTGCAACAGACGCAACCCCGCGCTGGTGAAGCGAACCGGTTTGGTCTTGCGCACGAACAGCGGCATGCCCATGCGCTCTTCGAGTTCCTTGAACTGGTGCGACAACGCGGACTGGGTGAGATGCAGCCGGTCGGCGGCGTCCACCAGGCTGTCGGTCTCGCGAAGGGCGTGCAACGTTTTCAGATGGCGGATCTCAAGCACCCAGGCGCTCCATGAATGAATTTTGTGGTCGGGACGAATGTGATGAGTTTGTCTCATGTGAGCGTCGCTGTCGATATCGCTTCCAACCCGTGCGCCGGGGCTCTACAGGGTGACAGTACGCCCCGTTTGCCTACCACCCGGCTCCCTTCATCAAACTGTCATGCAACTGTGGCAGCGCGCATCTGAAAACTTCATCAGACTCGCGGCCTACTGGGGTTCTGCGGTTCGGTGTTTTCCATGCGGTTTTTCTTCTTTCTGGCTGCGCTGATGTGCGGCTTGCCGTCTTTTGCGGCCTCTCGATGCGATGTTGACGTTCCCACGCAAGTGGCGGAGCTTGACGACGTGCATTTGGCTTACCAGAGCATCGGGCAGGATTCCGACCCTGCGCTGCTGCTGGTGATGGGGCTGGGCGGGCAATTAATTCACTGGCCCGATGAGGTCGTCGTCGCGCTGTGTCAGCAGGGTTTTCGGGTGATTCGCTACGACAATCGCGACGTCGGACTGTCGACCTGGGTGCAGACGCCTGGCAACGCGAACCTGACCTACGAAGTGCTGCGCTACAAAATCGGTTTGCCGGTGTCCGCGCCGTACTCGCTGACCGACATGGCGCAGGATGCGTTGGGCCTGATGGACGTTTTGCGCATTCAGCAATTCCACGTGCTGGGGGCGAGCATGGGCGGGATGATCGCGCAGCATCTGGCCGACATGGCGCCGAAGCGCGTGGAGAGTCTGACGCTGATCATGACCAGTTCAGGTGCGCCGGGACTGCCAATGCCGAGCCCGGCACTGCTTCAGTTACTGGCCCGCCGTGGCGCGCCGGATCGTCAGAGCGCGCTGGAACAACAGGCTGATTTGCTGGCCGCGCTCGGCAGTCCTGAGGTCAAGGACGATCGACAGAAACTGCTTCAGCAAGCGGCGATTTCCTACGACCGTGCGTTTAATCCGGAAGGCGTGAAGCGGCAGATTCTGGCGATCCTCGCTGAACCCAGTCGAGTGGAGTTATTGAATCGTCTGCGGGTGCCAACGCTGGTGGTGCACGGGACGGCTGATCCACTGCTGCCCGTGATGCACGGCATTCATGTGGCCGCGCATATCCAGGGCAGTCAGCTGAAGCTGATTCCCGGCCTTGCCCATCGTTTTCAGGAGGCATTCAAGGCGCCGTTGCTCGCGGCCGTGTTGCCATACCTGCGTGAGCACCGCGAGGATGCGTCTCACGTGGCGCAACTTTAATGACAGCGGGCCGCGCACAGGTTTGTGTGTCAGCCTGATCGGCGTATCGTGGCGTTTTCCCTCATTTGCACGAGGCTGCCATGAGCACTCCGCTGAAGATCGACTTCATTTCCGACGTTTCCTGCCCTTGGTGCATCATCGGTCTACGCGCCCTGGACCAGGCGCTGGAGCATCTGGGCGACGAAGTCCAGGCCACGATTCACTTTCAACCTTTTGAACTGAACCCGAACATGGGCCCGCAAGGGCAGGAAATCTTCGAGCACATCGCTGAAAAATATGGTTCCAGCCGCGAGCAGTATCAGGCCAATGCCGAAAACATTCGTCAGCGTGGTGCCGAGCTGGGCTTTGTCTTCATGCAGGGCGAGCGGAGGATCTACAACACCTTCGATGCTCACCGCCTGCTGCACTGGGCGGAGCTTGAAGGGCAGCAACAGGCCCTGAAAGAGGCCCTGTTTACCGCCTATTTCAGTCATCACGCCGATGTGTCGTCCCACAAGGTGCTCGCCGACATCGCACAGAAAGTCGGGCTGGATCGGATGCGTGCCGAAGCGGTGCTGGCGTCCGACGAGTACGCGGTCCAGGTACGGGAGCTTGAACAACTCTGGGTTTCGCGAGGCGTCAGCTCAGTGCCCACCCTCGTCTTCAATGACCAGTACGCGGTGTCCGGCGGGCAGCCTGTCGACGTGTTCGTCAGCGCCATTCGTCAGATCGTCAGCGAACAATCGAGCGTGATCGACCCGGCGCAGTGATGAGCTACGCTGACGGACGCTCTGCCCAGTCACGCGTGTGTCCGCGGGCGTCATCTGTCACCTTCGCATTCTTTGAAAGGGGCCATGCGCGCTCGTAATGCGATGTAACGGATGTAACAAATCTTCGATTGCAAATAAAAAATCACTTGCTCCCATCAACCACTTTCGGATATCAATTTGTACATGATTAGACAGGTTCGATTCGACAAGAAAAAACGCGTGGTCGATGAGCTCGCCCGACGCATTGAAACCGGCCAGATGGGCTCCGGGGAGTTGCTGCCCGGCGAGAACATGCTCGCTCAGGAATTCAATGTCAGTCGCGGCACGCTGCGCGAGGCGCTGTCCGAACTCAAGCGGCGCAACTACATCGCGACCCAGACAGGCGTGGGATCGATTGTCACGTACGACGGTATTTCGCTCGATCAGCGCGCCGGCTGGGCGCAGGCACTGGCCGATACCGGTGCCAGGGTGACGACCGAAATATTGCGACTGGTGGCTGTGCAGCGCCCGGACCTTGCGGGTCGTTTCGGAACGGCGGATTTCATCGCGCTGGATCGTCGTCGTACGGCGGCCGACGGCAGCGTGGTATCGCTGGAGCGCGTCCTGATTCCGGCCAGTGACGGCCTGGAGAATCTGCCGCGCGATGGCCTGATCGATGATTCGCTGACGGTGACCATGGCCGCCCATGGATTCGTCGGTGACCGGGGCGATCAGTGGATCGGAGCGGAGCCTTTGAGCAAGGACGATGCGACGTTGATGTTGCGCGAGCCCGGCTCGGTGTTCCTCAAGGCCATTCGAACCACCTTTGATCGTCGCGAACGTTTCATGGAGCACGTGGAGAGCCTTCTGGACCCCGTGCATTTTCGACTGCATCTGGCTTTTGGATCGTCCACATGACCGCACTGATCGACATTCGCGACCGAAGCCTGGCCGCTTTCTATGGCCTGGCCCTCGGCGACGCACTGGGTATGCCCACGCAGTCGTTGAGTCGCGAGCAGATCAAGCAACGTTTCAACCGTATCACCACGCTGACGGCAGCCGATGCCGACCAGCCGATTGCTCCGAACATGGCTGCAGGTTCCATCACCGACGACACCGAGCAAGCGGTGCTGGTGGGTGAGTTACTGGTCGAAGGAGCAGGGCGCATCGTCCCGTCGGACCTGGCGCAGAGCCTGATCGAGTGGGAAGCCGTGATGCAGGCCAAGGGCTCGCAAGACCTGCTTGGCCCGTCGACAAAGCGTGCGATCGAAATGATTCTGGCAGGCCATAGCCCTGAAGAAGCTGGACGTTTCGGCACGACAAATGGTGCGGCCATGCGCATTGCGCCAATTGGAATCGCTTTCGACGTGGCTGAGGAAGCGGCTTTCGTCGAGTCGGTCAAACAGGCGTGCCAGGTCACCCATAACACCAATCTGGGTATCTCCAGCGCTGCGGCGGTCGCGGCCGTGGTGTCGGCAGGGATCAATGGCGGCAGTCTGAGCGACGCCTTGACTGTCGGCGCGCGCATCGCCGATCAGGCCGAGCGTTTCGGTTACTGGATCGCTGGCGCGCGTATCGGTCCGCGTATCCGCTGGGCCCAGACGCTCTGCGCCGATTGCAGCAACGAGGAGTTGCCCGATGTGATTTACGACGTCATTGGCACGTCGGTGGCGTCGCAGGAGTCGGTGATCGCAGCGTTCGCCATCGCGCATCAAGTGGCGAGCGCAAGGCTCGATGCGTTCGATGCGCTGTGCATGGCCGCGAGTCTGGGCGGCGACACCGACACCATCGCAGCGGTGCTCGGCGCCATGCTCGGCGCTTGCCAGGGCATGAATGCCTGGCCGCACGCCATGATCGAGCAGATCCGCACAGTGAACGATCTCGACCTCACCACGCTGGTCGAAAACCTGTTGACCCTGCGCGCGGCCTGAGCCGGCCGACGCCAGAGCACTGATATGAATAAGACACACGTCGTCGCTGATCACAGCGGCGATCCGGGGCCTCTTGCTGTCCAGAAAGCCCCATGCTGACACGGACGTCGTTTGCTTTGCGTACTGCCCACAACCAGAACAAATGGCAACAGGAGCATTTCCAATGACGTCATCCAACGCCAATCAGGGCGCAGGACAGCTTGAAACACGCGGTATCGAGCCCGTACCGGAAAACGAATGCAACGGTCATCCGCTGCAGCTCTTCTGGGTCTGGTTCGCCGCCAACATCAGCATTCTCGGCTTGCCGCTGGGTGCGACCCTCGTGGCATTTCGTGGCTTGTCGATCTGGCAGGCCATCATCGTGGCGATTCTGGGAGCTGCGGGCTCCTTCGCCGTGGTCGGGGTGATCTCCATCGCAGGCCGACGCGGCAGGGCGCCAAGCCTGACATTGTCCCGGGCCATTTTCGGGGTGCGTGGCAACATCGGTCCTACCATCGTTTCATTGATGTCGCGCCTGGGCTGGGAAACAGTCAACACCACGACGGCCGCTTTCGTACTGCTGTCGCTGTGCTCGATCCTCTTCGGCACGCCGGTCGAAGCGAAGAGCGCGCCGGGTCTTACGCTGGTGTTCATTGCCATCTTCGTGCTGATGACGCTGACCGTGTCCGGTCTCGGCCACGCGACATTGCTGGTGATCCAGAAGTGGGCGACCTACATTTTCGGTGCGCTGAACATCATCGTCGGTGGCTTCCTGATTGCGCACATCGACTGGACGGCGGTGTTCAACGCGACACCGGCGCCCTTGAGCGCGATGATCATCGGCGTCGGCACCATGGCCGCCGGCACCGGTATCGGCTGGGCCAACGCTGGCGCCGACATGTCGCGTTATCAACATCGCAGCGTGAGGGCTGCAGGGCTGGTTGCGTCGGCAGCGTTCGGTGCAGGCATTCCACTGGTATTGCTGATCACCCTCGGCGGCCTGCTCTCGGTGGGCAACGATCATCTGGCCTCGGCCACCGACCCGATCATTGCAATCCGCGAGCTGCTGCCGACCTGGATGGCGGTGCCTTATCTGATCACTGCTTTCGGTGGTCTGCTGCTGTCGAACAACCTGTCCGTGTATTCGGCAGGCCTGACCACGCTGACGCTGGGCTTGAAGATCAAGCGCGTGCACGCAGTGATCGTCGACATCGTGGCCATCTTCGCCGGGTCGATTTACTTCATGCTGATCGCAGACAGTTTCTACGGCCCGTTCATCACCTTCATTTCGATGCTGGCAGTGCCGATCACGGCGTGGGTCGGGATCTTCGTCGTCGACCTCATTCATCGCCATTACTACTCGGCCAAAGACCTCATGGATGTCTCGCCGCGCAGCGCCTACTGGTATCGCGGCGGCGTGGAGTGGCGCGCGGTGGGCGCGTGGGCCTTGGCCATCGTACTGGGCTTCAGCTTCACGACGGTCGCGACCACGCCGGAAAACGTGCTGTTCAAAGGCTTTCTGTCAGATTCCTGGTTCGGCCATAACGGTCTGGGCTGGATCGTGACATTCATAGTGGCGGGCGGTCTGTACGCGATTCTCGGCGGTTCGCGCGATCGCCGCGTCGTCAACGAAGAGGCTGCTCATGCCCGCTAGATTGCTGTACACCGGCCAGGTCGTGGTTGACCTGGTCATGGCGCTCGACACGCTGCCGCGGTCGGGGGGCGATGTGCTCGCCAGCTCCGCCAGATTCGAGACCGGTGGTGGTTTCAACGTCATGGCCGCTGCCTGTCGCAATGGCATGCAGACACGCTATCTCGGGCGTCACGGGAAGGGTCGCTTCGGTGACCTCGCCCGTCAGGCCATGACCGAGGAAGGCATCGCGTTCGCTGCGGCCAGCGCCGATGAGCAGGACACGGGCTTGTCGGTTGCACTGATCGAGCCTTCGGCCGAGCGTTCCTTTATCTCCTACGTCGGGGCAGAAGGTGGTTTGTCGGAAGACGACCTGCGTGATGTCTCGGTGCAGCCTGAGGACTACGTTTTCGTCAGCGGCTACAGCCTGTTGCACACGAACAAGGTCCCCACGCTGCTCGACTGGTTGGGGACGCTGCCGCAGGGGACTGGCGTGGTGTTCGATCCGGGGCCGCTGGTGAATTCGCCAGATGGCGCCGAGATGCAGGCTGTTCTGCCGGTTATCTCGCTGTGGACCAGCAATGGTGAGGAGGCGTTGCGTTTCACTCAGTGCAACGCCATTGCCGATGCGCTGGAGACCCTGGCGCGATGGCTGAATCAGGACGCGCTGATTGTGGTCCGCGACGGGCCGCAGGGTTGCTGGATTCGCCAGGCAAACCGTACCCAGCACGTGCGCGGATTCCCGGTGAAGGCCATTGACACCAACGGCGCGGGCGATGCTCATGCCGGCGTGTTGCTGGCGGGGCTGGCGGCCGGACTGTCGGCGGAAGAAGCGGCACTGCGTGCCAACGCGGCGGCGGCGATTGCCGTCACGCGCTGGGGGCCGGCGACAGCGCCGAAGGCCGACGAGGTGGATGAGCTGATCGGGAACGCGCAACAGTAGGTTCGTGCGCTTGGCCGCCATCGCGGGCAAGCGCGCTCCTCCAGGATTGACCTCAGCCCAATCCGTACTTTTTCACTTTGTCGAACAACGTGGTCTTGGCCATGCTCAGCTCCTGGCTGGCCTGACTCAGGTTCCCGCCGCTGCGTTGCAGCGCCTCACTGAGCAAGTTTTTTTCGAACGCTTCCACTGCCTCGGAAAACCCGAGGCTCTGGCTGCTCGCCGACAGCCCCGACTTCTTGAACGCCGGAAGTCCCAGCGCATAACGCTCGGCAACGTTGCGCAGTTCACGCACGTTGCCCGGCCAGTCGTGGCTCATCAGTGACGACAGAGTCTGCGCATCGAGCTGCGGCGGCTCCCGGTCGAAACGCAGCGACGACAACTGCAGGAAATGCTCGAACAGTTGCAGGATGTCCTCGCGGCGTTCGCGCAGCGGTGGCAGTTCCAGCGTCACGACGTTCAGGCGGTAGTACAGGTCGCTGCGAAACTGGCTGGCTTTGCTCAGTTCGTTCAGGTCCGATTTGGTGGCCGCGATGACCCGGCAATCCACCGCGACACTCTGGTTGGAGCCCAGCCGTTCCAGGGTGCGCTCCTGCAGCACGCGCAGCAGTTTGATCTGTAGATTGATCGGCATGCTTTCCACTTCATCGAGGAACAGCGTGCCGTTGTGAGCATGTTCGATCTTGCCGATCCTGCGCTTGCCGGCGCCGGTGAACGCATTGGCTTCATGACCGAAGATTTCACTTTCAAACAGGTTTTCCGGCAATCCGCCGCAGTTCAGCGCGACGAACTGATTGCTGTGGCGCCGACTGAAATCGTGCAGGCAACGGGCGACCAACTCTTTGCCGGTGCCTGTCTCGCCTTCGATCAGCACGTTGGCCGAGGTGTCAGCGACATTGGCGATCAGGGCACGCAGGTTCTGCATGGCAGCAGAGCGACCGATGATTCTGCCTTCCAGCGAATCGCGCTCGGCCAATTGGCGACGCAACGACCACACCTCGCGAGCCAGGCCACGCTGCTCCAACGCGCGGCGGGCAACGTCCACCAGGCGTTCGGGCGAAAAGGGTTTTTCCATGAAGTCGTACGCGCCGTCGCGCATCGCCCCGACTGCCATCGAGACATCGCCATGACCGGTGATCAGCACCACTGGCAATGTACGGTCGCGCGCTTTGAGACGTTTGAGCAGTTCAAGGCCGTCGATGCCGGGCAGGCGGATATCGCTGATGACAATGCCTGCAAAGTTGTCGCCGACCAACGACAGCGCTTCCTCGGCGCTGCCCACCCCCTGACTGTGAATGTCTTCCAGCGCCAGCGCCTGCTGACAGCCAAGCAACACGTGGGGGTCGTCCTCGACGATCAGAACGGTCAGTTCAGTGTTCATGTGTATGCTTCATCCGTATTCGTAGGGCGCGCTTGCCCGCGAATGCTGTTCATCACGTTTGAAAGTGGTGACTGACAGACTGCAATCGCGGGCAAGCGCGCTCCTACAGGAGAGTGGGCGGTCAGATGCATCATGGAAACGACATTCCAGTCGCCACCAAAGGCAAGACCAGTACGAACATCGTCCCGCCTTCTGCCGGGTCTTCGGCGTTGAGGCTGCCGCCTGCCGCGGCGGCGAGGCTTGCCGACAGGGTCAGACCCAGTCCCAGGCCTTGTTCGCCGGGTTTGGTGGTGAAAAATGGCTCGAACAAATGCTTGCGTGCCTCGGCGTCGATGCCATGACCGTTGTCGCGCACGCGTAACCGATAACGGCCCTCGAACACTTCGCCCTCCAGCCACAGCACCGGCAATGGCTGCGCCTGCATGGCGTCCAGCGCGTTGCCGATCAGGTTCACCAGAATCTGTTCCAGGCGGGTCTGGTCGATCGCCAGTTCCACGTCATCGAGTTGCTGACGCAGCTCCGGCGCGTGGCTTTCCAGCCGACCGGCCAACAGTTGCAGCGCTGCGTCGACCGCCTTGGTCAGTGACGCCTGGCCCTTGTCTTCGCCGCGACGGGCGAAGGCGCGCAGGCTGGCGGTGATGCGACCCATCCGGTCAACCAGATCGTTGATCGTGCGCAAATTGGTGCTCGCGGTCTCCAGCGCGCCGCGTTCGAGAAAGCGCACCGTATTTCCCGACAGCGTGCGTAATGCCGCAAGAGGCTGATTGAGTTCGTGAGCGATGCTGGTGGACATCTGGCCGATGGCGGCGAGTTTTCCGGCCTGTACCAGTTCGTCCTGAGCCTGACGTAACGTTTCCTCGGCCTGGCGACGTTCGCGGATCTGACCCTTCAACCGCTCGTTGCTCGCGCGCAGATCGGCGGTGCGTTCGGTAATCCGACGCTCAAGTTCGTTGTTGGCCTCTTCCAGTGCTTCCCGGGCCGCAAGGCGTGTGGAGATCACCTTGCGCCGCTCATTCCAGGCGATCAGCAGAAACATTGCCAAAGCGCAGGCCACCGCCACCAGCATGCCTTGATTGGCGGCTTCCCGGCGCAGGTCCTCGAGCGGGGTGAGCAGTGTCAGGTGCCAGGGGGTGTCGGCCAGATCGCGCGTCTGCGCCAGATAGCTGACCACCGTGTGTTCATGGTCGACGCTGCTGTTGGCCGGGAAGGTCAGCTTTTCGACGCCATCGGCGATGGATTCGCGCTCCAGCGGCACCAGCTCGTTAAGCGGCCACCAGTAATATTGCAGGCTGCGCGCCAGACGCTCCTTGATATCGGCCGTCAGCGGGCGAACGGATTTGAGCCGCCGCGCAGGATCGCTGGAAAGAATGATGATGCCGTTTTCGTCGCTGACGAAAGCCTCCAGGCGCGCCCGCTGCCAGCGCTCTTCCAGCGCTTCCAGGCGTACCTTGATCACGGCGACGCCGATGATCTTGCCTTTCTCTTCCAGCCCGTGGGCCAGGTAATAACCGGGCTCGCCGGTGGTGCTGCCGATGCCGTAGAAGCGCCCCGGCAGTCCGCGAATCGCGTCCTGATAATAAGCCCGGAACGACAGGTCTTCGCCCAGATAGCTGTCGGCGTCGCGCCAGTTACTGGTCGCCAGCACACGGCCCGTGGTGTCGAGCACGTAGATGGCGCGACTGCGGCTGCGGCGATTGAGGCCTTCGAGGTAGTCATTGACCTTGCTGCGCAACTCCGGCGAGGGGTCGTTGAGCAGATCGGAAACGTTGGATTCGAGCTCCAGCACGCTGGGCAGATAGTTGTACTTGTTGATTTCACTTTCGACGGTGCGCGCGTGCAGTTCGAGCTGACGTTCGCCATTTTCGCTCAGCGCCTTGATGCCGTTCTTTTCGCTGTACAGATAGGTGACGTAGCCCAGCGCGATCATCAGCAGAATGACCAGCGGCGGCAGAAACAGGTGGCGGATCAGGCGGGGTTTCACGGCAAGTGATGGCGGCGCGCTAAGAGGTGGATCGCATTTCATCACAGTCGTCCTGGACCGGCCAGCCGCCCGTGTCATTGATGATCGAGTACGGGCGGCGGGTGGTTTTTTGCCCTTGTGAGGCGTGAATCAATTAATGCTGCAGGATCTTGTTGAGGAACTGCTGGGCACGTTCGGAGCGTGCGTTGACGTCACCGAAGAACTCTTCCTTGGCGCAGTCCTCGACGATCTGGCCCTTGTCCATGAAAATCACCCGGTCGGCGACTTTGCGGGCAAAGCCCATCTCGTGGGTCACGCACATCATGGTCATGCCTTCATGGGCGAGTTGCACCATCACGTCGAGCACTTCGTTGACCATTTCAGGGTCCAGCGCGGAGGTCGGTTCGTCGAACAGCATGACCACCGGATCCATCGCCAGCGCGCGGGCGATCGCCACACGCTGCTGCTGACCACCGGACAACTGGCCCGGATGCTTGTGGGCATGGGCCGACAGGCCGACGCGCTCGAGCAATTGCAGGCCCTTTTTGGTGGCCTCTTCCTTGCTGCGGCCCAAGACCTTGATCTGCGCGATGGTCAGGTTTTCGGTGATGGTCAAATGCGGAAACAGCTCGAAATGCTGGAACACCATGCCAACCCGCGAACGCAGTTTCGGCAGATTGGTTTTCGGGTCGGCGATGGACGTGCCGTCGACCACAATGTCGCCTTTCTGGAAGGGCTCAAGCGCATTGACGCATTTGATCAGGGTTGATTTGCCCGAGCCCGAAGGCCCGCAGACCACGATCACTTCGCCTTTCTTGACCTCGGTGCTGCAATCGGTCAGCACCTGAAAGTCCCCATACCACTTGTTGATATTTTTGATGGAAATCATACGGCTAACCTTTTCTGCATGAGCTTGACCAGACGCGATGCCGCGAAGCTGATCGTGAAATAGACAAGACCTGCGACGATCAGGAATTCATTGGAGCGACCGATGATGTCGCCGCTCGAACGCGCCGAGTTGAGGAAGTCGACCAGCCCCACCGTGTACACCAGCGAGGTGTCCTGAAACAGGATGATGCTTTGCTGCAGCAGCAGCGGGGTCATCTTGCGGAAGGCCTGCGGCAGGATGATCAGGCGCATCATCTGGCTGTAGGTCATGCCCAGCGCCTGGGCTGCGCCCATCTGGCCGCGAGAGATCGATTGCACACCGGCGCGCACGATTTCGCAGAAGTAGGCCGCCTCGAACATCATGAACGCCACGACGCAGGAGGTGAACGCGCCGACCGGCGTGTCTTGCCCGGTGATCCAGCGCAGCACGAAGGGCACCGCCAGGTAGAACCAGGTGATGACCAGCAGCAGCGGAATCGAACGGAAATAGTTGACGTAGGCACCGGCGATGCGCGACAGCAGTTTGTTCGACGACAGCCGCATCAGCGCCAGCAGCGTGCCGATCGCGATACCGCCAATCACACCCATGACCATCAGTTGCAGGGTCATGACCATGCCGTTCCACATGCCTGGAATGGCCGGAATTACTCCAGAGAAGTCCATTATTTACCTCCCACGGAGATCAGGCCGGGCACGGCGACTTTCTTCTCGACCAGGCGCATGAGCAGCATCAGGCTCATGTTCAGGGTGAAATAGATCAGCGTGGCCAGGGTAAACGCTTCGAACAGGTTCGCGGAGAACTCGGCGGTCTGTTTGGTCTGCGCCAGCAACTCCATCAGGCCGATCAGCGACGCCACGGACGAGTTTTTGAACACGTTCAGGAATTCGGAGGTGAGCGGCGGAATGATGATTCGGTAGGCCTGCGGCAGCAGCACATTCCAGTAGATCTGCGGCAGTTTGAAGCCCATGGCGCGCGCGGCTGATTCCTGGCCGGGCGGCAGCGCCTGGATGCCCGTACGCACTTGTTCGCAAACCCGTGCGGCAGTGAACAGGCCCAGACACACGACAACGCTCAGGAATGCCGAGGTGGTCGGGTTGAGGTCTTGCTTGTACCACTCTTGCAGGTTTTCGGGCAGCAGATCGGGCACCAGGAAGTACCAGATGAACAGTTGCACCAGCAGTGGCACATTACGGAATATTTCCACGTAGATCGTGGCGATGGAAGAAACGATGCGGTTAGGCACCGTACGCATGACCCCGAGCACCGAGCCCAGGATTAACGCGATGATCCAGGCGGCGACGGCAATGGCGATTGTCCAGCCCAGACCGGTGATGTACCAGTCCAGATAGGTCTCGCTGCCAACGCCAGTGGACTTGAAGAACACGCCCCAGTCCCAGTTGTAATTCATCAGGGTCTCCCCTCTGATCGATCGTTATGCACGCATGCGCTTTGCAGCGGCTCCCGGGAAAACACTGGGTCTTCCCGGGAATCAGGCTTTTACGTTCTTATGGTTTGCGACGAAGGGCTCAGGCCTTCTTGTCTGGGGCCGGCTTGTCGTTCGGGTTGGCAATCAGCTTCTTGAGCTCTTCGCTCATCGGGAAGCTCAGGTTCAGGCCTTTTGGAGGAATAGGCTGGGTGAACCACTTGTCGTAGATCTTGTTGATCTCGCCCGATTTGTAGAGGCCGACGATCGCGTCGTCGACGGCTTTCTTGAACGCAGGATCATCCTTGCGAACCATGCAGCCGTAGATTTCATAGGATTGCGGCGTGCCGGTCACGTGCCAGTCGGTCGGCTTCTTGGCCTTGGCCATTTCGCCTGCCAACAGTGCGTCGTCCATCATGAAGGCAACGGCACGACCCGATTCCAGCATCTGGAAGGACTCGCCGTGGTCTTTGGCGGAGATGACGTTCATGCCCATCTGCTTGTCAGCGTTCATCGATTTGATGATGCGCTCGGACGTGGTGCCAGCGGTGGTCACGACGTTCTTGCCCTTGAGGTCATCGAAGTCGTTGTACGGCGAGCCGACTTTGGTCAGCAGCCTGGTACCGATTTCGAAGATGCCGACCGAGAAGTCGACTTGCTGCGCGCGCTCGGCGTTGTTGGTGGTCGAACCACATTCAACGTCGACGGTGCCGTTCTGCACCAGCGGAATACGGGTCTGAGAAGTGACCAGGTTGTACTTGACGTTCAGATCAGGCTTGTTCAGGTCTTTTTTGATCGCTTCGACGATGGCCTGCTGAATGTCGTGGGAGTAACCGACTGGCTTGCCGGAAGCGTCAGCGATATACGAGAAAGGAATCGAAGAGTCGCGGTGACCGAGGGTGATGGTGCCTGAATCGCTGATTTTCTTCAGGGTTCCGGTCAGCTCGGCAGCGGACACTGGGGTGCTGATCAAAACGGCGGCAGCGATGGCTGCGCCCAGGAGGTGGGGAACGATACGCATCTGTTTATCCTCGACATTGTTTTTTTTATGGGTCCGGTGTTGGGTCGGCCCTATCGTTTCAGAACGCTACAACGGCGGCCCAACCAGGCGGCACGCTACATCGGAGCAATCGTGAAAGAGTGTAGAGCATGAGTCATGCCAGGCGCGTGACAGTGGCTAAGAGGCTGAAAAATAAAGGGATTTATTTAGTTTTATGCAGCGAGGAGGGATGGGACGTACGGAATGCCGAATAGGCGGGGGAGAGGTGTTCGGAAATCCGAATGGGATGCAAGCGACGTCGTTTAATCACTGATGGAGTGAGCTAACTGTCTTTAACAGCCCCTCGATCAACGGCGTGACGCCCGATGCTTTCCCGGCTAAAGCCGGTCCTACATTCATTTGCAGCGCCTGTAGGACCGGCTTCAGCCGGGAAGAGGCCAGTGGATGCTGTGGAAATGTAGTGTCTGGACGTCAGCTTTCATGAGCAAGCTTGCCCCACAGGTTTTGTTACCAGTCGGCCCCGCGTACTTTGTAGGAGCGCGCTTGCCCGCGAATTGGCCGGTGTGGCCGGTGGAGATGCAGCGGCTGGAAGTCAGTCTTCGCGGGCAAGCGCGCTCCTACGGGATTTGTGTCTGACCAGAGAGCTCGGGGATGCCCGGAAATCCTTAGGGAGTGAGCTTGCTTACGAAGGGGCCATTACTGATCACACTTACGTGCGTCTGACAGGCATTCTTCGTGAGCAGGCTCGCTCTACAATGTTTGGTATTGATTTATGCCGCCTCGATGGCACCTTTGTTCCGCGCCACTTTATCGAGGTAAGTCTGGACGTTCTGCTGTTCTTCAGGCGTGGTGAACAGGCCCAGCTTGGTACGGCGCCACAGAATGTCTTCGGTTTTGGCCGCCCACTCTTCGCTGCACAGATAATCAACCTCACGACTGTACAGACCTCCGCCAAGGTGCTCGCCCAGGTCTGTCAGATCCCGCGCGCCTTCGACGATGCGCCAGCTGCGCGAACCGTAGGTAATCGCCCAGCGGCTGGCGATGTCCGCCGGCAGCCAGCTGAAACGCTGCTTGAGCTCAGCGGCCAGTGCCGCTGGCGTGGTCATGCTTTCACCACCCGGCAGGCTGGATTTGGCGGTCCAGCTCGGCTTCATCTGCGGGAAGAACGGCGCCAGTTGCTGCATTGCCGATTCGGCCAGCTTGCGATAGGTCGTCAGCTTGCCGCCGAAGACCGAGAGAATCGGAGCCTCTTCAGCGCTTCCCGACAGAGAAAGCGTGTAATCGCGCGTGATCGCTGACGGATTGTCCGACTCGTCGTTGCAAAGCGGTCGCACACCCGAATAGGTGCGGATGATGTCGTCGCGGCTAAGCTGCTTTTTAAAGTGCTCGTTGACGATTTTCAGCAGGTAATCGGTTTCGCCTTCAGTGATCGCCACCTTGGCCGGATCGCCGGTGTACTCGCGATCGGTCGTGCCGATGATGGTGAAGCGCTCCAGATAAGGAATCGCGAATACGATGCGCTGGTCTTCGTTCTGCAGAATGAATGCATTCTCGCCTTCGTAGAGTTTCGGCACGATCAGGTGGCTGCCCTGAATCAAACGGATGCCGTATTGAGACTCGAGCTTCAAGTCTTCACGAATGAATTTGGCCACCCACGGCCCCGCCGCATTCACCAGCGCTTTGGCACGAATGGAAAACAGGCTGCCATCCACGCGTTCCATGTTCAGGTGCCACAGGCCGCCGCTGCGTCGGGCGCTCAGGCAGCGGGTCTGGGTATGAATATGAGCGCCTTTTTCACGAGCGGCCATGGCGTTGAGTACGACCAGACGCGCGTCGTCGACCCAGCAATCCGAGTATTCGAAGCCGCGAGTGATGGTGCTGTTCAGCGGACTGTCAGCACCAAAGCGCAGGTTCTTCGACGCAGGAAGCTTTTCGCGTTTGCCCAGGTGGTCATAAAGGAACAGGCCGGCGCGAATCATCCATGCCGGACGCAAATGCGGGCGGTGGGGCAGCACGAATCGCATGGGTTTGACGATATGTGGAGCCTTTTCCAGGAGCACCTCGCGTTCGGCCAGTGCTTCGCGCACCAGGCGGAACTCGTAATGCTCCAGATAACGCAGACCGCCATGGATCAGTTTGCTGCTGGCGGATGACGTATGGCTGGCCAAGTCGTCCTTTTCGCACAGGAAGACCGAAAGGCCACGCCCCGATGCGTCTGCCGCAATGCCGACACCGTTGATACCACCGCCGATAACGGCGATGTCATAGACCTCTGAAAGGGGTGGGGTGGGCAAAGTGGCGCTGGCCATCGGGGCCTCCTGTGTGGATTCGGTGACGCCTGTCGTCAAGGGCGCTCGTTTGAAAGGCGAATTCGAACATTTATGTTCATTTCCGAAAATAGTAGCGCAATAACGAGCAACGAACCACTCAGTATTGATTGAAAATACTGATTGGAGAGGCAGGAAAGGAACAATATCGAACATTGGAGCGTTGCTCCGATGGAGCATGGACGCGACACGCGACTTGCGATTGATTGAGGAGGGAGGTCAAAGAGCGCGGCAGCGCGCAGCCATCCTGCGTCTCAGGGCAGACGCAGGCGGGGGGAGGAGGAGGCTAGACCACTTCCAGCCGGATCTTGTTCTGCGTCAGCAGCTGGGCCAGCGCCGGCACCGGCGCCTGATCGGTTACCAGGCAGTCGATCAACGTAATGGGGCCGAGCCGAACCATGGCGTTGCGGCCGAACTTGCTGGAGTCGGCGGCCAGAATGACCTGCCGGGCATTGGCGATGATTGCTTGGGAAACCCGCACCTCCTGGTAGTCGAAGTCCAGCAGGCTGCCGTCTTCGTCGATGCCGCTGATCCCTACCAAGGCGAAATCGACCTTGAACTGCGTGATGAAGTCGACGCTGGCCTGACCCACCACCCCGCCGTCGCGGCGCACATTGCCACCCGCCAGCAGGACCTCGAAATCATCCTTGCCGCTGAGAATCGACGCAACATGCAGGTTGTTGGTGATGATTTTCAGGTGGTTGTGATTGAGCAGCGCGCGAGCGATGGATTCAGTGGTGGTGCCGATGTTGATGAACAGCGAGGCGTGGTCGGGAATCTGGGCCGCGATGGCCTCGGCGATGCGTTGTTTTTCATCGCGCATCTGGTCGGCGCGCATCGCGTAAGCCGTGTTTTCGATGCTGGAGTCGTAAGCGGCACCACCGTGGTAGCGGCGCAGCAGGTTCATTTCTGCCAGCTGATTGATGTCGCGGCGGATGGTTTGCGGGGTCACGACGAACAATTGCGCCATTTCCTCGATGCTGACATAGCCGCGCTCACGGACCAGCTCGAGGATCTGCTGTTGACGGGGTGGCAGATTCATTTTTTTTCCTTCGGGCAAGGGCGCCCATGATGCCGCAGGCAGCCATTACCTGTCAGCCGGAAAAATCTGCACGTCAGTTCAACCTTTGGGAGCGAGCTCCCTCAGGTCAAACACGGCGTATGTGCTCATTCCGCCTCTTCGTGAGGCTCCCAGTCGCGCGTGCGCTCAACGGCCTTGCGCCAGCCGGCATAGAGTTTTTCCTTTTCGGCCTCGTCGCACTGCGGCTCGAACTTGCGCTCGATCACGGCCTTGTCCTTCAGCTCATCCAGCCCGCTCCAGAAGCCGATCGCCAGCCCTGCAAGATAAGCGGCACCCAGCGCGGTGGTCTCACGCATTTTCGGGCGCTCCACCTGAGTTCCGAGGATGTCCGCCTGGAACTGCATCAGGAAGTTGTTCGCCACCGCGCCGCCGTCGACGCGCAGCGCCTTGAGCGGTTCACCGGCGTCCTGCTGCATCGCATCCAGCACATCGCGGGTCTGATACGCGATGGACTCGAGCGCTGCGCGAATGATGTGATCGACTTTCACGCCGCGCGTCAGGCCGAATAGCGCGCCGCGCGCGTAGGGATCCCAGTATGGCGCGCCCAGCCCGGTGAACGCCGGAACCAGATACACCCCGTTGCTGTTCTTCACCTTGGTGGCGAAGTATTCGGTGTCCATCGAGTCGTTGACGATCTTCAACTCGTCGCGCAGCCATTGCACCGTCGACCCGCCGTTGAATACCGCGCCCTCCAGCGCATAAGCCACTTCGCCGCGCGGTCCGCAGCCGATGGTGGTGAGCAGGCCGTGGTTCGACTTGACGGCTTTCTTGCCGGTGTTCATCAACAAGAAGCAACCGGTGCCGTAGGTGTTCTTGGCCTGACCGGGCTCTACGCACATCTGACCGAACAGTGCCGATTGCTGGTCGCCTGCGATACCGGCGATGGCAATCCCGCTTTTGCTGTGACCGTACACTTCAGATGAGGACTTGACCTCGGGAAGCATCTCCCTCGGCACGTCGAGCACTTCCAGCATCCGCTGATCCCATTCCAGGGTGTGGATGTTGAACATCATCGTGCGCGACGCGTTGGTGTAGTCGGTGACATGCACCTTGCCGCCGGTGAATTTCCAGATCAGCCAGCTATCGACGGTGCCGAACAGCAGCTCGCCGCGGCGCGCGCGTTCCCGGCTGCCTTCGACGTGGTCGAGAATCCATTTCAGCTTGCTGCCGGAAAAGTATGGATCGATGACCAGGCCGGTGGTCTGCTTGATGTAGTCCTCAAGACCGTCGCGCTTGAGCTGCTGGCAGATTTCCGTGCTGCGTCGGCATTGCCAGACGACCGCGTTATAGATCGGACGCCCGCTGTCTTTCTCCCAGACCACCGTGGTTTCCCGCTGGTTGGTGATGCCGATGGCAGCAATCTGATTGTGATGCAGATTGGCCTGCGCCAGCACTTTGGTCATGCAGGCGGTCTGGGTGGCGAAGATTTCCATCGGGTCGTGTTCGACCCAGCCAGGCTGCGGATAATGCTGAACGAACTCGCTCTGCGCAGTGCTGACCACATTGGCGTCACGATCAAAAATGATGGCGCGAGAGCTGGTCGTACCTTGGTCGAGAGCGATGATGTAATTCTTGTTTTCGGTGTCGGTCATGTCGATTGCCTGGTGATAACGCGGGTGTCCGGAAGACTGGCCATCAGTTTACGTGCGAAAACGCACCGATTGCGCGGTGCTCTTCACGAAGGACGACTGAATATTCGCATTCGAAAAAATATAGACGTAAACGAACAATGTCAAAGGTCGAAAGTGAACGGCTGCAAGGCCTGGACGACAGGGTCGATTTTATCCGCGCCAGCGCGCCGAACAGAGGCGTTTCGATAGCAAATGGCATAAAGTGACGGGAGAAAACAAGAGACAATCTGGTCCTCTGGAGCGCTGCATGACCCCCGCACTGGATTTACTGAAAAAAGCCCGCGCCGAGCATCGGGTGCACAGTTATGAGCACGACCCCAAAGCGGCTTCGTACGGGCTGGAAGCGGCAGAAAAGCTCGACCTGCAGCCCGCTCAGGTCTTCAAGACATTGCTGGCCAGCACTGAAAAAGGCGAATTGTTGGTGGCGGTCGTGCCGGTTGCAGGCTCGCTCGATCTGAAAGCCCTGGCTCACGCCGCTGGCGCAAAAAAGGCCGAGATGGCCGACCCCGGCGCAGCACAGCGAGCGACCGGCTATTTGCTCGGTGGCATCAGCCCGCTGGGGCAAAAGAAAAGACTGCGAACTTTCATTGACGAGACCGCTCAACCTTTTGCCACCATCTACGTCAGCGCGGGCCGACGGGGACTTGAGGTCGAGCTTTCCGCAGCAGTGCTGGCGCAGCACACCAACGCGACTTTTGCGCAGATTGGCCGCGAATGATTCCTCTGCATCGTCAGAAATATTCCGATTATTCGTACAGCGACCGTTTTGCGGCGACCGAGGCAGGACGCCGCCCTACAACAATGATTGGGGATGCCTTCCATGCAGCTTGAATTTCATCAGGTCGATGCGTTCAGTGATCGGCCGTTCGCGGGCAACCCGGCCATGGTTTACCGGCTCGATGCATGGCTGACCGATGAGCTGATGCAGCGCATTGCCGCTGAGCACAACCTTTCTGAAACGGCGTTTGTCGTGCGCGAAGCACAGGGCTGGCACATTCGCTGGTTCACCCCGACCCATGAAGTCCCGCTCTGCGGCCACGCCACGTTGGCCAGTGCGTTTGTGCTGCTTGAGAAATACGGCGAAGCGTCCGAGACCATCGAGTTCGTCAGCAAGTCGGGCCCATTGAGTGTGACGCGCGAGAACGGCCGGTTGCTGCTGGATTTCCCCGCCATGCCGCCGAGCGAGGTGGGGGTGACCGTCGATGTCGAACGCGCCCTGAATGCAGAAGTGGTCGACGTGCTGGGCTCGGCGGAGCTGCTGGTGGTGCTGGAGTCGGAAGAGGCGGTTCGCGCTTGCAAACCGGACCTCGCCGCGATCGCCCGACTGCCTTGGCCGGGCGTGATCATCACGGCAAAAGGTGATGGCGAGCGCTACGATTTCGTGTCCCGCTATTTCGCGCCTGCCATCGGTATTCCTGAAGACCCGGTCACCGGCTCGACCCATTGCTGCCTGATTCCCTACTGGTCGTCACGCCTGAACAAATTCAGCCTGACCGCACACCAGAGTTCAGCCCGTGGTGGAGAGTTGTTTTGCAGGCTTGAAGGCGACCGCGTCAAGATCGGCGGCTACGCGACACTGGTCGCCAGCGGGACATTGACGGTTGGGTGATCAACCGTTCGGCTAGACACTCACCTGTGGCAGCGAGCTTGCTCGCGAAGGCTAACTGTCACGCGTTATCTCTCCGGCGAACATATCGGCCCCATCGCGAGCAAGCTCACTCCCACACGATTTCTGCGGCGTCGCCTGGTATTGCGTCAAGCACAAAACCTGTGGCAGCGAGCTTGCTCGCGAAGGATTGATGCACTGCCCGTAGGAGCGCGGCTTGTCCCGCGATCGGCGACGAAGTCGTCGTAAAGCCCGGCCATGCGGTCTGCCTGACATACCCCGTCCGATTCTGCTGCCGCTGCGCGCCAGATCGCGGGA